>JBEARB010000374.1:0-13740 GCA_041163625.1 Pseudomonadota bacterium | reverse complement strand
TACCGCGCCCGCGTGCTGACCCACGAGGGCGTGGTCGGCGCGCTGCCGCCGGAGATCGAGACCGAGCCGGCGTGGGGACCGAAGGTCGCCGGCGACACCCCGCTCGGCCGCCGTCTCGGGCTCTTCGGCCGCCTGCTGGGCTCTTCGGACGTGCAGCTCGTGCACCTGTTCTGGCCCGCCGACCCGGTGGTGGCGCAGGTCGTTCGCGCCGGGGCCCGCGCGCGCGGCCTGCCCGTCATCCACACGCTGGTCCGCGCCCCGCGCAATACGCTCGGGATCACCCGGATGGTCGCCGGCGAGCCGGTGGTCGCGCTCTCGCGCGAGACGCAGCGGCGCGTGCAGGGCGACGGCGTGCTCGACGCCGAGCACATCCCGCACGGCGTCGAGGTGTTGCCGCCGCGCAAGCTGGTGCCGGGCGTGGTGCGCGCGCGCCACGGCATCCCCGACGGCCCGCCGCTCGTACTCTACTGCGGCGACTACCGGCACAAATACGCGGCGCGGACGGTGGCGGCGGTGCTGCCGCGCGTGCTGCGCGAGATCGACTGCCATTTCGTGATGGCGTGCCGCATTCAGAACGACGACGACCGCGAGGAAGAGGCCCGGATTCGCGAGGC
The DNA here is from genome assembly GCA_041163625.1 of Pseudomonadota bacterium. Taxonomy (GTDB): domain Bacteria; phylum Myxococcota_A; class UBA9042; order UBA9042; family UBA9042; genus JACKFC01. Next base: position 13,126 of record JBEARB010000374.1, on the reverse strand, counting down.
CGTCAGCGCCGACGGCTTCGCGCACCACGTCAGCTTCCTCAATACCATCGAAGACCTGCGCGAGTTGATGGCGATCTCGACGGTGCAGATCTTCCCCGCCGACAGCGTCAACGAGCGGATGGACATGCCACGCGTGCTGCTCGAGGGCATGGCCGAAGGGCTGGCCACCGTCGTCGCCAACAAGCCGCCATTCGAGGAGCTCGTCGAGCCCGGCGGCGCCATCGGCGTGCCGTCGATGCAGCCCGTCAGCATCGCGGCGGCGGTCGTCGACCTGTTGCGGGACGAGCGTCGCCGGAAACAGCTCGGCGTCCGCGCCCGCAAGCTGGTGCAGGAGCGCTTCTCGATCGTCGCGGTCGCGTCGCGCTACGAGCAGCTGTACGACCGCGTCTTGGCCGAGGCGGCGGACCCGCTGCGCCGCGTCGCCGGCGAACGACGCGGACCGGGAGCGCGAATCTTCCGCCTGCGTCGGCGGAGCGAGGTCTCGTGAGCCCGTGGCTCGGGCTGTTGGCCGACGTCCCGCCGATGCCCGAGTCGGCGCTGGACAGTCTCGGGATTGGCCCGGACGGTGGCGCCCTCCGGATGATCGCGTTCACCGTCGTCCTCGTCGCGTTGGTCGGCCTGGCGATCTGGGCGCACGTGCGCTTCTGGCGCCGGCGCCTGCACGTGCCACTGGACTACGACGAGACCCATCGCCTCGACACGCCGGACCGCAGCGCCATCGAGCTGCGTCGGCTGCGCCCGAGCGGCGGCACGGCGGAGACGGAGGCGTTCGCGCCCGTGCTGATCATCCACGGTCTCGCGATCAACGAGCGCAACTGCGACGTCCATCCGGAGCGCTCGCTGGCGCGGCATCTCGCCGCCGCCGGCCGCGACGTTTGGCTCGTCACGCTGCGCTCGGGCCGCTCGGACCACGCCCCCGGCGAGCGCGCGCGGGTCCGCTTCGAGGCGATGGCGGAGCACGACGTGCCACTGGCGGTGCAGACCATCCGCGCGCGCACCGGCGCGGCAGCCGTAGACCTGTGCGGCTTCTCGATGGGCGGGATGCTCCTGTACGCCACCCTCGGGCGCAGCATCCCACGCGACGCCATCGGCCGGGTCGTCATCTTCGGATCACCCGCACGGCTCGGCGTACCGGTCTGGCCGCTCTCGAAGGTGCGCGGCTTGCCCGATTGGCTCGCGCCGATGATGCCGTACAGTCTGCTCTGCACGCTCTACGCGCCCTTCGTCGATTGGTTCGCCACGCCGTTTCACCGCGTCGCCTACAACCCGGACGGTGTGCGCCGCGGCCTCACCGGTCCGCTGATGGTCGACGGGATGCGCGATGTGCCCCGCGCACTGCATCGGGAGTTCGCCGGCTGGGCGATGAGCGACGGCGAGCTGCGGGTGCGCGGCGAGCGCGTCATCGACGGCCTGCGCGACCTCGACGTGCCGGTCTGCTTCTTCGCCGGCGCCGACGACCGCCTCGCGCCGCCACGCTCGCTGAAGCCCGCGTTTGCGGCCTGGGGTGAGGCCCGCGTCGCGCGCGGCGAGGTCGTCGAGAAACACTTCGTCACCCTCGGCCGCGCCTTCGGCCATGGCCACGACTACGGCCACGGCGACATGATGTACGCCGAGCGCTGCCCAGCCGAGGTCTTCGAGCCGGCGCGCCGGTTCCTCGACGCGGAGCCCGACTGATGCGGGTCCTCGTCGACGTGACCACCTGGGCGCCCGGCCGTAGCGGCATCGGCATGTACACCGAGCGCCTGCTGCGCGCCTACGCCGAGGCCTACCCGTCCGACGAGCTGTTGCTCGCGTCCAATCGCCCGACCGAAGCCGACGTGCCCGGACGTGCGATCGGCCCGGCGATGCCCGTGCGCGCGCTGTGGATGCAGACGGCGATGGCGTGGCACGGGCGCCGCGAGCGCCCCGACGTCGCGTTCTACCCGAATTACCTGGGTCCGCTGCTGCCCGGCGCGCCGATGGTCGCGACGTTCCACGATATGGCGGTCTACCTCACGCCCGAGACGTTCAGCTTCCGCAAGCGCGAACTCCAGCGGCGGCTGCTGCCGTTGGTGGCGGCCCGGGCGGCGGCGATCTTGACCCCGTCCGAGGCCAGCCGGCGCGACGTGATCCGCCTACTCGACGTCGAGCCGCGCCGTGTCGTGACCACCCCGCTCGCCGCCGATCCGATGTTCTTCGGTCCGCACGACGCCGATGCCATCACCGCGATGCGCGCCCGCTTCGCCCTGCCGGAGCGCTACCTGCTCGCGGTCGGCACGCTCGAGCCGCGCAAGAACTTGGTGCGCCTGGTCCGCGCCTTCGAGCGCATCTGGCCGCAGCATCGCGACGTGGCCTTGGTGCTGGTCGGCGGCAAGGGCTGGCGTGACGCCGCCATCCGCGAAGCCCTGGGCAGCAGCCCCGCCCGCGAGGCCATCCTCACCACCGGCTACGTCGAGGCCTCGGACCTGCGCCTGCTCTACCAAGGCGCGCGCGCGCTCTGCTACCCCTCGCTCTACGAGGGCTTCGGTCTGCCCGTCGTCGAGGCGATGGCCTGCGGCACCGCCACCCTGGTCAGCCGCGGCAGTTCGCTCGACGAGGTCGCCGGCGACGCCGCGCTGGCCGTCCCCGCCGAAGACGAGGCCGCCATCGCAGCCGCGATGCGCGAATTGCTCGAAGACGACGTGCTGCGCGACCGGCTCGCCGCCCGCGGAGCCGCACGCGCCGCCACCTTCTCCTGGCACCGCACCGCGACGCTGACCCACGATGTCTTCGAACGCGTCGCACGCGGCGCCCTGCCCGACGGGAGCCCGACATGAGCACCGACCTGCACGACCTCGAGACCCTCTGCAGCCTGCTCGCCGACCCGGACGACCACGAGCCGCTGCGGCCGGCGCCCCCGACGTTGGTCGACAAGCTGGCCCAGCTCCAACGCGACAAGGCGTTGCGCGAGCGTTCGGGCGAGTTGGTGACCGAGCCCTTCGACGCGCTGTTGGTGCGCGCGAGTGGCGACCGCGCCTTCCCGGTCCGCGACGGCGTCGCCGATCTCCTGCCAGGTTCGGCGATCGTGCTCGAAGTCGGCGAAGCCGAAGGCTAGCGCGGGCGCAGGTCCGGCGGCGTCGCCTCGGCCGTCAGCAGCGCAATCGCCTCGTCGAGCGGCATGAAGCGCTGCTCCTTCACGCCCAGCTGCCGTAGCGCGACGGTGCCCTGCTCGGCCTCGCGATTGCCGACGACGAGCATCATCGGGACCTTGGCCAGCGAGTGCTCGCGCACCTTGTAGTTGATCTTCTCGTTGCGCAGGTCGGTCTCGACTCGCACGCCGGCAGCGTTGAGCTTGGCTGCGACGTCACGGGCGTAGTCGTCGGCGTCCGAGACGATGGTCGCGACGACCGCCTGCACCGGTGCCAGCCAGGTCGGCAACCGGCCGGCGAAGTGCTCGATCAGGATGCCGATGAAGCGCTCGTAGCTGCCGAAGATCGCGCGGTGGAGCATCACCGGGCGGTGCCGATCGCCGTCCTCGGCGATGTACGAGGCGTCGAGTCGCTCGGGCAGCACGCGATCCGATTGGATGGTGCCGACCTGCCAGGTGCGGCCGATGGCGTCGGTCAGGTGCCACTCGAGCTTGGGCGCGTAGAACGCTCCTTCACCCGGCAGCTCCTCCCAACCGTGCTCGTCGGTGGCGAGCCCGGCACGGTGGACGGCGTCGCGGAGCTCGGCCTCGGCCTGATCCCACATCGCGTCGGTGCCGAAGCGCTTCTCGGGGCGCAGCGCCAGCTTGATCGAGTACGAGAAGCCGAAGTCCTGGTAGACGCGATCGGCGAGCGCACAGAAGGCCTGCACCTCATCGACGATCTGGTCTTCGCGGCAGAAGATGTGCGCGTCGTCCTGGGTGAACTGACGCACGCGCATGAGGCCGTGCAGCGCGCCGTGCGGCTCGTTGCGGTGGCAGCAGCCGTTCTCGTAGATGCGCAGCGGCAGCTCGCGGTAGCTCTTGATGCCCTGCTTGAAGATCAACACGTGCGCCGGGCAGTTCATCGGCTTGAGCGCCATCCAATCGGCCTCGCCGCTGATGATCGCGTGCTCGTCCTCGGTGCTCGGGGTCTCGTCGGGGATGACGAACATATTCTCGCGGTACTTGCCCCAATGGCCCGACGCCTCCCACTGCTTGGCGTCCATCACCTGCGGGGTCTTGACCTCGCGGTAGGCGGCGGCGTCGATGGCGCGGCGCATGTAGGCCTCGAGCTCGCGCCAGATCCGGTAGCCGTTCGGATGCCAGAACACGCTGCCGTGCGCCTCCTGCTGGAGGTGGAAGAGGTTCATCTCGGCGCCGAGCTTGCGGTGGTCGCGCTTGGCGGCCTCCTCGAGCCGATGCATGTGGGCCGCGAGCTGGCCCTTGTTCAGCCAACCGGTGCCGTAGATGCGGCTGAGCATCGCGTTGCGCTGATCGCCGCGCCAATAGGCACCCGAGACGCGGGTGAGCCGGAAGGCCTGTGGATCGAGCTTTCCCGTCGAGGGCAGGTGCGGCCCGCGACACATGTCGAGCCACTCGCCGGCGCGGTAGATGGTCAGCGGCTCGCCCTCGGGTAGCTCGGCAGCCCACTCGGCCTTGAAGGTCTCGCCGTGCGCCCGGAAATGCGCGATCAGCTGGTCGCGGGTCCACTCCTCGCGGACGAGCGGCTTGTTCGCGGCGATGATGCGGCGCATCTCGGCCTCGATCGCCGGCAGGTCGGCGTCGGTGAACATGCCGCGGCCCTCGGCCGGCGCGAAGTCGTAGTAGAAGCCGTCGTCGGTCGCGGGGCCGAAGGTGATCTGCGTACCGGGGAAGAGGTTCTGCACCGCTTCGGCCAGGACGTGCGCGAAGTCGTGGCGCGCGAGCTCGAGGGCGTCCGCCTCGTCGCGGGCGGTGACCAGCGCGAGCTCGGCGTCACCATCGAAGGGGCGGTTGAGGTCGCGCAGCTCCCCATCGACGCGCGCGGCCAGGGCAGCCTTGGCGAGCCCGGGGCCGATGGCGGCGGCGACGTCGGCCGGCGAAGCGCCCGCGGGCATCTGGCGGACCGAGCCGTCCGGCAGTCGAATGTTCAGCATCTCGTTCATCCTTGGCATCCCCTTGCAGTGTCGCCGAGCGGGCGCGGCGGGGGGCGAAGCATGCCAGCCCCGACGTCATCGGCAAGACCTCGCCGCCACGGCGCGCCGGCGCGACGCATCACTCGGATCGGCGCGACTCAGTTGCCGATCCGAATCCAGGTCGCGAAGCCTTCGGCGCCGCCGTGCACCGCGGCAGCGCCCAGACGCAAGGTGCCCAGCGGGAGGTAGCCGGTCTGCACCGCCAAGCGGAACTCGACGCCCGCCGAGCCGGCGACGCCCGAGGTGGTCCGAACGTCGCGCAGTCGCGCCTCGTCGCCCGCGAGCACGCCGGCGGCATCGAGGAAGGCGACGGCCCAGAGTCGGCCGAGCCAGATCGGCAGCGTGTCGAAGCCGTGGCCGACGTCGAGCAAGGGCAGGTGCAGCTCGGTCGAGACCCAGCCGAGGCTGCGGCCGGCGAGCCGTTTGCCGTCGCGCCGGGCGTCGACGAGGCCGCGCACGGCGCCGAAATCACTGCCGCCCGGCCCGGCGAGCAGACCGGAGAGATCGGTCGGACCGACGCCGACGACCCGATAGGGGCGCTGTCCGTCGGGCACCAGGACGCCGTGCCCGACCCGACCCCGCAGCGCCAACACGCGGTGCCCTCCGAGCCGGAACGATTTGCGGCCCGAGAGATCCACGCGCATCGCGCGGTCGTCGTCGCCCAGCAGCGGATGCGAGCCCGTGAGCGCCAGCGAGACCGACGAGACCCGCTCACTGACCACCGAGTTCGGGTAGAATTCCGAGCGCCCCCAAGCCACGCCGAGCGCGACGTCGCCCACCCCCGGCAGATCGACGTGCAGCGGCACCGGACCGAAGGGTTCGTCGCGCAACGTGCGGGCTTGCCACGCCGCCGCTTCGGCGTCGAAGAGCGTGCGGCCGAAGCCGACCGATGCATCCAGCGACCAACCGGCCCGCGGCCCCGGCAGCGCCAGCGAGCCGCTCAGGCGCAGGTTCACCGTGCGCGTCTCGTATTGCTGGAGCGTGAAGCCACGCGTGCTGAAGGTCGTGCCCGGCACGGTCGCGGCGGTCATCGCCCAATACGGTCGGAAGCGTCGGGTGTCGAGCGTGACCACCGCGTAGGGCCGCCGGAAGGTCAGATCGCTGCGGAAGACCAGGCCCCAACGGTAGAGCTCGAGGGCGTCGCGGCCGCCGAGGTCGACGCCGATGACGACCTTCTCGGCCTCGAACTGGTCGCCGAGCGCGCCGGCCTCGAAGGCGGGGAGGTAGGAGAACGGCCGCAGCGTCGGCCACGGGTCGTAGTCGGTCTCGCGCAGCCGCAGCATCGTCCGCCGTTTCGGCGGGGCTGCCGACGCGGCGGCAGTTGCAGCGGCTACGACACCAGCGCCGGGCGCATCGCCAACGGCGGGCGCGGCGGCGACGATGGCGGCGCTTGCGACCAAGTCCATGCCGTTGCCGCGATGCTCGACGACGACGGCGCCCGTATCGGCGAAGAACGCGGCGCTCGCGACGCCGGTCGGGCTCCAACTCGCCAACTCCCATCGCGCGGCGGTGGCTTCGACCGGCAACGAGGCGGCGTCGCGGTAGGCGCCGTGCTGGATCACGGCGCCGAGACGCCAGCCGCCGGTGGCGTCACGAAAGGCCGTGAGATCGCCGATCCAATCGGGGCTGGTCGCCCGACCGTCGGCACCGACGATGGCGGCGCTGGTAGCGGTGGCGCGCCGCCGCGGTGGACCGAGCGGCCGCCCGTCGGCGTCGAGGGTGAGCTCGATCAGGTCACGCTCGCGTCCACGGCCACGCGTCCACAGCAGCCGCAGTCCGCCGCGCGGCGTCGTCGCCGGGAGCAAGGCCGGCGTGCCGAGCAGCTCGACCGGATCTCGCGCCTCGGCGAGCAAGACGCCCGGGGCCACGGCACGGCCGGCCGCAGCATCCGCGAGCGCGCGCTGCAGGGGCAAGAGCCGCAGCGCGGTCCGTCCGCGCGCGATGGCGGTGTAGGCGAGCCATCGCCCGCTCGGATCGAGCGCGATCTCGCGGGCCCGCCAGCGCCGACCGAGCCGGACGACCCCGGCGCCCGCACGTTCGTCCGCCGCGCCGGGGCCGCGTCCGTCCTCGCCGAGTGGCACCGCGAGCAGCTCGCCAGGGCGATAGACGAGGTGGTCCGGCCGCGAGCCGACGAAGAGCAGCCAACGCCCATCGGGCGTCACCAGGGGATCGTCGCAGTCGCTCTCGCAGACGTGCAGCACGCGGCCCAATCCGCCGCCCCGCGGGACCTGCTCGATGCGCGCCAGATCGCCCTCGCCGCCGCGAGCGACCACGACCGAAACGCCGTCCGGATGCGGGCGTGCGCGGCCACGCCACTCGCCGTCGCGGCTGAGCCGACGCGCGCGGACCAACGCCCGCTCGGGTGCCGCACGCCAACGCGCCGCCGTCGGAGTGAGCGCGCTCGGCAGCGCAGGTGGCACGATCCCGCGCGCCCGCAGCGCGATCTCGGCGTCGTGCAGCTGATCGAAGTCGGCGCGCGCGTCGCGCCAGGTGCGCAGCGCCGAGCGGCCGAGGTGGCGGCGATAGAGCACGTTCAGCGCGTAGGGGATGATCTGGCGGCCCTGATCCTGCACGAAGGCGCGCGTCGGCGCCGTGCCTTGCGCGCGGACCTGATGGTCGATGAGCCACGAGCCGAAGACGTACCAGCCGCGCCCACGCGGCCACCGCAGCGGCTCGCCGGTGAGCTGCTGCAAGCTCGGCCACTGTCGATCCAGCCGCGCCGCCCGCAGCCGCGCCATGAACACCGCGCCGCCCACGCGACCGCCGACGAAACGCGTCTCGACCCAGGTCGCGAGCCCCTCGAGCCAGAAGCGCGGCAGGTTCGCGTTGGGCAGGTAGATGCGACCCAGCACCGCATTCAGCCAAGCAGGCGGCCCGCTCGCGACGCCCATGTGCAGGATGTGGCTGACCTCGTGGAAGACCAGCGCGCGCAGCCAATCGCCGTTGCCCTCGAGGTCGCTGCCGACGCGCGGCGGTGCGGCGTAGAGATGCACGTGATCGTAGGGGAAGTTGATGGCGAAGCCGTTGCTGCCGTCGCTGTAGTCGTCGATCGTCAGCTCGAGCCGCCGCGGCTGCTCGTAGGGCAACAGCGTCGTCAGCGTGGTCAGCGCCTCTTCGGCGACGCGGGCGACGCGGCGAGCGAAGTCCTCGTAGCCGGCAGGGTGGTGCACCGCGACGTGGGGGGCGTGGACGGTGCGCCAGCGAATCGCGCCGTCGTGGGCGAGCGCCGCGGGGGCGGCGCCGATCGCCGCCGCGACGCAGACCAGCAGCGCCGCCAGCCCGCGACGAGGCCGAAGATCAGGCGTTGTCGCCGGCAGCATGCGCGCGCGCGTCGTCGAGCTGGGCCAGCAGATGCGGCGGCGGCGTGGCGTAGACGTCCTCGAAGAGCGTCTCGAGCGCCACCGGCGGCAGCTGCTCGACCTCGGCCAACGTCTCGCGCACCTCGCGGTCGCAGCTCTGCCGGTGCGCCTGTGCGGCGTCGGCGTCGAGCGCGCCCTGGTCGAGCAGATGGCGCTCCAGGCGCGCGATCGGATCGAGCGCGCGCCACGCCGCCGTGACCGACTCGTCGCGGTAGCGGCTCGGATCGTCCGAGGTCGTGTGCGCGCCGACGCGGTAGGTCATCGCCTCGACGAAGACCGGCGGCTCGCCGCGGCGCGCCCGAGCGGCTGCCTCGGCGACCACGCGGCGCACGGCGAGGGCGTCGTTGCCGTCGACGCGGGCGGCGCCGAGGCCGTAGCCGATCGCCTTGTGCGCGAGCGAGGGCGCGGCGCATTGCTTCTCGAAAGGCGTGCTGATCGCCCAGCGGTTGTTGGCGCAGAAGAGCACGAGCGGCAGCCCCCGACCGCCCGGGCGCATCACGCCGGCCATGTTCATCGCGACGTGGAAATCGCCCTCGGAGGTGGCGCCGTCGCCGATGGCCACGAAGCAGACGGGGCGGTCCTGCCCCGGATGGCGCATCGCCATCGCGTAGGCCGTGCCGACCGCCTGCGGGAACTGCGTCGTCATCACCGACGAGAGCGTGACGTAGTTCAGCTCCCGCGAGCCGTAGTGGCAGGGCATCTGCCGGCCCTTGGTGCAGGCATCCTCGGCGTTGCCGAAGCAATGCGCGAGCCAGGTGCGCAGCGAAAATCCGCGCCAGAGCGCCATACCGCCCTCGCGCAGGGCCGGATGGATCCAATCGCGCAGCTGCAGGGCCGCAGCGGCGCCGATGACGCCGGCTTCCTGACCGGTGGCGGCGCCGTAGAAGCCGATGCGGCCCTGTCGCTGCAGGCCGAGCATGCGCTCGTCGATGGTGCGGACGCGGACCATCGTGCGCCACATCGCGACGGCTTCCTCGAGCGCCGCGGCGTCGGGGGTGGCGGCGGCGCTGCCGGGCAACGCGACGCCCTCGGCGTCGAGCTCGCGGTAGAGACCGTCTGCGTCGGCGACCTCGCCCGGCCGCATGCTCGGGAAGGCGTCGCTGTGACGGAACTCGGGGCGCAGGTCGGTTGCGTCGCTGGCCATCGGGACCTCGCTGCGGCCCCTCGCTGGCGGCGCCGCGGGGCGCAGTGTCGCCGCGTCGGCGCTCCGACGCAAACGACCGCGCCCCGCGGGCCGCGGGCGACTACTTGCCGGGCCGCGGCGGCGTCGGCTTGCCGCTCTTGCCGGGCACGACCTCTTCGATCACGCGCTCACGCGTGACCGTGCTGCCGTTGGCGGCCGGGTCGACGATGACGAAGGCGACGCGGCGGTTGTCGGCGCGGCAGACGACGAGCGCCTTCTTCGCCGTGCGACGCATCGAGCGGTCCTTCTGCATCTCGAGCAGCTCGGGCACGTCCTTGCACTTGGGCTGCGTCGGACCGAAGCCCTTGGCCTCGAGGCGCTCGGCCGCGATGCCACGCTCGACCAGGAAGTGAACGACGGAATCTGCACGACGCTGCGAGAGGTCGAGGTTGGCCTCGTCCTTGCCGACGTCGTCGGTGTGGCCCTCGACCCGGACCTTCTTGATCCACGGGTTCTCGCGCAACACGGTCGCGACCTCCCCGAGGGTCGAGAAGCTCTTTTGCAAAATCACGTCCTTGTTCGTCGCGAAGAAGACCGGCGGCACGTCGATGGTGTCCTTGACGATGCGGATGTTCTTGGTCGGCTTGGCGTCGGGGCAACCGTCGTCATCCTCGAACTTGTTCACCGTCTCGGGCTGCAGCGGACACTTGTCATTCGCGTCCAGGATTCCGTCCTTGTCATTGTCCGGATCCGGACAGCCGTCGTCGTCCTCGAACCCGTCCTTGTCTTCTAGGGTAGTCGGGCACTTGTCCTTGCTGTCCGGAACTCCGTCGTTGTCGTTGTCCAGGTCCGGACAGCCGTCTTCATCCTCGAAGTTGTCCTTGTCCTCGGGCTCGTTCGGGCACTTATCCTTTGCGTCCGGCAAGCCGTCCTTGTCGTTGTCCAGGTCCGGACAGCCGTCAGCATCCTCGAAATCGTCCTTGTCCTCGGGCTCACCGGGGCATTTGTCCTTGACGTCGGGGATGCCGTCCTTGTCGTTGTCCGGGTCCGGGCAGCCGTCCTTGTCCTCGAAGCCGTCCTTGTCCTCGGGCTCGTCGGGGCATTTGTCAGCGTCGCCAAGGAGGCCGTCGCCGTCCTTGTCGGGCACCGGCGACCAGATCAGGCTGGCGACCACGCGGAAGCTAGGCACGCCCATGCCGACGCCGATGCCGGGGCCGGCGGCGACCGTGCCGACCAGACCACGCGGGAGGTATGCACGCAGACCGGCGAGCACCTCACCGGCACGCTCGGTGTCTTCCTGGTCCTTCAGGTTCACCGCGCCGGACCAATCGACGAGCACGTCGAGTTCGTCGCGGATGACGGCGAAGCGGGCGCCGAAGCTGCCGCCGAACTCGTCGCTGACCGAGATGTCCTGGTTGGTCAGTGCCGGCCGGAAGCTGTTGTCCGGCCGCATGCGGTAGCCGAGGTTACCGATCACCCCCAAACGGCCCAGGTCGTAGGAGAACGTCAGCTTGGGCTCGAGGCCGATCCCGCCGTCGCCGAGGTAGTTGTCGGCCGAGCCGGTGGGCAACAAGATCGGCAGCGTCGCGCCGAGTCGGAAGCCTCCGCTCTCCAGGATGAGGCCCTTGACCTGCACCCTCAGATCGCCCGGCCCGCCCGCGACGTCGGGCACCAACGGGAACTTGTCCGGTCGGTCACCGACGCCCTGCAGCAGCGCCACCGGCACGGCCACGCCGACTTCGAAGCGGTCGAACAGACCGATCGAGGCGACGAGCTGCGCGTTGAACTGGAACGAGACCTCGTCGTACGCCGTCTGGCCGGTCGCCGCGTCGACGAAGACCAGCGGCCGATGGTCGTAGTGCAGGTACAGACCGGCCACCGGCGTGAGGTGGCCCGCGACCTTGGGCGCCTCGCTGTGCAGCAGGTTCCACGCGCCGATACCGGGACGGAAACGAAGCACCGAGAAGGCACCGGCGGCTTGAGCGTCGGCCTGAGAGGGGATCGCCACCGCGACGGCGGCGAGCAGGACGAACGCGAGGATGCGGAGCGCGGACATCAGCGCACCTCCTTCCGGCGCAGACCGAGCACGGCGAGCGCGAGAGCCATCAGCAGGAGCGCGGCGAGGTTGCCGGCCGTACCCGAAGCAGGACCGGAGGCGCTGCAGCCGCCGCCGTAGAGCCGCAGCTCGGCCGCGGTCGGGTCGGTGCCCTTGAGCTTCTCCTTGCCGTCGTCGACTCCGTCGTCGTCGGTGTCCATATCGAAGGGATCGGTCTCTCCGGGATCGAGCTTGCCGTCACCGTTGGCGTCCTCCTCCTTGTTGGTCAAGCCGTCGCCGTCGCAGTCGTTGGGGTCCGGCGCGTCCGGACAGCCCTTGAGGCAGACACCAGCGGCGCCACACCACTTGCTCGCGCAATCGGCGTCGACGGCGCAGCCCTGATCGACCTCGCACGCAGTCGGGCACGAGCCGCCGCAGTCGACGTCGGTCTCCTCTCCGTTCTTGATACCGTCATTGCAGTTGGCGCCGACCACCGAGGGCTTGCAGAGGCCACTCTCGCAATTGCCGCTGGCGCAGTCACTGTCGGCCTTGCAGACCTTATCGTCCTTGCAGGCGTCAGGACACGAGCCGCCGCAGTCCACGTCGGTCTCGTCGCCGTTCTTGCTGCCGTCGGTGCAGGTCGGCGCCGGCGCACAAACCGCCGGGCTCGCGCCGTCGTTGCACAGGCCGCTCTTGCAGTCGGTGCCCTGCTTGCAGCCCTTGCCGTCGACGCAGCCGTCCGGGCACGAACCGCCGCAATCCACGTCGGTCTCGTCGCCGTTCTGGCTGCCGTCGCTGCAACTCGCCGGCGCGGTGCAGACCTTGTCGGTGCTGCCCTCGCAGAGCACGCCGGTCTCGCAGTCGGCCGCGTCCTCGCAGCCCTTGCCGACCTTGCACTTGTCCGGGCAGGAGCCGCCGCAGTCCACGTCGGTCTCGTCGCCGTTCTCCTTGCCGTCGGTGCAGCTCGGCGCCGGCGCGCACTGGCCGGTCGTCGAGGTCACCTCGCAATAGGTCGAGACGCAATCATCGCCAGCCTTGCAGCCCTTGCCGTTGTCGCAATCGGCCGGGCACGAGCCGCCGCAGTCCACGTCGGTCTCGTCACCGCCCTGCACGCCATCGGCGCACGCGTCGGTCGGCGTCACGCAGACCGGCGGCGAAACCGAGGTGCTGCACGCGCTGGTCTTGCAGTCGCCGTCGACCTTGCAGCCCTTGCCGCGGGCGCACTCGTCCGGGCAGGAGCCGCCGCAGTCCACGTCGGTCTCGTCGCCGTTCTGCTTGCCGTCGCTGCAGGTCGGCTTGGCCTCGCAGGCGTTGCCGGTGCAGAGCCCGCTCTTGCAGTCGCCGGCGACCTTGCAGCCCTTGGCGTCGTCGCAGGCGTCGGGGCAGGAGCCGCCGCAGTCCACGTCGGTCTCGTCGCCGTTCTGCTTGCCGTCGGTGCAGCTCGGCGCCGGCACGCAGATGGCCGGCGTCTGGCCGACATCGCAGAGCGTCGAAGCACAATCACTGCCG
>JBEARB010000373.1:0-18034 GCA_041163625.1 Pseudomonadota bacterium | reverse complement strand
GAGACACTGCAGCTGGCGGGCTTCCAGCAGGGCGGCGTCGGCAACTTCGTCGTCGACGTCTTCGAGGATGGCGGCGTCCGCGCGACGCTGCGGCATCCCGATGCCGAGGGCCTGGCCCTGGTCGGCGGCACGATGTAGGTCACGCGGCAGCAGCGTGGGCGCGGTCAGTACCGCAGCAGCGTGGCGTTCGACGCGGACGCTCGGCCGGTCGACGTGTTGATGCACTACCTGCTCGAGAGCGAACAGATCTTGACCCTGCTCGAGGTCGACCTCGATCCCAGCCGCCGCGATCACGGCATGGCCGCGGTCGGCTACCTCGTGCAGTTGATGCCCGAGGGCAGCCGCGAGGACCTCGCCCGCCTCGTGCAGAATCTGCAGGCATCGGGCCGCCCGGGCGCCGCGATGACGGCGGAGGACGCCGACGGCGTGGCCTGGGCCGAGCGCCTGCTCGAAGGCTTCTATTGGGATCAGGTCGCGCGGCAGGAGTTGGGCTTCTCCTGCCCTTGCTCGCCCGAGCGCGTGCTGACGCTGCTCGCATCGCTGCCCAAGGCCGACTTGGCGGAGGTCATCGAGGGGCTCGAGGTGGTGGAGTCGACCTGCGACTATTGCCGCACGAGCTACGCCACGCCGGTCGATCAGATCCGGGTGCTGCTCGACTCGCCTTCCTGAGCGTCCATCGCGAGCGGAAACGACGACGGCGGCCGGACGCGCGATGCGACCGGCCGCCGTCGTACGTTCGGGCTACTCTGCGGCGCCGGCCGTGGCCTGCTCGAGCAGGGGCTGGAGCTCGCCGCTCTGGAACATGTCGAGCGTGATGTCACAGCCGCCGATCAGCTCGCCGTTGACGTAGAGCTGCGGGATGGTCGGCCAGTTGCCGTAGAGCTTCACGCCTTCGCGGATCTCGGGGTCGGCCAGCACGTTGACGGCCTGGTAGGGCGCGCCGATCTGGCCGAGCACCTGCGCCACGCGGGCCGAGAAGCCACACATCGGGAAGTTCGGCGTGCCCTTCATGAACAGCACCACGGGGCTGCCCTTGACGATGCCGTCGATGCGCTCGATCACGGGGTTGGTGGGGTCGCTCATCGCTTGCTCCTACTGGGGTTGTGGCGCGCGGGTCCGCAGCGCCAGGGCGTGAATTTCGCGTCCGACCGGTTGGCCGAGCGCGGCGTAGACCATGCGGTGCTGGGCGATCGGAGTCTTGCCCCCGAAGGCCGCGGCGACGATCTCGACCTCGAAGTGGTCGTCCGTGCCCGTGGTGTCGCGTACGGTCAAGGTGGCGTCCGGAAAGGCCTCCATCAGCGTCTTCTCGATGTAGGCGGCGACCGGGCCCCCTGCGTTCTGCTGCTGCATCGCTCCGCTCCTGCTCCGCCGCGGGTGGCGGGGCGCGCGCACTCTGCGTCAGCGCGGCCGGTGCAGCAAGACCGAGCCCGCTAGGAGCCCGAATTCCTCGGGCTTGTCGCGATCTGCCGCGAGCGCTGGCTGGGGCGCGGAATCCCCGCGGCGTTCGAACCGGCGCGAATCCGGCGCGCTCTCGGGGCCGTTCTGCGCTAGGCTCCTTCCAGGCGCGCCTGCGTTCCGATGGAGGGGACGATGTCCGCGATGAAGGGAGCCGAGCAGCAGGGGCGCGCCACGAGCGCAGCGCCCGCCGCCCCCGTACAGATGAAGGCGAACGGGCCTGCCGTCAGTGGCGACAGCTACGCGGTGCAGCGCAAGAGCGTCACGCCCGATGCCGGCGAGCAGCACTACGATCGCCAGCGCGAGGCCGTGCGCCCGGGCGGCTCGCCGATGCAGGAGGCCGCCAAGTCCGGCGTCGCCGGAGCCGGAGCGCCGCTGCCCTTCGCCGACCAGATCGGCGCCAGCTTCGGCCCCGGTCACGACCTCTCCGGCGTCCGCGCGCACGTCGGTGGCCGCGCCAAGGATGCCGGCCAGACGCTCGGCGCCAAGGCCTACGCCACGGGCAGCGACGTCGCCTTCAACGAGGCGCCCGATCTGCACACCGCCGCCCATGAGGCCGCGCACATCGTGCAGCAGCGCAACGGCGTACAGCTCTCGGGCGGCGTCGGTCAGGCCGGCGACAGCTACGAGCAGAACGCCGACGCCGTCGCCGACCGTGTGGTCGCCGGCCAGTCCGCGGCCGATCTGCTGCCCTCGGCCTCGGCGGGCGCGGGCGCCGCTGCCGGCGCTCCGGTCCAGCTCCTCGGCGACCGCCTCGATCAGGAGGCCAAGCCCGAGAACAAGCCCAACGACAAGGTCGCCTACCACCACCGGAACGAGACCACCGGCGGCTGGGACCGCCACGACTACGACGGCGAGACGCGCGAATACGTCTACGGCTCGGGCTACCAGACCACGCAGCGCAAGTACGAGTTCGGGCAATACCAAGCGATGTGGGAGAAGGAGCAGGGCCGTCCGATGACCGAGTCCGAGCTCGCCACCCTGCGTCGCGGCTGCATCGGCATCACCGTCCTGAACACGGGTGCGGACGGCAATCCGCCGCTCGGTGAGGCCTACGCGACCTTCGAGCAAGGCCACGCACGCATGGCCGACATCCAGAAGCTCGTCAACGAGCACCCCGACATGACCGCACAGAACCTGAAGGAGGCCGGCATCCCGCTCGGGCTGAGCTTCCCCGGCACCCTCGGTCAGTACAAGGCCGTGATGTTCGCCAAGCTGTTCTGGTCCAACCAGAAGGCTGGACCCGATCAGGCGCATTTCAACGCCGGCAAGCACGACTGGGACGAGGAGCACGTCTGGGAGAAGAAGCCCGTCGTGCTCCCCAACGGCCTGACCATCGAGCAGCACATGCAGCAGCACGGTCGCAGCCACCTGATGCGCTACATCCGCGAGGAGGTCGGCGAGGCCGAGTTCCAGAAGCTGATGGAGGCCAACCACCAAGAGAACGTGAAGGCCTACTACATGGCCTGGGCGAAGGCGGTCGAGAAGAGCGATCCCGAGGCGTTCCCGATCGACGAGGCGACCGGCAAGGTCGACATGACGCGCTACACCTACTACCACGGCCGCCCCAAGATCAAGAAGGATTCCGAGGGGAACGACGAGTACAAGGGGACCTACGTCAACTTCGACTACGGCTTCTGGGACGAAGACAGCCAGAGCTTCTGGCACGCCAACCACATGCAATACGACCAGGCGCGCTACGGCGAGCAGGCCGAGAAGCAGCCCATGCTCGTCTACCAGAGCACGAAGGAGAAGTTTGCCAAGGGCTACTTCGACTTCGACCGGATCGTCTACGGCATCGCGCTGACCAAGAACTGGAACCCCAACGCCGCTGCGAGGAACAATGCCCAGCCTTGATGACCTGCTCGACAACTACCTGAGCGGCAACACGGGTCCGCTGCTCGACCCCTCGGTCGGCGCGGGCGACGTGAAGCCGGGGCCGGCGACGCTGCACGGCATCGCGCAGGACAGCGCCTCGGGCGCCGTCGTGGTCGACGACGACGGCCTGGTGACGCTGGTGCTCGGGCTGGAAGCCTGGCCCGAGGAGCTGTTCGGTCAGCGCGTCGAGGTACACGGCGAGCTCGGCACCGTCGCGACACCGGGTGGCGGTGGGCTGGACGCCGAGGGCTTGGCCTGGCACGGCGCGAGCGGCGGTGCCTCGCGCGCCATCGCCTCGGCCACCTGGAAGAAGGCTTGAGCCGAGCGGTGCGCGTCCTCTGCGTGTCGCTCACGGCGGCGCTTTGGGCCGGCTGCGCGCACGGCAACGGCTCGACCAACGCCGCAGCCGAGGCGCCGTCGCAGGCGGCGTCGGAGTCGGAAGCCGAGCGTCGCGCCGCCGAAGCCCGCATCGAGGCGATGATGGCGCCCCGCAAGCTGGACGATCCCGCTGCCGCGGCGCCGTCCGCGGTCCCGGCCGCGCCCGCCGCCGCTGCCGCGGCGCTCGTCGTGGTCGGCAAGGCCGCAGACGCCGCGTCGGGTGCGATCGTGCAGGCCGACGATGGCCGCGTCCTCTACATCGGTGGCTTGGACGCTTGGCCGACCGGTCTGCTCGGCAAGCGCGTCGAGGTTCGCGGCCGCCTCGAGCGTCGCAAGCTCGCGCCCGATCCGACACCCGGGCCGGACGGCGCACAGCGGCACGGCATGGTCGGCCACAGCGACGTGCTCGTCG
Organism: Pseudomonadota bacterium; assembly: GCA_041163625.1. Lineage (GTDB taxonomy): Bacteria > Myxococcota_A > UBA9042 > UBA9042 > UBA9042 > JACKFC01. The sequence continues at coordinate 13,911 of JBEARB010000373.1, read as the reverse complement.
ACGCGCGGTGGCGTTGCGTCGAAGCCTCCGGCTGTCCCTAGAGACGCGACGCTCACGCGCGTCGCACCTGTTGTCGCCTCTGCGCTCGCGCTGCTATGCTGCGGCCGCTCGCCGCTTCCGCGCGCGGGCCCTTGGAGGCAAGCGATGCGCAAAGCCCTGGTCCTGCTGCTCCTGGTTGCCGTCGCGCCGATGCTCTCGGCGTTCCGACCGTTCACGCCGGTGCAGTCGGTCTGCGACAAATGCCCCGTCAAGGGCGACCGCGTCACGCTGAAGAACGGCGCGGTCGTGGTTGCGCACGTCATCGGCAAGAATCAGGACGGCTGGATCCTCGAGAACCACGGCGAGACGCGATTCGCGCAGTTCCGCGAGGTCGAGCGCGTCGATTTTGCCTCGGGCGCCGAGCCCAAGGGCCTCGAGAACTACGACCAGATCTTGATCAAGAACGCCGACCAGACGCTGCTCTTCGGCACGCTGATCCAGATCGAGGCCGGCAAGCCGCTGGCGCTGCGCTCGCCGCGCGGGCAGGTCTACATGGTCTCGCCCGACCAGGTGCTCGTGTACTACCACCGCGGCAAGCGTCGGGCCCCGGTCCTCGCCCCGGCATCCTGACGGGCGCCCGTTGCAACCCTCTCGCGTTCGCCTGATCGGCGTGCTGGCCGCACCGGTCGGCACACGCAGTGACGCACTCCGACGCATCGCAGAGTCGACGCTCGAGCCCTTGCTCGAGGCGCTCGAAGCCGAGCCGAGCGCGCGCTTGGCGCTGCGGATCGACGGCTCGCTGCTCGAATTCCTCGAAGCGCACGAAGGCGCGTTGGCCGACCGGCTCGCACGCCTCGCGAGCGACGGCGTCGTCGAGTTGGTTGGCGGCGGCTTCTACGCGCCGATCTTGGCGCTGCTGCCGTGGCGCGACGCGATCGGGCAACTCGAGATGACCGCGGGTTTCCTCGAGCGCCGCACCGGCGTCCGACCGACCGGCGCGTGGCTCGACGAGGGCGTCTGGGAGCCCCGCCTCGCCGAGGTCCTCGAGGCCGCCGGCGCGACCTGGACGGCCCTGGACGGCGCCGCCTTGCGCGCCGCCGCCATCGACGGAGAGCTCGACGGCCATTTCGTCACCGAGCACGTCGGCCGCCCCCTCGCCATCCTACCCATCGACGCCGCGCTCGGACGGGCCGTCGCCGCCCGCGACGGTGCCGGCTTCGTCGAGCGCGTCCGCGCCGCAGCGCGCGCGCTCGGTCGCGACGTCAGCCTGACCTGGGCCGGTCCCGCCGAGCTGCTCGCCAGCGGCGGCGCGGCCGATGGCTTCGCGGCGCTGCAGGCCGCGGTGGATCTCTGCGACGACGTCGACTTCGCGCTGCCGAGCCCGAGCGTCGAAGCCGAGCTCGGTCGCGGCCGGGTCTACCTCGCCTCCGGCGTCGCGCCGGCGATGACCTCGCAGACCATCGCGCCGTGGCGGGTGCAGGCGTGGGAGCGCCGCCGCGGCCTGCTCGAAGCCGCGGGCGACACCCGCAGCGACGCGGAAGAGTGGCTGCGCGGCGGCATCTGGCAGGCCTTCCTCGCCCGCTACGGCGAGATCGACCGAATGCACAAGCGGATGCTTGACGTCTCCCGCCGCTTCGCCGCGACCGAGCGGGTGATGCGCAATGGCGGCTTCCGCGCGATGAGTCAGCTCGTCAAGCCGCGGCGGGCGCTGTACCGCGGCCAGGTCGGTGCGGCCTTTGGCTGGGGCGCGCGAGCCGCCATGCACGATGCCGACGTGCGTGCCGCAGTCCACGCGGCGCTGTGCGAGGCCGAGTTGGCGGTGGAGTCGTTGGTGCGCGGCGAGGCCGATTTCCTCGAGGTCTCGCTGCGCGATCTGTACGCCGAGCTCGAGACCTCCGTGCTCCTGCGCAGCCGTCGGATGCGCGTCGTGGTGCGCCCACACGCCGGCGGCACGGTCGCGAGCCTGGAGCATCCCGCGACCGGGCTCGGTCTACACGACGTGCTCACCCGGCGCCGCGAGCTCGGCCAACCGCCCGGGATGCCCGAAGACGGCTACGAGCGCGCGCTCTTCCACGACCGCGTGCAGGCCGCCGAGCCCGAAGACGCCGTCCTCGACCCGCTCGACGGCGGCGATGACCGCGCCCGCTTGCACACCCGCCGCTATCGCTTGCTCGGTGCCGACACCCGCGGCCGCGGCGCCGAGGAATCCGGCGAGATCACGCTCGCTGCGCAGGCCGACGTGCAGCTCCGCGACGGCCGCAGCGTCGGCTTGGACGTGGTCAAGCGGCTCGAACTCGACGCGCGGCGCGAGGCCCTTCGGCTGCGCTGGGCCGTCGAGTTGGCCGAGCCCGTCGACGAGCCGCTCGAATTCGTCGTCGAATGCAACCTCGGTGGCGGCACCGGTCGGCCGGACGAGGTCGAGGTCGCGCTTGGCGGCGGCACACCGCAATCGGCCGCGTGCCCGCAGCAAGCGCGGGCGTCGAGCCTCTCATTGGGCCTGCCGAGGCGCGGAGCGCGCGTCGGTCTACACCTGCAACGCGTCGACGCCATCGGCGGTGAGCGCCCGGTGCGGGTGGCGGTGGCGCCGCTGCATACCTTGGCGATGCCGCTCGGCGGCGCAGCGCGGCGCGCCTTTCAGGGCGTGGTCGCGCAGTTGCGCGTTCCGTTCGCGCCCGGGGCGACGCGGCTCTCGTTCGAGATCTGGTTGTCGGTGGAGCGGCGCGGCGCGGGTCCGTACGACACCGACGCCGACGTCTGAGGCGCGCTAGCGGGCGCTGTTGTCGCGACCGCTCACGGCGTCGAGCACGGCCCGGATGCGGGTCTCGGCCTCGGCGATATTCTCTTCGTCGCCGCCGAGCCAGACGCGACCGAACGCGCCGAAGGTGACCATCTCGAGCACGCGGATGTCGGCGTGCTTCTCGGCCTCGTTGGTCGCGAGCAGCGCGTAGCCGGCCGGATGCACCTCGAGCACGAACAGGGTCTCGCCAGCGCGGATCATGTCGCCGTGGCGCATGCGGTTGATCAACTGGGTCTGGTGCCCGTCGATGCCGGTGATGCGCTCGGCCGAGGTGATCCGCGGCTGCAGGCGGGCGTCCTCGTCGATGCCGTAGAAATCGAGCAGGGCCTCACCGGCGGCGCGGATCTGACCGCGGTCGTCGTGGTGCACCTCGAGCATCCCGAAGGCGCGCTCGACGATCTGCATGCCCGGGATCACGCTCGTATTCTTGAGGATCGTGTCGGTCACACGGTTGATGCTCATGCCCGGCGCGACCTCGACGAGCAACGCCGCCTGGCCCTCGAGCGGCAGGAAGCCGCGCGCCACGGTGGCGATGAACGAGGCCGTCTGCGGCTGCAGCGAGTCGATGATCGTGTACGTGCGCAGCTCGATCGCCTCGCCCGCCTGTCCGCCCTTCCGTCCGCTCATGCCCTGGCTCCTGCTGACGCGCCGCGCGTCGGGGTCGCCATCTTCCGGCACCGCGCCCACGCTTGCAAGCGTCCCGCCCGCGCGAGATGCTGACGCCATGGATGCGCGCGAGGAGCCCCATGGCTGAGCGTCTCACGCCCGAAGCGGCAGCCGAACGCTTGCTCGTCGCCCGCCGCCACCGTGAGCTGAAGCGGCAACGTCGCCGACGCCTGGGGCTCTTGCGCACGCTCGGCCGCAGCAACCGCTTGTTCCCGCGCAAATTGCAGGTCACGACCGAGGGCCGGTGGATCATCGGGGTCGCTGTCTTGCTCGGCATCGGCGCGGTCAACACCGGCAACAACCTGCTCTACCTCGTGCTCAGCCTGCTGATCTCGATCATCTCGATCTCCGGCGTGCTCTCCGAACTCGACCTGAAGGGCGTGCTCGCGCAGCGGCACTACCCACGCGAGCTCGACGTCGGCGAGGCGGTGGAGCTGCGCGTCACCGTGCACAACGACAAGACCCGCGCCGCTCTGCACCTCGAGGTCGACGAGCTGCAAGACGAAGAATCGCTCGAGCAGCGGCCCGGCTTCGTGCTGCACCTCGCGCCCGGTGAGACCGGCGCGGCGTTCGTGGTCGCCCGCGCGCTCCAGCGCGGCCCGCTGCAGACGCTCGGGCTGCGGCTCTCGACGACCTACCCCTTCGGCTTCGCGCGCAAGTCGATCGTCCGCGACGAGCCGGCGCAGCTGCTCGCATTGCCGCCGGTCGAGCCCGTCGCGCTCGGCGTCCCGGGCGGCAGCGATCGCGGAGAGCAGGAGCGCAATCCGCGCGCGGGGCAGGGGACCGAGCTGCGCGGGCTGCGCGATTTCCGTCCGGGCGACGCGCCGCGCGACATGCATTGGAAGATCAGCGCCCGCCGCGGCCGCGCCATCGCCCGCGAGTGGGAGAGCGAAGCCGCGCGCACCGCGTGGATCGACTTCGCCCACTTCGCGCCCGCGTCGGCGCACCGCGCCGCGGATGGCAGCGTCGATCCGCGCAGCCTCGATCGCGCCTGCAGCGTCGTCGCCGGCGTCGCGGCCGCGTTGCTCGAGGCCGGACTCGCCGTCGGCTTGCGCTCGTTCGACGGCGTCGTCGAGCCGGCTGCCGACCCCGACGGCGGCGGCGCTGTCCTCGTCGGCTTGCGTCGCCATCTGGCGCGCCTGGTGCCGGCCGACGCGCCACCGCCGGCGCAGTGGCCACTGGACGACCGCGGCTGGGCAGCGCTGCACGCCCGCAATTCCGCGCGTTCCGCAGGGCTGGCAGCCGGTGTGCCCGCGTCCTTCGCGTCCGGTGAGGGCCGGGTCGGCCGCGAGCGCGTCTTGGTGCTCTTCGCCTCGCGCGCCGAGACGGCGCTGCGCAGCCCCGAGCCGACCGTGCGCGTCTGGCTCGACGACGAGGGCGCCGTCCAACGGATCGAGCGCACGCCGGCGCAGGTGCGGGGGGCCGCGTGAATTTCGAGCGCACCTTCCTCGCGACGAGCTACGCCTTGGTGGGCGTCGCGTTCCTGGCCGTCGCGTCGAGTGGCCAAATCGGCATCGTCGCGCCCGCGGCCTTCGGCGTGGCGTACGTCGCGAGCCTGCTCTGGAAGCGCAGCGCCGAGCCGCAGCCCGGGGCCGCGCGCTTCTGGACCACGGTGCTCGCCGCCTCGTTCCTGGCGCTCGTCGTCTGGTCGATGCAGGACGACAACTGGCTGCTGCACGCGCTGGAATTCGCGCTCCTGATGACCGCGAGCCGCCTCTTCCAGCGCCGCTACGCGAAAGATTGGCTGCAGCTGTACGCGCTCTCGTTCCTGCTGATCTTGGTGGCGGCGGTGGTGCATCCGACGCTGGTCTTCGCCGTTGCCTTCCTCATCTACGCCGTCCTCGCCATCTGGGCGCTGGTGATGCTGCACATCGTCCGCAACATCGAGTTGGCGACGCGCACGGCGCCCGACGATCTCGAGCCGATCGCGTCGCGACTCCGCTGGCGCGACCGCCTACCGTGGCGACGCGAGCGGGCGTTGCAGGCGCTGGTGGCCGCAGAGGCAGCCAAGACGCTGCCCGACGGACCGATCACGGCAGAGACCCTGGGCTGGCGCCGGCGGCAGCTGGTCGGCGGCCGCTTCCTGCTCGGCTCGAGCCTGATGGCGTTGCTCGCTCTCGGCGCGTCGATGCTCTTCTTCTTCCTCTTCCCGCGCATCGGCATGGGCTTTTTCTTCGCCCGGACGCGCGGTGCACAGCCGGTGACGGGGTTCGCCGACGAGGTGCAGCTCGGTGGCTTCGGTCGGATCAAGAGCAGCGCAGAGGTCGTGATGCGCCTGCGCTTCCCCGATGAGCCCGAGCGCGCCGAGCATCCGGTGCGGATCCGCGGTCTGTCGTTCGACCGCTTCGACGGGCGTGGCTGGTCGCGCTCCGAAGAGCCGAATTGGCGGATTCGCGCCTATGGCCAGCGCAACGAGATCCCCGGGACCCACCCCGCCGGCGACGACGAGATCACCTGGCGCGCGCGGGTCTACCTCGAACCGCTCGACACCGAGCAGCACATCGTCTTCCACCCGCCGGGTACCCGCGTCATCGAGTTCCTCGACAGTCAATACGACAGCCTGCGCGGCCGCCGGAAGCGGATTCAGATCGGGCTCTCGCGCGACATGACCACGCAGGCACCGAAGGACCAAGCGCTCTCGTATCATGTCGAGGTGGTCGAGCCGCGGTCCGAGGCCGCGCGGCGCGCGCAAATCGAGGCGGGCGCTCGAAAGCCGGACGCCGAGGTGCCGAAATGGGTCCGAGAACGCTGGACGCAGCTCCCCGAGGAGCTCGATCCGCGCATCGCCGCGCTCGGCGCCCAGCTCGCCCGTGGCTCGACGACGCTCGAACAGGTCTTGGCGGTCGAGAGCGCGCTGCGCCGCGATTGGACCTACTCGCTCGCCGGCGATCAGGACAACAACGCCCCGCTCGAAGACTTCCTCTTCGGCAAGCGGCACGGCCACTGCGAGTATTTCGCGACGGCGATGGCGGTGATGCTGCGCACGCGAGGGATCCCGGCTCGCGTCGTCAATGGGTTCCTCGGCGGCGAGCGCAACGAGTTCGGCGATTACGTGATGATCAAGCAGGCCGACGCGCATTCGTGGGTCGAGGTCTATTTTCCGCAGGCCGGCTGGCGGACCTTCGATCCGACCCCGCCGGCCGGGCAGTTCGCCCCCTTGGTCGACAACGCTGCCGCCGCACTCCGCCGAATCGCCGACGGCGCTGCGCTGCTCTGGTACACCTGGGTCGTCGAATACGACCTGGAGCGGCAGGTCGAAGTCTTCCGCAACATCGGTAGAACACTTCGAAAACTCGGTGGTGGATTGCGAATGCCGCGGTCGGGCAAGTCGGGGCTCCGCCGCGTCGAGCCCGAGCAGCCCGAGGCGGCACCCGAGGCCGCCGGGGACGATGGCGGCATACCGGTCGGAGTCTGGCTCGGCGTGCTGCTGGCGCTCGGCGTCGGCGTGCTCTGGTGGTGGCGCCGCGGGCGTGGCGGCGTCGAAGTCTTCGATCCCGCGCTGGCGGCCGAGATCGCCGGGCTCGAGCGCGAGCTCGATCGACTCGGCGTCGCCCGCGCGCGATGGCAGACGCTGCGGCCCTTGGCGGAACTTGTGCGACTGGAAGAACCAGCGCTCAGCGAGGCCATCCGGCGCTGTGCGGACGCGTGGGACCGCGCGCGCTGGCGCGACCCCGACGATCCCGAGGTCCGGCGGCAAGCGCTGGCTGCCGCTCAGGCCGCTCGGCGCGCCGCGCACGCCGTGCGCTTGCAGCGCACCCGCTCGGGCGACACAATGCTGCTCGGAGCAGGCGGCGCCCGCACGACGGTCGATGATCCCACGCTTGCGTCCGAGGAGGCGGCATGACCCGCAGCATCGCAGCCCTGTGCGCCTTCGCGCTGCTGGTCGCGCCCATCGCGGTGCCGACCGCCGAGGCTGCCAAGCGCAAGCCGCGCCGGCCCAACGCCTCGCAGAGCGGCAAGTCCACGCTCGAGATCATGAGCCTCACGCAGGGGGCCAAGGTCTTCGTCGACGATCGAGAGGTCGGGACCGTGCCGCTGCCGGCGCCGCTCGAGCTCGAGCCCGGAAAATCCCACGTCGTCCGACTGCAGAAGCGGGGCTTCTCGACCTTCGTCGAGACCGTGACGCTCAAGCCCGGCGAGGCGCGCGAGATGGAGGCCGACCTCGTGCCCTCGGGCGGCGTGCTGAAGGTGAAGTGCAATATCCGCCGGGCCCAGATCTTGCTCGACGGCAAGCCCATCGGCCTGACGCCGTTCGACGGCGACATCGCGCCCGGCAAGCACACGATGCAGGTCGTGTCCGCCGGCAAACTCGCCGATACGCGCGTCATCGAGGTCAACGCCGGCGAGGAGATCAACGTCGAGATCGAGCTCAAGGACGTGCCGCCGCCGGTGGTCGAAGAAGACGACTCGATCCTTGGTCGTTGGTGGTTCTGGACGGCCGTGGGCACCGCCGTGGTCGGCAGCGTCACGCTCGGCGTCCTCTCGAGCCGGACCATCAACGTCCAGCCCGACGCGCCCAATCACACCATCAACCTGCCCTGATTCGTGGTTGCTCTCAGCTCGCGTTGGCGAGCGTCTCTGCGGGCTCGTCGCCCGGCGTCGGGGCGCGCTTGACCTCGACGCGCTGCACCTTCTTCGCGTCGACCTCGAGCACCGTGACCTGCAGACCGTCGGCGGTGAAGCTCTCGCCAGACTCGGGCATATGGCCGAGGTGGTGGAAGACGTAGCCCGCGACCGTCGAGTAGCCCGCGTCCTCGGGCAGCTCGATGTCGACGGCTTCGGCGACGTCGCGCATGTCGTGCGAGCCGTCGACGCGCCAGGTGTCGGCGTCGATGGCCTCGAGGACGGCGTCCGGCTCGTCGAATTCGTCGTAGATATCGCCGACGAGCTCTTCGAGCACGTCCTCGAGGGTGACCACGCCTGCCGTGCCGCCGTGCTCGTCGACGACGACCGCGAGGTGCACCGCCTGCGCGCGGAAGGTCTGGAGCAACGAGCTGGCCTTCTGCGTCTCGGGTACGAAGAGCGGCGTGCGCAGATTCGCCTGCAGCGTGAACTCGCCCTCGCCGCCGACGCCGCCGGCGTCGATCAGGGCACGCGCGTAGAAGATGCCGACGACGTGGTCGGGGCCGCCCTCGTAGACCGGGTAGCGCGAGTAGCCGTTCTCTCGCATCACCTCGAGAATCTGTTCGACCGTCGCGTCGATGGGCAGGCCGACCATCTCCGTGCGGGGTGTCATGATCGAGCGCACCGAGGTGTCCCACAGGTCGAAGACGTTCTTCAGCAGGTCGCCGCGGCGGGTGTCGATCGAGCCCTCTTCCGAGCCGATGCGCACCATGTCCTCGATCTGCTCCTCGGTGACGACGAAGCCCGAGGCCTCGGTGTCGACGCCGAGCAGCCGCACCGTCGCCTTGGCCAGCCAGGTCAGGCCCGAGGTCAGCCACGAGGTCGCCCGGTGGAAGGCGTAGACCACCCAGAACGGGCGCAAGAACCACTCGGGCCGGCTCTTGGCCAGCGTCTTGGGCACGATCTCGCCGATGATCAGCACCAACAGCGTCAAGCCGAACACGCCGATCGTCACGACCGAGTCCCGCAGCCAGCTCGGCAGCGTGCCGTCCTGCGAGAGGTCGAGCGTCAGGCTGGTGACCAGCGCCGACGCGACGATGTTGACCAGGGTATTGCCGGCGAGCAGCGCCGTGAGGACCGCCGAGTGGTCGGCCAGCCAGAGCTCGAAGAAGGCCTGCGGGCCTTGCTTCTGCTCGATCATTCGGCGGACGCGGTGCTCTCCCATGCTGGTGATCGCCGTCTCGGAGCCGGCGAACAGGAAGGAGAGCACGAGGCAGAGGGCGATGAAGAGCACGCTCGAGAGCGGGTCATCACCGCCAGGCGAAGGAGGTACGTCCAACAGTTTCTCCGAACATCCGCGCCCGTAGCGCTAGGTCTCACCACCTCAGGTTATCATGCTCGACCCGGTGATCCAATCCTTGCGGCTACTTGAACGGGTTGACGCCACAGACCCCCTGAGTCCCGATCGACACGAGGTCCGTCGAGTTCTTGATGCAGTCGGGGGTCTCGGCGTTCCAGGAGCTGCAGTCGGCGTCGGAGCTGCACGACTTTCCGCAGATTTTCGCGGGTTCGGCGGAGGTGCGCTGGAGGTTGCCGCCGCTCTTGCTCTTCTCGAAGACCGAGACGAACGTCACGCCGCCACCGTCGTCGGCGCTGCACGGCGCGGTGTCGAAGCTGTTGCCGCCGGTGCAGGCATTGTTCTTGGTGCAGATCTTGATGTTGGCGTCGTAGCCGACCAAGAAGCTGCCGGCGATGCAGTGGCCGTATGCGCAATCGGCGCTGGTGTCGCAGGGCTTGCCGTGTAGGGCGAGGCCCTCGGTCTTCACCGGCGGGCAGACCCACCACGCGCCCGTTCGGGTGTTGGTGGTGCCGCTACCCGAGCCGGTGACGGTCTCGCAGCCACTGAGTAGCGTCGCGCCGACCACGAGCGCGATCGCGAGCCGGAAGTGCGGGTTGCTGAACATCGTGCCTCCGGTCGACGCATGGCTGGGGGCGTCGAGGTCGTTCGCGGAGTATGGCCGCCCCGCATCGGTCGCCGCAAGCGAGGCCGGAGATCAGGGCTCGCAGAGGGTGGTGCAGCCCGAGCGGCGCATCGGGCACGCCGCTCCGGGGCCGGCGGTGCGGCCAATCGCCCACGCCTTCTGCGCCAGATCGTAGCGCCAGACATCACCGAGGGCGCCGCAGGCGCCGGCGCCGCCATAGAGCCAGGCGCCGCCGCCGGTGACGAGCAGCCCGCCACCGGCTCGGCGCTCCGGATCCGTCGCCGAGAAGCCGAGTAGCGCCGCCGGCGGCTCGCATGTCGCCGGCGGCGCCGCGATCGTCCCGTCGCGCAGGTTGTCCAGGCCCAGATCGCCTTGCCGCAGCCGGGTGTAGATGCCGGCCTCGACGTCGAGCGACCAGAGGTCGTTGCGCTCCCCCCAATCGGCGTCGCGCCCGCCGAAGACCAGGACCTTGCCGTCGGGCAGCCAGGCCGTCGCCGAGAAGGCGCGCGGCGTCGGCTCCTCGCTCAGGATGTCGACCTGGCGCCAGACGCCGGTCGCGATCTCGTAGATGCGCACGTCGCCGGGCAGCACGCCCGTCGGTCCGATTCCGCCGAGCATCACCAACGAGCCGGCACGGCCGAGCAGCGCATGTCCACGACGTGCGCCGGGGGCGTCACCGCTCGTCGCCGGCAGGGTCCACGCCAGCGCCCGCCGCTCCGTCCCGGTCGGCACGTCGAGCCTACGCAGCGCACCCGTGGCGATCGGGACGCCCGGCTGGGTGCCGATATCCCCGCCGTGCAGCCAGAGTGCGGGCGGGTCCAGCGTCGCGGCCAGTGCACCGTGGCTGCGCGCCGGCACGTCCGCGGCGCCGATCCCCCAGTTCGCGTCGCCGGCCGCGAGCCGGAAGGTATCGCCGAGCGGGATGCTCAGGCCCGCGCCGCCGTCGCGTCGGCCACCCACGACCCAGAGCGCGCCGTCCGGACCGCCCACGCTCATCGCGCCGTAGCGGGTGCCCGGCACCGGCGGCAAGGTCCGGAATCCGCCGCAGGGTGCGAAGGTCGCGGCGTCGGCGTAGGCATCGACGGGCTTGGCGGCGCTGCAGCGGCCGCGGCCAGCGTGGCCGCCGACGACGACCAACTCGCCCGCGTAGGCGGTGTGGGCCGCCTCGGCCAACGCACCGAACGGCACGTCCGACGGGCAATCGCCGCTGCCGTCTGCGGACGCGTCACCGCTCGGCTGCAGCCCGAGCGTGTTCTTGCACAGCCCGGCGACGCAGGTCAGCGGCGGTGGACAGCTGCCGTCCGGTTGGCAGGGCTGAGGCTTGTCGCAACCGAGCATCGCGATCGCGATTCCGATCGCGATCGTCATTGCGCCCCGACGCGAGCGGCCGCGCTTCACGGCTTGGACCCGCAGTTGCAACCGAGACCGGGCAGGGCCCGGACCCGGACCGCGTCGACGAAGGCGCCGCGCTTGGCGTCGGCCGGGGCGTTGGCGACGTAGCGCAGCCCGAGCGAGACCACGCCGGTCGCGGTGACCTCGAACGGCAGCGCGAGCGCCTGCGCCGTGGGCGTCGCGCCGCAGACGGCCGAGATCGTCTCCTCGCCCAGGCGAGCCTCGAAGCGGCTCTGCGCGCAGCCCACCGGGGCGTCGAGCAGCAGCGTGAACTCCAGTCGGTAGGGGCCGGCCTGCAGGCGCAACGGCGGCAATCGCACCTCGCTGCTGCCGGCGCCGAGGCCCGCTTGCATCGTCCGCGCGCTACCCATGACCAAGCCGCCCTCGGTCGACTTCCAGGCCGGTACGCTCGGTCCGCTGACGACGCCGCTCACCCATCCCGCAGGGAGCGCGCTCGTCGACTCGATCGGCTCGCTGTAGAGCGTCGGCGTCGCGCAACGCGCCTGTGTCAGGCAGCTGCCTTGCACGCAGGCACGCACGTCGCAGGTGGCGGGATCGTCGCACGCGCGGGCGACGTGGGTGCAGCGCGCGTCCTTGCCGCAGCGGTCGATGGTGCAGCCGAAGCCGTCCTCGCAGTCGAGATCGATCTGACAGCAGCCGTTGCCGCTGATGGCGGTGCCGGCACAGACGCCTCCGGCGGTGCAGGCGTCTTTCTGGGTGCACGGCGAGCCGTCGTCGCAGCCCGCACCGACCTTGGCCTCGTGCAGGCAGCCGGCCTTGGCGTCGCAGCTGTCGGTCGTGCACGGCTGTGCGTCGTCGCAATTCGGGAGCGTGCCCGCGCTGCAGGTCGCGCCCTTGCAGCGTTCGATGCCGTTGCAGGCGTCGCCGTCCGGGCAATCTTGCGCGTCGCGTGGGGTGTGGACGCAGCCCTTCTCCGGCAGGCAGGCATCGGCCGTGCACACGTTCGCGTCGTCACAGGGCACCGCCGCGCCGCCGTAGCACAGCCCCGCTTGGCAGACCTCGCCGCTGGTGCACGCCGAGCCGTCGCTGCACGAGAGCCCGGAGAGCAACGTGTGCGAGCAGGTCCCGGCGGGTTTCTCGCAGGCGTCGAGGGTGCACGGGTTGCCGTCCTGGCAGCCGCTCGACTGCGTGCAGCAGCTCTTGATCGCCTTACCGGTGCAGACGCCGTTGCCGCAGACCGCGTCCGACGCGCAGCCGGTGGGCGTCACGCACGGCGTGTCGACCAGCGCCGCCACGCAGCGGCCGGTGGCCGGGTTGCAGCTGCCGGCGGTGCACGGGTTGCCGTCGTCGCAATCGATGGAGCCGCCGGGGGTGCAGGCGCCGCCCTTGCAGTGGTCTTCGTAGGTGCAGTTGTCGCCGTCGCTGCACCACGTCTCCTCGAGAGGGGCCCCGTCGTGCACGCAGCCGATCGCGGGGTCGCAGCTGTCGACGGTGCACGCGACGCCGTCGTCGCAGTCGACCGGTGCGCCGACGCAGCCCTGCTCGCCGTTGCAGGCGTCGTCGACGGTGCAGGCGCTGCCGTCGTCGCAGCCGCCGGCCTTGGCGCTGAACACGCAGCCCTGGCCGAAGCTGCACGCGTCGTCGGTGCAGGGCTCGTCGTCGTCGCAGAGCAGGGGGACGCCGTTGCAGGCGCCGTCTACGCAGGCGTCGTCGCGGGTGCAGGCGTTGCCGTCGTCGCACGCGTGGGTGTTGACGCTGTTCACGCAGCCGCCGATGGCGTTGCAAGTATCGTCGGTGCAGGGGTTGTCGTCGTCGCATTCCAGCGGCGGGCTGTTGTTGCAGGCCCCGGCCGCGCAGAGCGCGACGCCGTTGCACGCGTCGCCGTCGTCGCAGCTCGCCCCATCGGCGAGCACCAGCTGTTTGCAGCCCGACTTCGGATCGCAGACGTCGAGCGTGCAGGCGTTGTCGTCGTCGCAGCCGGCGAGCTGCGTGGCGACGCACGTGCCGGCGGCGCAGGCGCTCGCGGCGGTGCAGGCGTTGCCGTCGTCGCAGGGCAGCCCGTCGCTCGGACCGACGGTGTTGAGGCAACCGCCGCCCTGGCACACGTCGGTCGTGCAGCCGTTGTCGTCGGCGCAGTCGCTGTCTTCGGTGCAGCAGGTCGGCAGCGGCACGCCGGCGCAGAGCTTGCCGACGCAGGTATCGTCCGCCGTACAGGCGCTGCCGTCGTCGCAGGGGCCGGGCACCGCGCCGTGGCCGCAGGCACCGTCGAGGTTGTCGCAGGTATCGAGCGTACACGGGTTGCCGTCGTCGCAATCCTTGGCGAGCACCGGCTGGCAGATGCCGAGCGTACAGGCACCGACGAGTTGGCACGGATCGCTCGGCTTGCACGGCGAACCCGGCGACACCGGCACCGAGAGGCAGCCCTTCTTCGGATCGCACGGGTTCGCGGTGCAGGTCGAGCCGTCTTCGCAGGGCGTCGCGGCGCCGCCGACGCAGCTGGTGCCCTGGCAGCTCTCGCCCGTCGTGCAGGGGTTGCCGTCGTCGCAGGTGCCGACGCGCGGCACCTTTTGG
>JBEARB010000372.1:0-35549 GCA_041163625.1 Pseudomonadota bacterium | reverse complement strand
GCCGGCATCAGGCGTGGCGCGCGCGCCACATCATCCAATCGATTCGTCGAAGCGGCCGCCGCTGAGCGAGCGGGCCGAGGCCGGAGCCTGCGAGGCCGCAGGCTCCGGTCGCGTCGCTACGGCCAGAGATCGGTCGGCCACGCCCACCACTGCTGCGGGTTGAAGCCGTTGCTCGGCGGCGGCGGCGGCGGCGGTGCGCCGCAGGAAGCGTCGTTGAGGGCGGCGGGGGTGCCCTTGTCGCCCGCACCGAAGACCTTGCTGGCGAGGCACCAATGGCCACCGATGTCGTTGTCGATGGCCGAGACCGAGCCGTTGCCGAGCTGGAAGGCGACGCCGGCCACCTTCTGCGGCCAGCCGTTCTTGCCGTTGTTCTCCCAGCGCACCTCGTCGACCAGGGTGCCGTCGGCCTTCTCGAGCGCGACGCGGCCCCCGGCGCTGCTGTTCGAGAGCGCGATCTTGCTGCCGTAGCCCGCGAGCGGGTCGACCCCACCGTTGACCTTCGGATCCGAGTTCAGCGCCACGATGACGCGCGCGCCGGCCGGAATCTCGAGCTTGCCCGTGGTTGGGAACGTGAAGCCGCCGTCGCTGTCCTTGTCCTGCAGCTTCCAGCCGGCGATGTCGATGGTGACGGTGGTGGTGTTCGCGAGCTCGAGCCACTCGCCGGCCGCGTCGCTGACGGCGGTCGGGTCGGTGAGCATCTCGGTGATGACGACTTCGCCGGTCTGCGCCGGGCTCTCCACCATGCAGGTCGCGCTGCAACCGTCGCCGTCGACCTTGCCGCCGTCGTCGCATTGCTCCTTGCCCTCGGTCTTGCCGTCGCCGCACTCGGCGCTCGGCTGGTTCGGGCACGCGTCGCCGACGCCGTCCTTGTCGCTGTCGGCCTGGTCGGCGTTCTTCACGTCCTTGCAGTTGTCGCAAGCGTCGCCGATGCCGTCCTTGTCGCTGTCGGCCTGGTCCGGGTTCGGCTTGTCCTTGCAGTTGTCGCTGCTGTCGGGGACTTCGTCCTGGTCGGCGTCCGGCGCGCAGACCGCGTTGGTCGCGCCTGGCGTGCCCTTGTCACCGGCGCCGTAGGGCGTCTTGCCGAGACACCACGCGCCTGGCAGGTCGTTGGTCGTCGCGTCGAGCTTGTCGCTCGAGAGCTGCAGCGAGCGGCCCGAGACCACGGGCGGCCAGCCGAGTACGCCGTCTTCGTAGCCGACCACATCGACGTCCTTGCCGGCCCAGACCAAGCGGATCTGGTTGCCGCCGTTGGTCAGGTTCACGCTGCTGTAGCCGTAGGCCGCGGTGACGCCGCCGTTGACCTGCGGATCGGTCGAGAGCGCCATCACCAGCAGGGTCTTGGGCGCCAGCGTCAGCGGCTTGTCGGCCATCACCACGTGCACCGAGGTCTTGTTGCGCAGCTCGAGGCCATTGATGTCGAGCGTCTGCGTGCTGGCGTTGTACAGCTCGACCCACTCGCCCTTGTCGTCGGCGGTGGCCGAGGTGTCGATCATCAACTCGACGACCACGAGGTCGCCGGCGCCGATCGGCACCTCCTTCTTGCACATCGGGCTGCAACCGTCGGCCGGCAGCGCGTTGGCGTCGTCGCACTCGTCGTCGCCGTCGACCACGCCGTTGCCGCAGTAGGGCTTCTCGCAGGCGTCGCCGACGCCGTCCTTGTTGGCGTCGGCCTGGTCGGCATTCGGGGTGGCGACGCAGTTGTCGCAGGCGTCGCCGATGCCGTCCTTGTCGCCGTCCTCTTGGAAGACGTTCTTCTTGTTCGGGCAGTTGTCCTTGGCGTCGGGAATGCCGTCCTTGTCCGCGTCCTGGTCCGAGCCGGCGCAGGTGGGGTTGGGCTGGCCGGGACTGCCGAGGTCACCGGCGCCGAACACCGCCTGGCCGAAGCACCACGCGCCCAGCGCGTCGTTGGCCGAGGCGTCGAGCGAGCCCGGGTCCAGGCTCAGCGACTTGCCGCCGGCGAGCGGCCAGCCGTCGCCGTAGGTCACGCTGTCGACCGCCGTGCCGGCGCTGGTCAGCGTCAGCGTGGTGCCGTTGTTGCTGAGCGCGAGCTTGTCGTAGGCGTAGGTCAGCGTGACGCCACCGTTGGTGGAGGCGTCGGCGTTGTTGCCGAGGACGGCGTACGACTTCGGCGCCACCACCACCGGCTTGAGCGACTCCACGACGATGGTGAAGGTGCTCGTCGTGCCGACCGTGATGGTCAGGCCGTTGAGCGTCACCGGCGCGTCGCCGGGGTTGTAGATCTCGAACCACTCGCCGTTCGCGTCGGTGACCGTGGCCGGGTTCGGCAGCATCTCGCTGATCACCAGCGCGCCCGACGCGATCGGCGACTCGATCTCGCAGAACTTGTCGCAGCCGTCGCCCGAGGTGTTGTTGCCGTCGTCGCAGCCCTCGTCGTCGTCCTTGGTGGCGTCGCCGCAGTTGGGCTTGATGCCGTCCTCGCAGAGGTCGCCCTGGCCGTTTTTGTCGGCGTCGGCTTGGTCGGGGTTGGGCACGTCCGGGCAGTTGTCGACGCTGTCGGGGACGCCGTCCTTGTCCTTGTCGTTCTTCGGGCAGGCGCTGTTGGCCTTGCCGGGGGTGCCGGTATCGCCCGAGCTCATCGGCTCGCTCGCGGCGCACCAGAAGGCGGGGTTGTCGTTGTCGGTCGCGTCGGTGACCTCGGCCGAGAGCTGCATCGCCTTGCCGTTGAGCACCGGCCAGCCGGCCTTGGTGTCCCAGGCGACCTTGTCGATGACGACGCCGTTGCTTTCGAGCACGATGCTGTCGTTGCTGTTGGTCAGCGAGATCGAGTTGCCGTAGGTGTGGTCGACCGTGACGCCGCCGTTGACCGCCGTGTCGAGGGTGCGGCCGAAGACGAAGTAGGCACCGGCGGCGACGAGCGTCTTGCCGCCGAGGACGTTGTATTTGTCGTTGCCGTCGTCGTGGATCAGCAGGCCGGCCAGATCCACCTCGACGCCGCTGGCGTTGTAGACCTCGAACCACTCGCCGTCCGCGTCGGTCACGGCGGTGTCCTTGCCGGCCGGGTTGTAGTGGATCTCGGTGATCACCAGGTCGCCGGCCTTGAGCGTCGGGCCCGCGACGGTGTCGTCGCCGGTGTCGGTATCGGTGGTGTCGGTGGTGTCGGACTCGAAGATCTCGGGCTCGTCGACGCAGAGGTTGCTGGTGCCGGCGGCGCAACTGCCGCCGTTGCAGCGATCACCGCCGGTGCAGGGGTCGCCGTCGTCGCAGTCGAGCTTGTTGGCCGGGTGGGTGCAGGCGCCTTCCTTGCAGAAATCGTCGGTGCAGGGGTTGCCGTCCGCGCACTCGGCGTCGGTGGTGCAGCCCGCGTCGACCGCGCTGTCGACGCCGGTGTCCGCGCCGGTATCGCCGAAGATCGTGCCGTACGTGCCGGCGTCCAGGCCCCCCACATCCGTGCTGCCCGTGTTGGCCGGGTCGTCCGAGCACGCCGGCAGGCCGGCGGCGGCCGCGAGCACGGCGAACAGGGCGATGAGGGCGCGGTGACTGGACTTCGACATGGATCCTCCAGCGCCGCCGAACCTTCCGCAGTTGCGGCGCATCGTGTCTCTCGGCGGCGGACCTTAGCGGATTCGCCCGGCAGCCGCCAGCGCGCTTGCCGAGGCGTTCGGGCCTCGTCATCATGCCGACCGCAGGAGGTCCCATGCCCACCGTCGCCCGTTCTCGCTCGCTCCGTCGCCGCCTCGCCCGCCCCGTCGTCGCCGTCGGCGTGGCGCTCGCCGCCGTCGCGACGCCGGCTCTCGCGGCCGATCCACCCAAGCGCGCGGCCGAGGACTATTTCCGCGACGGCGTGCGCCAGCTCGGTGAGTCGCGCCTGGACGAAGCGGTCGTCAGCTTCCAGCAATGCGTCGAGCTCAAGCCGGACCTGAAGGAGTGCTGGTTCAACCTCGGCGTCGCCTACGGTCGCAAGCGCGCCTTCGCGCAGGAGGCCCGCGCCTACGCCGAGGCCGTCAAGCTCGACCCGGCCTACGGGCGCGCGCACTTCAACCTTGCCATGGTCTACGAGGACCTGGGCCAGACCGACAAGGCGCTCGAGCACTACGATAAATGCCTCGCCGCCGAGCCCAAGGCCGCCGACGCCATGCTCAACCGCGCGATGCTGCTGCTCAAGGCCGGTCGCGTCGACGCCGCCATCGCCGGCTTCGAGGCCGCCGTCAAAGAGAAGCCCGACAACGCCGAGGCCTGGTTCGACCTGAGCGGCGCCTACGAGGTCCGCGCCGACAAGCTCGAAGAGCCGGCCCGCACGCAGGGCCTGCGCAAGGCGGTCGAGACCTACTACGAGTGCGTCAAGCGAGACCCTCAGCACCACCGCGCGTTCTACAACATCGGTGTGGTCTACCAGCGGATGAAGGACGTCGACGGCGAGATCGAGGCCTACAACAAGGCCCTCGAGCGCAAGGCCGACTACACGCCGGCGCTCTACAACCTCGCCTTCGCGCTGCGCGACAAGGCCGCGAGCGGCAAGGGCGTGCCCGGCAAGAGCGACAAGGCTGCTGCCATCGCCGCGTTCGAGCGCTACTTGAAGGTCGCCGGCGACGGCAAGGCGGAGTCGCGCTTCCGCAAGGCCGCCGAGGCCGAGCTCGGACGCCTGCGCGCCGCGCCCTGAACGACGTTCAGCTCAGCTCGTCGCCGTCCTGCCGCACCTTCTCCAGGTAGCGGAAGATGGTGCGCACATCGACGCCGAGCTCCTTGGCGGTCTGGGTGCGGTTGCCGTCGTTCTGCTCGAGGATGCGTCGCACGTAGTCCAGCGCGAACTGCTCCTTGGCCTCGTTCAGCGGCAGCACGCGGCCCTCGCTGGCTTCCTGGAGGTCCAGATCTTCGGCCTTCACGATGCCGGCGTCGCAGAAGATCACCGCCTTCTTGATGCGGTTCTCGAGCTCGCGAATGTTGCCGGGCCAGCGGTGGCCGCGCAGCGCGCGCACGGCGTCGTCCGCGAAGCTGCTCGCCGGCACGCCGAGCTCGTCACCGTATTTGCGCAGGAAGTAGCGGCCGAGTAGCTCGACGTCCGAGCCGCGCTCGCGCAGCGGCGGCAGCTCGAGGCGGACCACGTTGAGGCGGTAGTACAGGTCTTCGCGGAAGTTGCCGGAGCGGACCTCTTCGGCGAGGTTGCGGTTGGTCGCGGCGACCACGCGGATATCGACGTCGCGCGCCTGCGACTCGCCGATCCGGGTCACGCGACGCTCTTCGAGCACCCGCAGCAGCTTGACCTGCAGGTTCAGCGGCATCTCGCCGACTTCGTCGAGGAAGAGGGTGCCGCCGTCGGCTGCCTGGAACTTGCCGTCGCGCGTGTTGACCGCGCCGGTGAAGCTGCCCTTCACATGGCCGAAGAGCTCGGATTCGAGTAGGTTTTCGGGGATCGCGCCGCAGTTGATCACGATGAACGGGCCATTCTCACGGTGGCTGCGCCGGTGCAGCTCGCTGGCGACGAGCTCCTTGCCGGTGCCGGTCTCGCCCTCGATGAGCACCGAGACGTCGGTTCGCGCGACCTTGTCGATCTTGCGAAAGACCTCTTTCATCGCGCCCGACGTGCCGATCAACGAGCCGAAGTGAATCCGCTCGAGTTGTTGGGTCAGGCTCTCGTTGCTGACCTGCAACTCGCGGATCAAGATCGCGTTGCGCAACACCATCGCGGCCTGCGCGGCGAAGACGGTGGCGACGTCGAGCGCGTCGCGGTTGAACAGGTTCACGACGTTGTCGTTGCCGAGGTAGATGACGCCGAGCAGCTCGCCGCGGACCATGAGCGGCACGCAGAGCACGCTCGCGAGCTTGAAGTCCAGCACCGAGCGGGCGGCCGAAAACATCGTATCGTTCAGCGCGTCGCGCACGATCTCGGGCATCCGCGTGGCGATGACGCGCGCGACGATGGTGTCCGAGATCGGGAACTCGCCGCGGCTCGGCTTGCGTCCGGCCTCGCGTGCGGCGCGAAGCTGCGGTTTGTCGTCGACGACGAGCAGCACCGCGCCACGGGCGGCGTCGGTGATCTCGATCATCTCGTCGAGCATGGTCGCGAGCAGATCGTCGACCTGGTAGCTGCCGGCGAGCGCCTCGGAGAAGCGCGCCGCCGAGGCCAACATCGCCTTCAGCGAACCGCTCGCGGCGACGTGGGCGGCCGGCGTCTCGCGGGTCTCCTTGAGCTTCATGTCGAAGCGCAGCCGGACGGCACCGAGGTCGATGACGTCGCCGGGCTGCAAGGCCCGGGCGTCGGTGCGCTTGCCGTTGACGACCAAGCGCTCCCCGCCGACCGCCTCGATGCGAACGCCCTCGCCGGCGACCCGCACCTGCGCGTGCACCGGCGCCAAACCCCGGCCGCGCAGGCGGATGTCGCTGTGCTTGTCGGTGCCGATGCTGCAGACCATCTTCTCGATGGGGTGCGAGGCGCGGACGCCGCCGCCGCCGTCGATCTCGTGTAGGAACGCGGTGGGCATCATGCGCGACTCCGTCCCTCGTGGGGGTGGCCAAGGGGGGGCCGTGAGGATGGACGAGGGACCCGCGCGCTGCAAGGCGTAGGCGTCGCGACGGCTCAGCGCTCCGGGGCCTTGAGCTGCTTGCGCGCGGCAGCGACCAGATCGCTGCGGACCGTCACTGCGTCGACCACGCCCCACGCCGCCACCGCCCAGAACAGGCCGCCGGTGACCAACTGCGCCGTGCGCCACGCGGTGTTCGACCGGCCGGCCTGGCCCTCGTCTCGGTTGTAGAGGTAGATCGCGAGGCTGCCGCCGGCCAGCGCCGCCTCCGAGCCCAGGAACAGCGCGCCCTTGTACGGCTCGGCGTTGGCGAACTGGCCGACGCCGAAGGGGAAGAGGGCCAGCGCCAGGGGCGGCTCGAAGGGCGTCGCGCGGGGCTTCTCTGGCCGCGGCTTCTGGCCCGGGCGGATCACGCCGAGGCGCACCAAGTTGCTGCGCAGCGTCTCGAAGTCCTTGATGATCTGCGGCGGGTAGGAGGCCGGATCCAGGCGCGCTGTCGGATTGCGGACGAGGAGCGCGGTGAATTCGTCGAGCGCCTCTTGCTTCTTGCCGGTCCACCACAGCGAGGCGCCCAGATACTCGCGCGCCTTCCACTCGCGCTCGCGCTCGAGCCGGACCTTCGGGTAGAGCAGCGCCCGCAGGCGCGGGATGGCGTAGTCGAAGTCCTGATATCGAAAGGCGTTGACGGCGTCCTGCCAATCCGAGAGCGGCGCGGTCTCGACCGGTGCGTCGTCGGCGTCGGCAGCCTTGTCCCCCGCGGGGGGGGCACCGGCGGGCTTGCCGTCTGCGGCCGGACGCGGCGGCGTCGCGGCCGGCTGCGCGCTCACCGACGACGCAGCCGAGAGGCTCACGCACAGGGCGAGCGAGCCCAGGGCTGCGCGCGACCATCGACCACCGCGGGGATGCGCGTGGGGCAGGCGACGGACGTCAGGTTGGAAGGCGGACTCGACCGGCATCACGTGGCGCAGGCTAACCCGGCGTGAGCGCGGCGTCGATCTCCGGCGCACCGGCGACCGCGCGGTCCAGACGCTTGCGCAGGCGCTCTGCGACCAGGGTCGCGGCGTCGCCGTCGTGGCCGGCGAGCAGGGCGAGCACGCCGGCGTCCAGATCGACGCGGCTCGCGGCGACGAGCGTCGGCAGCACCGCGCGCTCGCCGGCGTGCAGCGGTCGGACCTCGGTGTAGCCGTGCAGCAGGGCGGCCGCGACCGCTCGTCGAATCTCGACCGGATCGGGCTCGTCGCTCGGCCAGTGCAGGGCGGCACGGTCGATGGCGCGGGCGAGGTCCCAGACGCCGAGGTCGACGTCGCACAGGTCCCAATCGAGGACGCTGACGCCGCCGTCGTCGTCGACGAGCACGTTGCCGGCGCCGAAATCCCCGTGCACCACCGCCGGGCGCACGTCGGCGAGCCAGGGCCGAATCCGCTCTCCGATCGCGGCGAGTCGGCCCTCGATCGCGAACCGCAGCCCCGAACGCTCGTACCAGAGCGCGGCCCCGGCGCCCGCCGCGACCGCCGCCTCGAAGGCGGCGCCCGGCGCGCCCGAGCGCAACAGGCGGGTACCGACACGCAGGCCGCCGTGCGGCCGACCTGCGCCGTGCGCGAGCGGCGCCAACGCCTCGTGGAGCGTCGCGAGGGTCCGTCCGAGCAGGCGGGCCTCGGCCGGCGTGAGGTCGTCGTCGCCGACGGTCACGCCCGGGCGTGCGTCGTAGAGCGCGAGGACGTCGCCGCCGAAGACCAGCAGGTCGTCGCCCCGGCGGTCGCCGATCGGTCGGGGCGCGCCGAGCCCGGCTTCGCGCGCGGCGCGTTGGATCCGATGCGTGAACGCCACTGCCGCCGCGCTCCGCGTCGCGCCCTGATAGCGCTTGGCGAAGTAGACTCCGGACTCGGTCTCGAGCCGCGCGGTCGGCCCGTGCGCGCCGAGCGCCAGCCAACCCATCGCGCGGATCGTACCCAGCCGCCCGCGCCGCGTGCGCACCAGCGTCTCGAAGGCCTCGGCCGTCACGTCGAGCTCGCGCAGCGCGACCGCCCAGAGCCGCGCCTCGGGCAGGCGCTGGACCAACCGCTGCTCGGCTCGGGCCGCGAGGTCCATCGCGCCGATGCCCAGCGCTCGGACCAGGGCCGCCTGCAGGCTCGCAGCGTCGGCGCGGCGGTCGGCGAGCAGCGCCAGCAGCGCCTCGCGCTCACTCTCCCGAAACGCCGGATCGGCGAGCTGCGCGGCCGCGTCCTCGCCTCGCCGGGGCGCCCTTGGGGCGCGGTCGAGGCGCTCGGCGGCGAAGCGAACCGCAGGCTCGTCCGGCAGCGCGTCGCGGAGTCGGGCGAGCGCGGTGGCGTCGTCGGGCGCCGACTCGACGGCCTCGGCGAGCTCGGCGACGCGGCCGCCCCGTCGCCGCGCGGCTTCGACGCGTGCCCACAGGTCGGCGTCGGCACCGGGGGCACCGTGGGCGCGTGCCAACACCGTCAGCGCCAGCCCGGCGAGGCGCGCGCGGTCGGCGTCGGGCTCGGCGACGACGGCGGCGTCCAGCGCGTCGCGCGCACCCGCCGCGTCGGCGCGCTCCAAGCGGACCGCGGCGACGCCCCATTGCGGCGCGCCGAGCGACGGCAGCCACGCAGCGGCGCGGCGATAGCGCAACTCGGCCAGTCCGAGGCGCCCCTCGCCGTGCGCCTTGCGGGCGGCGGCGAACGCCTCGGTCCCGCGCCGCTCGGCGAGCTCGGGGGCCGTCGTCTCGGCCAAACGCTCGGGCGCGAGCCCCCGGGCGCCGGCGACGCGGGCGCCGCCGAGCGAGGCCTGATCGAGATCCGCGCCCTCGAGGTCGGCCTCACGCAGGTCGGCGCCCTCGAGCAGGGCGCCGCCGAGGTCCGCGCCGCGCAGGTCGGCGCCGGAGAGGTCGGCGAGGCTGAGGTCTGCACCGGCGAGGCGGGCGCCGCGAAGCCGGGCACCGCGGAGGTCGGCGAGCGTGAGATCGACGTGCCGAAGGTCCGCATCCTGCAGGTCGGCGCCAGTGAGGCGGGCGTCGTGCAGGCGCGCGTCGCGCAGGTCGAAGGGCTCGATCAAAGGCAGACCACGCCGAACTGGCACTTCTTGCCGGCCGGGCACGTGCCGCCCGGACCGCAGAGCGTGGGCAGATTGCCGCCACCACCGCCGCCGCCGCCGCCACCGCCGCCGCCCGGCAGCTGGAAGGGCAGGCAGACGGTCTGGAAGCAACTGTCGCCGGGATCACAATCGGCCGAGGTCTTGCACTGGCCGGGTTGCGGTACCTGCTGATCGCTGTCGAGGCAGAAGCCGAAGGTGCAGGATTTGCCCGGCCCGCAATCGGCCGAGGTGTCACAGGCCTTCTTGGTGCAGACCGCGACGAGGCATTGCTCGTCCGCGGCGCAGTCGGCGTCGGCGGTGCAGAGCGGCGGGATGCCCGGGATCTGAGGCACGCAGACGCCCGCGGCGCAGGTCAGCTTCACGCCGCCGATCGGGATCTTCGGGCAATCCGAGGCCTGCTCGCACTCGACCGTCGGGATCAGGTTCGGGATGCAGATGCCCTTGAAGCACTTCTCGTTCTTGCCGCACTCGGCGTCCTTGTCGCAGAGCTTGGGCACGCAGAGCTTGGCGACGCATTGCTGATCGGGCGGGCATTGCTCGTCGATGGTGCAGCCCGAGATCGGGATCTGACCCGGCAGGCACTCGCCGTACAGGCATTTCTTGCCCTGCGAGCAGTCCGCGTCCGACTGGCAGTTGTCCGGCGTGCAGCTCGAGAGCTGGCAGACGAAGCCCTGCGGGCAGGTCGAGGTATCGGCGCAGAAGTTCGAGGGCACCACCTGCGGCGGCACGCACAGGCCCTGGTAGCAGAAGGTGCCGGAACCGCAATCCGACTGCGAGCTGCACTTCTGCGGCGTCAGGCAGAGCGGCGCGAAGCAGAGCTGGCCGGCCGGACAATCGGCCTGCACCTTGCACAGCGCCTCGTTGTCGCAGGCGTCGCCCTTGCCGTCGCCGTCGGTGTCGGTCTGCTTCGGGTTCGGCGTCGCCGGGCAGTTGTCGAAGGCGTTCTTGAAGCCGTCGCCGTCGACGTCGTCGTCGCAGGCGTCGCCCTTGCCGTCCCCGTCCTGGTCGGCCTGGTCGGCGTTGTGGACCTTGTAGCAGTTGTCCTTCTCGTCGCCGATGCCGTCGCCGTCGGTGTCGTCCTCGAGGTCGCAGGCGTCGCCGATGCCGTCGCCGTCCGCGTCGGCCTGGCCCGGGTTGGCGAGCAGCGGGCAGTTGTCGTTGCCGTTGGGCACGCCGTCGCCGTCGACGTCGTCGTCGCAGGCGTCGCCCTTGCCGTCGTCGTCCTTGTCGGCCTGGGTCGGGTTCGGCGTCGTCGGGCAGTTGTCGTCGCCGTCGAGCACGCCGTCCTTGTCGGTGTCCTTCTTGGTGCCGTCGACCGGATCGCAGGCGTCGCCGGTGCCGTCGCCGTCGGTATCGGTCTGGTCGTAGTTCGGCACCAGCGGGCAGTTGTCCTTGGCGTTGACGATCTTGTCGCCGTCGGCGTCCTTGTCGCAGACGTCGCCGAGCCCGTCGCCGTCCAAATCGCTCTGGTCGGGGTTGGCGGTCTCGTAGCAGTTGTCGGTGTCGTTGCCGACGCCGTCTCCGTCGATATCGGCGTCGCATTTGTCGCCGATGCCGTCCGAATCGCTGTCGAGTTGGTCGAGGTTCTTCTTGTTCGGGCAGTTGTCCTTGTAGTCGGGGATGCCGTCCGAGTCGCTGTCGGTCACGGTGTCGATCGGGCCGGCATCTTCGCTGTCGAGCGTGTCGAAGCTCGGGCCGCTGTCGCCCTGCACGCTGTCGGGCTCGACGATGTCCGGCGTGACCGCGTCGCTCCCGGCGTCGAAGGGCTCCACATCGACCGGATTGGCGTCCGCGACGCCGCTGTCGGGCGTGCCGATATCGGCGGGGCCGGCGTCGTCGACGGCGACGCCGTCGGTCGGGTCCGTCGTGCCGGCGTCCTGCGGCACGCGCCACGGCGGCGGGTTGTCGCCGGGCTCTTCGCCGTCGCGGAGCACTCGGAAGGTCAAGTATCGCGGGTCGGCGGCGGTCGCCTCGACCGGATAGGTGGCGACCTCGCCGTCTTCGCTCGACGCCCAGAGGAAGTAGAACAGCCGCGTGCCCTTGGGATGCGCCGGGATCGCGCCGCGGAAAGTGTCGTCGTCGCCCTTCATCTCGACGGCGTGGAAGTCCGCCTCGTCCTCGCGAGCGTAGTACAGGCGCACGTTGGCGACGTCGGGCTGGCCGTAGACCACGGCCCAGACTTCGTAGGGGGCGTCGTCACGCGGGGTGTCGCCGAGCTCGGTCACCTGCTCGATGCGCGGGGCGCCGGGCGTGCCGGAGCAAGCCGCCGCGAAGAGCGCGAGCGCCAGGGCGAAGATGCGGATGCGCGTGCGTGGATTCATCACCACCTCCGGGGGCGGGGAAGATAGCACACGCGCCGCCCCGCGCGCAGCAAGGATCCACACCTTCACCTGCGCGTGGGGGCGCTCGAGCCTCATGCTGCGCGGCGGGCGCCGGCGCCGGCACGCTGTTGCTGCTCGAGCAGCGCGCGGGCGTGCTGCAAGGCGGTCTCGCTGGCCGCGTCGGCGGTGCCGAGCATCCGCGCGAGCTCGCGGACGCGCCCCGCCTCGTCGAGGTGCTCGACGGCGCTGTGCGTGCGCGCGACGCCGTCGCTGCCGGCCTCGCTGACCTCCTTGCGGACGTGCAGGTGTCGGTCGGCCGCGGCGGCGACCTGCGGCAAGTGGCTGATCACCACGAGCTGCTGATCGGCCGCGATCTCGGCCAAGAAGCGACCGAGCGCGATGCCCGTGCTGCCCGAGAGGCCGGCATCGACCTCGTCGTAGATCGCCGTCGGCGCGCTGCCGACGCGCGCCGCGGCGCGCTCCAGACCCAGCAGCACGCGCGAGAGCTCGCCGCCCGAGGCGACCTGCGTCAGGTCCTGCGCCGGCTCGCCGGGGTTACCCTGCAGCTCGAAGGTCATGGCGTCGGCGCCATCGGGGCCGAGCGTGGCGGCGTCCTGCGCGTCGCGCTCGGTGAAGCGGCAGAGGAAGCGCGCCCGCTCCATGCCCAGCCCGGCGATGACCGACTCGACCTCGGCGCAGAGCCGGTCCGCGGCCGCGCGGCGAGCGGCCGAGAGCGCCTCGGCGGCAGCGAGCGCGGCGCGACGCAGGGGCGGCAGCTCGCGCTCGAGCTGCTGCAGGCGGCCCTCGCCCTCGGACTCGGCCGCCAGCTCCTCGGCGACTGCGCGTTGCCGCTCGAGCAGGGCGGCTTCGCTGCCGCCGTATTTGCGGGCGAGCCGCAGCAGCACGTCCAGGCGCGCCTCGGCCTCGGCGAGCCGCTGCGGGTCGAGCGGCACGCGCTCGGCGTAGCGGTCCAGATCCGAGGCGAGGTCGTCGCAGAGCGCCAAGATCTCCTCGACCCGCCCGCCGAAATCGGCCAACTCGGCGTCGTCGCGGCGCGCCCGCTCGAGCTCGCGCGGCAACCCGCCGAGCGCGTCGCGCACACCGCCGTCGCCCGCAAGGGCCTCAGCCGCCCGGCCTGCGACCTGCAGCAGCGACTCGGCCGCGCGCAGGCGGCGCACCTCGGCTTCGATACGCTCGGTCTCGCCTTCTTGCACCGCGGCCTCGGCCAGCTCGGACTCACAGAAGCGCAGGTAGTCGCGGCGCTCGGCCGCCTGGCGCAGGCGCGCATCGATCGCGTCACGCTCGCTCTGCGCGCTGCGCCAGCGCTGGAAGGCCGCGAGGTAGGCGTCCTTCTCGGCTTGCACGCCGGCGGCGCGGTCGAGGATGGCGAGGTGGCTGCGCCGGTCGAGCAGGCGGTTCTGCTGGTGCTGCGTCGACAGGTCGACCAAGGGCCCGACCACGGCTTTCAGGTCGGCGCCGGTCGCCATCCGTCCGTTGAGCCAGGCGCGGCGCTGCCCGTTGCGGCCGATGGTACGGCGCACCAGCAGCGCGTCGTCCTCCAGGGCGAAGCCGCGCTCGGCCATCGCCCGCAGGCATTCCGCATCGTCGACGCCGGTGAACAGCGCCTCGAGCTCGGCCGCGTCGGCGCCAGAGCGGACCACGCGCTCGCCGCTGCGGCCGCCCAAGATCAGGCCCAGTGCGTCGATGAGGATCGACTTTCCGGCGCCGGTCTCGCCGGTCACGACGTTCAGGCCGGCGCCGAGCTCGAGGGTGACGTCGGCGGCGATGGCGAAGTTGCACAGGCGCAGGACCGAGAGCATCGGCTAGGCTCCGTAGGCGGCGGCGGCCGCGGCAAGACGTTGGGCGAGGCGCTCGCGCAGCGCGGCGGGTTCGAGCACGCGCGCGCCCTCGCCGAAGCTGAGCAACCAACTCTCCAGATCGGGCGTCAGCGGGATCTGCCAGCGCATCTCGCAGCCGCCGTCGGCGTGATCGACCACACCCTGGCTCTCGTGCCAGCGGCGTTCGCGGGCGTAGCGCGCTGGTCCCGGCTCGAAGCGGACCCGCACGGTCGTCGGCTCCCCGCCGGTGAACAGGCCGAAGCTCGACGAGAAGAACGAGGCCGGGTGGTAGTCCGCCGGGACGGCTGCCGGGGCGCCACGCAACCAGCGCGCGTCGGTCGCGCGATGCAGCGCGAAGGGTTTGACCCGCTCGCCGCCGACGATGCGCGCGACGAGGTAGAGCCGGCCGCGGAAATAGACCAGCGTCAGCGGGTCGAGCCGCAGCGTCTCTGCCGGCTGATCGCTCGCCGGTGGGTACTCGAGCTCGAGCTGCTGCTCGCGCAGTAGCGCGCTCAGTACCTCGTTGAGCAGATCGTCGTAGCGCTCGCTGCTCGCCTCGAGCGGCGGCGCGTCGGGCAGGGCGTAGAGCTTGCGGTCGAGCGCGCCGTCTTGGCCGCCCAGGCGCGAGGTGACCTTGTCGAAGGCGCTGCGCATGTCGCTGCCGAGCTCGGTCTGCTCGAGGAAAGCGAGCATCGAGCGGCCGAGCTGCAGCGCGGCGAGCTCGCCACGGGTGAACGAGACGGTCGAGGACGGGCCCGCCGGCAGCAGTCGCCAACGCTTGCGACCGCGCTCGTCGATCTCGACGGCGTCGATCAGGAAGTCGTCTTGCAGCACCACCAAGTCTCGGTTGAGCGTGCGGCGGGTCACGCCGGTGCGCTCCTCGAGCTCCGCGATGGTCAGACCCCCGCGTGCGTTCGCCAGCGCGCCGTAGATCTGCAGGATGCGCGAGGCTTGGCTGTAGGTCTTGCGGGTCCGGTCGGCGTCACGGGACATCGGCGTCACCTCCTTGCCGGACAATTATCGCGTCGTGGCGAAAAAAGCGTCGCCCCGTCACGCGACGGCTACTCGTCCCAATCGTCCGGGTCGCCGCCCCAATCCTCGTCATCTTCCTCGTCGTCGTCGTGCTCCGCCGACGGCCAGCCGCCTTCCCAGGCGTCGTCCAGGGCGTCGTCTTCGAGCCAGGTCTCGGGCAACTCGTCGTCTGCGAGCGGGTTCTCGTAGAGATCGATCACCTGGACCATCTGCGGCCGCTCGCCGACGTCCGCGTCCGTCGCCCGGCGCTCGCGGCGTCGCACGAAAGAGAGCCGCAGCGGCGTGCCGCCGAGGTCGAAATAGTCGCGGAACTGGTTGAGCAAGAAGCGCTCGTAGCTCGGCATCACCGTCGGGGCGTTGACTTGGATCTCGATGCGCGGCGGGCGCGTCGCGGTCTGTGCCGCGAAGTAGAGCTTCAGGCGCTTGTTCTTGTAGACCGGCGGCTGCTTGATCCGCTGCACGTGCTCGAGCCAGCGGTTCAGCGCCGAGGTGGCGATGATGCGGTTGAACGCCTGGAAGGCGGCGAGCGCGGTCTCCATGACCTGCTCGACGCGCTTGCCGGTCTTGGCGGAGATGAAGATGCGCGGCGCGTGCGCGAGGAAGGGCAGGCGCTCGGCCAGATCCTTCTCGTAGGCGCGCATCGTGTGCGTGTCCTTCTCGATCGCGTCCCATTTGTTGACGACGATGCAGCAGGCGCGGTTGCGGCGGTCGACCAGGCTGGCGATTCGGGCGTCCTGGTCGGCGAGCGGCTCGCTGGCGTCCAGCACCAGGATCGCGACGTGGCAACGCTCGATGGCGCCGACCGTGCGACCGACCGAGTGCGCCTCGACCTTCTCGACCACGCGGCTGCGGCGGCGCATACCGGCGGTGTCCACCAGCGTGTACCGCGTGCCCTGCCACTCGAGCTCGACGTCGATGGCGTCGCGGGTGGTGCCGGCGACCTCGGTGGCGAGCATCCGGTCTTCACCGAGCAGGGCGTTGATCAGCGTCGACTTGCCGACGTTCGGCCGGCCGATCACCGAGATGCGGACCCGCTCGACGAGCCCGCCGCGTTGCTGCTTGAGCGCGAGCCGCTCTTCGTCGGTCAGCTCGACTTCCTCGGCGGTCTCGTCTTCTCCTTCGAACGCGCCGCGGTCGATGAGCTGCGCATAGAGCGCGTCCATCGCGTCGCCCAACCCGCGGCCGTGCTCGGCCGAGATCGGAAAGAGGTACTCGAAGCCCAGGCTGTAGTGCGCCATCGCGTCGGTGTCGAGTCGGTCGCTGTCGCATTTGTTGACGAGCACGATGACGGGCTTGTCGGTCCGGCGCAGCAACGCGCCGACCTCTTCGTCCGCGCCGGTCACGTCGTCGCGCACATTGGTCAGCCACAGCACGGCGTCGGCCTCGGCGATGCCGCGGGCGGCCGAGTCGCGGATCGCCGCGAGCATCAAGTCGTCCTCGCCGGGCACGAAGCCGCCGGTGTCGACCAGGCGCACCTGTCGGTCGATCAACTCGAACTCGCCGTAGTGGCGGTCGCGGGTGACGCCCGGGATGTCCTCGACGATGGCCTTGCGGCTGCCCGTGAGGCGGTTGAAGAGCGTCGATTTGCCGACGTTCGGGCGGCCGACCACGGCCACCAGCGGCTTTCGCATGAGGGAGATCTCCTTGGCGTTGCGGGCGCTAGAGCGCGCCGCCGCCGTCGTAACCGAAGCGGCGCAGCGTCTCGACGCGCTCGGTCCAGCGCGGCAGGGTTCGGACGTGCACCTCGAGATAGACGCGACGGCCGAGCATCGCGGCCATCTCCTTGCGCGCGGCCGTGGCTGCCTCGCGCATCTTGGTGCCGCCCTTGCCGAGCAGGATGCCTCGCTGCGAGGGCCGCTCGACGAAGACCGCGGCGAGGATATTGCACAGGCCGACCTGCTCCTCGAAGGCCTCGATCTGCACCGCCACCCGGTAGGGCACCTCGGCCTCGAGCCGATGGAACAGGGCTTCGCGCAGCAGCTCGGCGCAGAGGAAGCGCTCGCTGCGGTCGGTCAGCAGCTCCGGGTCGACCAAGCGCGGGCCCTCGGGCAGCTCGCGGCGGACCAGGTCGAGCAGGGCGTCGGTGCCTTCGCCGTTGCGCGCGCTGACCGGGATCACGCCGATGACGCCCGGCAGCGCGCCGTAGACCGCCATCAGCGGCAGCACGTGCGCGGGGCGGATCTTGTCGCGCTTGTTGAGCACGACGATGGTTTTGGCGTTGTGGTGCTGCAGCCGCTCGATGATGCGGCGGTCGCCACGATGGCAGAGCCGCAGCGCCTGCGCCTCGCTCACCTCGCCGACGAGGCCGGATTTGTCGCGCGGTAGCAAGATCTCGCCGAGCGCCGACGCCGTGCGGGGCGCGTCGACCACCAGCAGCGCGACGTCGACCTGATCCAGCGCCTCGACCGCCATGCCGACCATCGCGCGGTTGAGCAGCGCGCCCTTCTTCGGCTCGTGGAAGCCGGGCGTATCGACCAAAATCGCCTGCATGTCGTCGCGGGTGAGGTAGCCGCGGATCAGGTCGCGCGTGGTCTGCGGCTTCGGGCTGGTGATCGCCAGCTTCTCGCCCAGCATGCGGTTGATCAGCGTCGATTTGCCGGCGTTCGGGCGGCCGATCAGCGTGACGAAGCCCGAGCGGTGACCGTCGGGGACCTCGCCGAAGCTGCTGCCGTCGCCGTCGCCGACCGCGACCAGGATGGGGCCGTCGTCGAAGTCGTCGTCGTCGTCGCCCGCGAGCGCATCGTCGTCGCCCTCGAATTCGGCGTCGTCACCGTCGATGGCGTCGTCGTCTTCGGTCCAGTCGTTGTCGTCGTGATGCTCAGCCATGGGGCCTCTCGAGGGCGGCGGAGTAGAAGCCATCCGGCCCGATCTGCGCAAGGGGGCCGAGCTGCAACCAGGCCGGATCGCTCGGCCCGTGGCGCGCTTCCTCGACCAGCGGCCAGCCCAACTCGGCCGCCAGCCAATGGGCCACCGCCTCGTTCTCCTCCGGCATCAGCGAGCAGGTCGCGTAGACCAGGCGCCCGCCGGGGCGCACCCGCGCTGCCGCACGCAACGCGATCTCGCGCTGCTGCTCCGGGAAGCGCGCGAGCCAAGCCGCGTCGGTATGCCAGCGCAGCTCGGGTGTGCGGCGCAGCGCGCCCGTACTGCTGCACGGGGCGTCGACCAGCACCACGTCGAACTCGCCGAGGCGCGCGTCACCCTCGACGTCGCCGTGGCGCTGCACGCGCACCAGCTGCCGCACGCCGGCCCGCTCGATGCGGCGCTCGGCCTCGGCCAGCCGCCCGGTGTGCACGTCGAGCGCGACTACCTCGCCGCGGCCCTGCAATGCGTCGGCGAGCGCGAGCGTCTTGCCGCCCGCGCCGGCGCACCAATCGGCCACCCGCATCCCTGGCACTACCTTCGCCATCTCGACGATGGCCTGCGAGCCGGCGTCCTGCATCTCGAAGTCGCCGCGATGGAAGGCCTCGGTGACGGTGATCCGGGCGGTACCGAGCAGCGCGACGGTCCGCGGGCCGGCCGGCAGCCGCACCGTCCGCACGCCGAGGCGCTCGACCTCGTGCACGACCGTATCGGGGTCGGCGTCGCGGGCGATGCGCATCGTCGGCGGACCCTGCTCGCCGAGGTAGGCGAGGACGCGCGCCGCGCCGTCTTCCCCGAACGCGTCCACGAGCGCCCGGTACAGCTCGGGGTGCACGCCCGCGGCGACCGCTGCGGCGACGTTGTCCTCGAACTGGGCGAGGCCGTGGGTCGCGGCGCGCAGCGCCTTCTCGAGCTTGGCCGCCGGCGCCGGCAGGTGCCCGATGACGTTGGTGTGGCGCTCGAGCACGCCGGTCATCGCCGAACGCTCGCCCGGGCCGCGGTGCGGCAGGATGGCGCCGTATTCGTCGACGTCGCAGAGCGTCAGCGCCGCGAACAGGCCCGCGTCGCGCGGGCGAAGCTGGCGGGGATCGGGGACCTCGAGGCTGCCGCCGCCGAGCGCACCGGCCGCGAGCTGCAAAAGTCCGAGCCGCCGCATCGCGTGCACGTGCAGCGCCGCGACCGCCGCGCGCTCCTTGGCGCCGAGTCCGGGCCGCTCGCTGAGCGCCGCCTCGAGCCCGCGCACGGCGTAGCGCAGGCCAGAGCCGAAGGTCTCGGCCAGGGCGTGCGCGAGCGCCTCGAGGCCGAGCGGGCGCAGGAACAGCGGCGCCCGCTCGCCGTCGGCGCGCGCCCGCAGCGCAGTCAGCGCCGGCAGCAGCGCACGGAAGGCGCGACCGCGGTGACTGACGGCGTGCTTGTCGGCCGAGCTCGCCGTGCCGAACGTGCGACCGAGTTCGTGCGAAAAGAAGACGGGGTCGTAGCCGAAGCCGCCCTCGCCCTCGCGCTCGGTCAGAATTCGGCCGAAGCTGCGGCCGACGAAGGCGCGGTAGGGCACGCCCTCCTCGCTGTGCAGCGCGCCGGGGCCGTCGGCGAGCGGGCCGGCGAGCACCAACGCGCACGCGAAGTGCGCACCGCGCTCGGCCTCGGGCACGCCCTGCAGCGCGTCCAACAGCTTGTCGATGTTTCGGGCGTCGTCCGCAGCGCGGTCGCCGCTCGCCGGGCCGCCGTAGCGCGCGCTGTGCACGCCGGGGGCGCCGTCGAGCGCGTCGACGAGCAGGCCCGAGTCGTCTGCGAGCGCGGAGAGGCCGGTGTGCAGCACGGCGGCGACGGCCTTCTTGCGCGCGTTGTCGACGAAGGTGGCGCCGTCCTCGACGACCTCGGGCAACTCGGTGCCGTCGCGCACTTCGATACCGGTCGGCCCGGCGAGCTCGCGCAGCTCCGCGAGCTTCTTGGTGTTGCCGGTGGCGAACAGCAGCTCGAGCGGCGGCAGTGGCGCAGGCGTCCGGTCCGGCGGTGGGCGACGCGGGCGGAAGGGGCGCGGGGCGCCCTCGGAGCCGCGGGGGCCGAAGCCTTGCGGCCGACCGCCGCCGTGGTCGCGCCCGGCGCCGGGACCGCGCCCGCCGCCGTGACCGCGTCCGCCGCCGGGACCGCGTCCGCCGCCGGGACCGCGTCCGCCGCCGTGGCCGCGTCCGCCGCCGTGGCCGCGTCCGCCGTGCCCTGCACCGCCTCGATTGTCACGCTCGCGCATCATCGCTCCAGGTCGCGGCCGCCGTCCCCGGGGCCACCGGCGCGGGGTTGTAGCCGATCGGGCGCGGGGTTGCGAGCCTGGATCGCAGCGAGCGCCGCCGCGAGGGCGCCGACCACACGTCCTGGTCGCGCTGGCTCAGCTGGCTTCGGGAGCGGTTGCTGCGCCCGTGACGCCCGCCGCCGCTTCGATCATCGCGACGAAGGCTTCTGCGAAGCCGCGCGCGTCGCCAGGCCATCGCGCCGTCAGTAGGTTGCCGTCGCGAACGGTGAAGGGCGCCGCGTAGCGGGCCAGCAGCGGGCCGCGCACGAACGCGCCGTCCGCGCCGACCGCTTCCCGCATCTCGGTTTCCACGCGCCACGGCACGGCGACCTCGGTCGGGTCGAAGTCGGAGGTCACCAGCGGGATCAGCGGGGTCGGTCGCATCCCGCGAGCCTGCGGCGGGGACTCGGACGCGACAATGGCGCTGGTGCC
Source organism: Pseudomonadota bacterium (assembly GCA_041163625.1). Lineage (GTDB taxonomy): Bacteria > Myxococcota_A > UBA9042 > UBA9042 > UBA9042 > JACKFC01. Next base: position 15,217 of record JBEARB010000372.1, on the reverse strand, counting down.
CAGTATCGACGTGGACACGCGGCGCCGATCGGCTCGCCGTTCGGAACCCTCGAGCCCTGGCAGGGCTGCGGCTGACCCATGGTCTCGGAGCCGACGAGTCGGCAGGGTCGCCGCCGCCCGCGCCGGACGGCCGGGGCCCCCGGAGGCCAGGTGGCACACGAGCCGACCCGACGTAAACCCCTCTCGCCCGCGCGCATCTTCGAGGCCGCGCTCGCGCTGGCCGATCGCGAGGGGCTGCAGCGGCTCTCGATGCGCAAGATCGCCGAGCAGCTCGGCGTCGAAGCGATGTCGCTCTACCACTACGTCGCCAACAAGGACGCGATCCTCGACGGATTGGTCGACGCCGTCTTCGCCGAGATCGACGCCCCGCGCCCAGGCGAGCCGTGGCGTGAGGCGATCGCGCGGCGCTGCCGGTCCGCGCGTGAGGTGCTGTTGCGGCACCCGTAGGCGCTCGGTTTACTCGACTCGCGCCGCAACCCCGGGCTGCAGTCGATGCTGCACCGCGAGGCGGTGATCGCGTGCCTGCGGGCGGGCGGCTTCTCGATCCTCGGCGCGGCGCACGTGTTCTCGCTCGTCGACAGCTACCTCTACGGCTTCGTGCTGCAGGAGCTCTCGATGCCGATCCGAGATCGCGAGGCCCTCGAGGACGTCGGTGGCGCCATCGCGGCGTCGTTGCCGGTCGAAGTGTTCCCGGCGATGGCGGAGATGCTCGGCTATGCCCTCAGCACCGACTATGCCTTCGGCGACGAGTTCGAGATCGGGTTGGGTCCCGTCCTCGACGCGGCCGCGCGCCTGCGCGAAAGTTGACCGCGCAACGGCGCCCCGATACCGTCTCGGGTAGGGTTCGAGGCCGCCTGCGGGCCGAAGACCCCTGCAACCAGACGAGGATCCATGACCCGTGCCGCTTCGCTCCGCTCGTTCCGAACGCTCGCTGCCGCGATCTCGCTGCTCCTGCTCGGCGCGGCCTGCAGCGGCCAGCATCTGAAGGACCCCGACGGTGACGGCGATCGCAACAGCGCGCGCCCGTTCTCCAAGCTCGGGCCGACCGAGGATCGCCTCAACCCGCGCATCGGCGACCAGGAAGACTGGCGCTTCGTGCAGCCGGACAAGGCTGGCGACATGGAGATGCGGATCTCGGTCGGCAAGTGGAAGGAGTCGACGCTCGTCGGCTTCGTGACCATCTACACCGAGGTCGGTGATCGCATCGCCGAGAAGCCGATGCCCGAGGGCAGCGGAACGCTGAAGTTCAAGTTCTCGGTCGAGCCGACGATGCGCTATCTGGTGCGCTTCCGAGCGACCAAGGGCGAGGGCGAGTACGCCGTCGAGGTCGATTGGGGCGAGAACCCCTGCGACGCCTGCAAGGATTCGCAGGAGTGCGTGGACGACAAATGCGTCGACAAGCCCGAGCCCAAGCCCGAGCCCAAGCGCGATCGCCCGCGTCCGGTGCGTGACCGTCCCAAGCCCGAGCCGAAGTCCAACGGTATCGCGTGCACCATCATCGACGCCCGCGTGGCCGGCACCGGCTCGGTGCTCATCCTCAGCGCCGGTGACAACAAGGGCGTCAAGTCCGGCATGAAGGGCTCGATCAAGGGCCTGAAGGGCGGCTCGTTCAAGGTCATCGCGGTCTACCCGAGCCGCAGCAAGGCGAGCTGCTCGCTGCCGCCGGCCAAGATCTACGGCCACCCCAACGCAGTCATCCAGGACTAGCGTCCCCGACTCCGATGCAACGTTCGATGGACCGGTCACGGCGCGCTCCGCACGATCGAGGTCCGTCGCTGCGTCGCGTGTCGACGCCGGCGTGGTGCGCGAGCGCCCTGCTGTTGCTCGCGCTCGGCTGCTCGCGCAAATCCGAGCCCGAGAGGCCCGCGCCTCCGCCGCCCACGCCCCCGGTCGTCGCAGTCGATTCCGCCGCCGCCGAAGCCGCCACCGCCGAGGCTCCCGCCGCACTGCCCGCCGAGGCCACCGGCCTGTTGGCCATGCCGCACGTCACGCTGGTCGCGCTCTCGGATTGGTCGTCGGTGCTCAAGCCGTGCGGCTGCACCGAGGAGCTGCAGCGCGGCGGCATCGAGCGCATCGCGCATTGGGTCGGCAGCGAGCGTGTCCGAGATCCGGCGCTCGGGCTGGTGCACGCGGGCACGCTACTGGTCGAAGACGAAGCGCCGCCGGCGAACCAAGCGGCCCAGCGCGCGCTGCGGCAGCAGACTTTCGTCACGCTGCTGGCCGAGCTGCCGGTGCTCGGCGTGGCGGTCTCGAGCGTCGATCTGGCGCAGGGCGGAGCGGCGGTGCGCAAGCTCCTCGCCGAGAGCCGACTGCCCCTGCTCGCGGATGGCTGGGAGCACGGCGTCGCCGGCGCACGGCCGCGGCGATTGGTGACGATGCCGGGCGGCGCTAAGGTCGGCGTCTTCGCGCTCGACCCGGCCGCCGGCGAGCTCGACGCGCAGCAAACGATGGCCGAGGCGCACGACAAGGCGCTGCGGGCAGAAGGTGCGGACGTCGTGGTCGCGCTCTCCAACCTCGGTCTGCGCAACAGCCGCCGTCTGGCGCGCCGGGTTCCTGGCCTGGACGCGGTGGTGGTCGGCGCCGTGCCCGAGCGGCTCGAGCCGATCGAGGAACCCGACCGCGAGGACGCCGGCTGGCTCCTCGAGGCGCCACGCCACGGGGCGTACATGGCGGTGCTCACCCTCGCCCGCAACGGCGAGGCCAAGGACCCCGACCCCGATGCGCCGCGCTGGCTCGACGCGACGCCGTGGCTCCCGGGTGCGGCGCACGCGCTGCAGGAGCGCATCGCCGCGCTCGACGCCGATATCGCGCGCGTCTCCGCCGAGAAGCAGACCGCCGCCACGGCGCTGACGCTCCCGTTCTGGCGCAAATCGCGCGAAGGCCTGGCGCGTCGGCTCGCGACGATGCGCGAGCGCGCCGGAAAGCCGCTGCCGGCCGGCAACCTCGGGGCGTATCGCTCGGTCGGGCTCGCCTGGTCGTCGCCGGCCGACCCGAAGGTCGCGCAGGCCGTGGCGGCCTACGACGCCGCCGCCGGCAAGCTGGCCGAGGCGTCCGCGTCGGCGCCGCAGCCCGCGGTCGACGGCCAGGCCAGCTATGTCGGCCAGCAGGCGTGTCTCGGCTGCCACCAGGGCGCTGCCGCGTTCGCGCGCGACGACCTGCACGCGCACGCGTGGGCGACGCTGGAGAAGGCCGGCAAGGCCCGCGATCTCGACTGCGTCGGCTGCCACAGCACCGGCTGGCAGCAGCCCGGCGGCGCCGGCTTCGCCAATATCGACCGCTTCGCCAACGTCCAATGCGAGGCCTGCCACGGTCCGGGCTCGCAGCACGTCGCGGCGGCCGAAAAGAAGGGCGGCGCCGGGCTGCGCAGTCCGCACCCGACCGCGTCGGTCTGCTCGGGGTGCCATACCCCCGAGCACGCGCCACGCTTCGATTTCGACATCTACGCGCCGCGCTTGCGCGTGCCCGGCCACGGTCTGCCCGTCGCACGCCCGTAGGCACGCGCCCGCAGCCGGGCGCCGCGCTTGACGGCCCGCGCGCCCGCGTCGACGCTGCGCGCCCGAACAGGAGTCCCGATGCCCGCCAAGAACAAGCCCGCGGCCGCCGTCGCGCCCGAGAGCGCGTCTGCCCGCAAGCCTGCCGCCAAGGCCAAGCCCGCCCGCAAGGCCGAGAAGAAGGCGCCCGCCGCTGCCGCTGCGCCCGTGGTCGAGACAGCGGCCAGCGCGAGCAGCGAGACGCCGCCCGCCTCCGTACCGGCCAAGGCTGCGAAGACGCCTCGCAAGCCGGCGCCGCGGCGTACGTCGCGCGCCGTCGCCGAACCCGCCGTCGCTCCGGCCGCCGCGCCCGCCGACGACTCGATCACCGGCTCGCCCGAGGCTGCCGTCGCCGCCGCACCCGAGGCTGCTCCTGCCACGACCGAACCCGCCGCCGCCCCGGACGCTGCCGCGCTCGCGGCCCGCGTCGCGGAGCTCGAGGCGCGGCTCGAGCGCGGTCTGCGCTTCGTGCACGTGGTGATGGACCGCAATCAGCGCGCAATCGAGTCGCATGCGGCCCTGCTGCACGGCCTCGGGGACGCCGCGGTTCGGCGCGCCGGCGTGAAGGCGGGCGAAGTGGCCGCCGCGCGCGACGCCTACCTGCGCAGCGCGCCGCCTCCGGCGTTCCGGGTCCGGGTCGCTCCGGACGTCGACAAATACGCCGTCCCCGCCGCCGAGGTCGACTGCGCCGCGCGCTTGGCGTTGTGCAAGGCCGCCTGCTGTCGCAAGCCTTTCGCGCTCGGCACGCAGGACCTCGAGGAGGGCGTGGTGAAGTGGGATTGGGCCGATCCCTACGTCAACCGTCGCGACGCCGAGGGGCGATGCGTCCATCACGGTGAGGACGGCGGCTGCACCGTCCACGCGCAGCGCCCGCTGCGCTGCCGGCGCTACGATTGCCGCGACGACGCGAGCGTCTGGATCGACTTCGACCGACGCATCCCGCACCCCGATCTCGCCGCGCTGCCGACGCCGACCACCGCGCGCTGAGCGCGGCTCGTTCGGGTCAATCCTCGCAATCCTCGTCTTCGGCGGGGCAGCGGAAGCGAATGTGGAAGTGGTCGGCGTGCCCGCTGGCGTGCCGAATCAGTCCGCGCCGCGCGCCGCGCCCGTTCGGATATTGGAAGATGCGGCCGAGGGTGCTCTCGTCGACGCCGTCGCGTTCGAGGTGGCGATACAGCACGGCCTGCAGCCGGTAATCCATGAAGACGTACTGGGCTTGGCCGCTACGCAGCATCGCGCCGAGCAGCGTCCAGGTGCGCGCCACGTCGATGCTGTCGGGCGTCGTGTGTACGAAATGGGCTTTCTGGCCGTCCTCGTGCAGGTAGCCGACGTCGACGTCGCGGCCGGATTGGTGGCTCTTGTGCCCTTTCAAGCGGCCGCCGTCCTCGCGGGAGAGCGCGCCGATGACCACCCGCGGGGCGCTCGGATGCAGTCGCGCGAGCTCGGAGGTCGCGTACTGCACGATGCCGACGATGCGTCTGGCGCCGAAGCGGGCGGCGTTGACGCTGACGTAGCCCGGCCCGCTGCGGGGCAGCTCGCAGCCGTCGTCGAGGCTACCGTCGTTGGCACGGCCGACGGAATGACCGTCGACGTCGCCGTTGGCGCAGCGCACCGCGTCGGGCGAGCGCGCGCGATGGCTCGAGGCGGTCGGATCCGGCGCCGGCTTCGAGGTGCGCGGTCCGGTTCGGCGGGTCGCCGGCCGGGCTCGTGCGCTGCGCTGCTGCCGGCTCCGAGAACGCGAGCGCTGATTCGGTCGCGGTGGGCGCGTTCGGACCGCGGACTCGACCGCGTCGTCTTCGACGCCGTCGTCTTCGACGTACTCGCGGTGCTGCGGGGCACCGCACGAGACCGCGGCGAGGCCGCAGAGCAGGGCGCACAGGAACGCGACGCCGCGGAGCTGCCGGGGGCGCGGGCGGTCGAGGCGGAGTCGGCGAGCGGAGGTTCGCACCCCGTCAGGATGCCGCTGCTCCGCGATGCATCAACTTTGGACTGCACGCGCCGCGGCGTGGACGGCCGGGAGCAGGCGGGCGGTCATCGAGAGCTCCCGCAGTCCGAGGCCGAGCAGATCCGCCGTCAACGCCGGGTCCGAGGCGATCTCGCCGCACAGCGACACCGGGATCGCGTGCCGTTCGCCGGCTTGGACCACCATCGCGATCGCGGCCCGCAGTGCAGCCGGCAGCGCGTGCCCGGCGCCCGGCGCGTCGCGCGAGCGAGCGAGCAGGAGCGCTCCCAGGTCGTTGCTGCCGATGGCGAAGAAATCGCTGTGGGCCGCCAGCGCGTCCAGCGCCAGCAGCGCGGCGGGCACCTCGATCATCGCACCGAGGGCGGGTCGCTCCGCGCCGAGCTCGGCGGCGACCTCGTCGGCGAGCGCGCGGATCGCGGCGAGCTCGTCGACGTCGCTGACGAAGGGCGCCAAGATCCGCAGCGTCCCGGCCGGGGCGGCACGCACCAGCGCGCGCAACTGCGTCCGCAACACGTCCGGGCGATGGCGCAGCAGGCGTACGCCCCGGCAGTCCGGCAGGCCACGCAGCGCGATTGGCAGCTCGTGCTCGGCGAACGGCCCGGAGAGATCGAGCAGCCGAACCGCGACCGGATCCGGCGCGAACCCGGCAAGGACGGACCGGAAGGTGGTGGTCAGCTCGTCCTCGCTCGGCAGATCCGGTCGGCCGAGGTAGAGGTAGAACGTGCGCCAGAGGCCGACGCCGGCTGCGCCCCAGGCGCGTGCGCGCTCCGCGTCGAGGTCGAGGTCGAGGTTGGCGCGCAGCAGCAGCCCGTCGTGCGCCTCGGAGTCGATGGATGGTGGCGTCGCTGGGGCCGCCCGTTCCGGAAGCGTCCCTGCCGGAAGCAACTCGACCACGCCGCCCTCGCCGTCCACGCGGAGCGGCGTCTCGTCGCGGATGCGGGCGACTGCGCCCTCGACGCCCGTCACCGCGGGGAGTCCCGCGCTGCGGCAGAGCACCGCGATGTGCGAGGTCAGCGATCCCTCCTCGAGCACCAGGCCCGCCGCTCCGGCGGTGACCAGGTCGATGACGTCGCGGACCGTCACGGTCCGGGCGACCAGCACGTCCCCCGGATCGACGCCGAGCAGCCGCTGTTCGCCCTCGCGGAGCTGCGCGAGCAGGGCGGCGCCGATGCCTTCGACGTCGCGCCAGAGCTCGCGGAACGCGGCGCTGCCGAGCTGTCCGAAGCGCTGCTCGAGGGCGCGCAGGCTGCGTTCGAGCGCGCGCTCTGCGCCGAGGCCGCCCTCGTCGATGGCGCGCAGCGTCGGCTCGAGCAGCTGCGGGTCGCGTAGGACGGCGCGTTGGCTGGCGAGCAACGCGCGGGCGATGCCGTCCGCCTCGGCGTCGCCGAGCGCGTCGGAGGTCTGCGCCATGCCGGCTTCGACGGCCTCGATGGCGGCGAGCAGGCGGGCCCGCTCGGCAGGCCGCTCTGCGACCGGGACGCGACGGCGGCCACCGACGACCGCGCGGCGGACGAGCACGTGCGCGGGCCCGGTGGCGACGCCGGGCGCGCTCGGGAAGCCCCGCAAGCTCGAGCCGTCGTCACCCATCGCCGCGCTACCCCCTCGCGCCACGGCCGTCGTAGGACTCGGCCTCTTCGAAGCCGCGTTCGCAGAGCGCGGCGAGCGCCTCGACCACCGCTTCGGCGTCGGGCCCGGTCGCGCGGACTTCGAGCTCGGTGCCGGCGACGGCCTCGAGCATCAAGAGCGAGAGGATGCTGTTGCCGTCGACCTCGTCGCCGCGGCAGCGGACGCGCACGCGAGCGTCGTGCGCGTTGACGACCTCGACGAACCGCCCCGCGGGCCGCGCGTGCAGCCCCATCGGGTTGCGGATCTTCAGCTTGCGCGAGTGGGCCGTCGCCATCTCAGGCCTTGTTGCCGCGCGCCGCGTCGCGGTGGGTGACGACGACACGGCCCACGCGCAGCGCCCGCAGGTGCACCGCCAACGCCTCGATCAGCGCCACCGAGCGATGCCGTCCGCCGGTGCAGCCGATCGCCACGCTGACGATGGCGCGGCCCTCGTCGCGATGCGTCGGCAGGCTGAAGTCGAGCAACGCCTCGATACGCTGCAGCAGCGCGTCGCCGCCCGCGTCTTCGAGGACGTAGCGGGCGACCGGCGCGTCCATGCCGGTCTGCGGGCGCAGCGCTTCGATGAAGTGGGGGTTGTCCAATCCGCGCACGTCGAAGACGTAGTCCGCGTCGCGGGGCACGCCGTGCTTGAAGCCGAAGCTCGTCAGCGCCACGACCATGCGCGTTTCGGCGGCGTCTGGGGCCTCGAAGAGCTCGGTCACGCGGGCCTTGAGCTGATGGATCGTCAGGTTGGTCGTGTCGATCGTCAGCGTGGTGCGCTCGCGGATCTCGAGCATCAGCTGTCGCTCGCGGGCGATGGCTTGTGCGATCGTGCGCTCGGAGAGCACGGGATGCTTGCGGCGCGTCTCGGCGAAGCGACGCACCAATACGTCGTCGCTGCAGTCGAGGAAGAGCAGGCCGACCTCGTGACCGGCGGCGCGAACCTCGCCGATGCCGGCGTCGAGATCGCGGACCAACGAGCCGGCGCGGATGTCGATGCCGACGGCGACCGAGCGGACGTCACCGCGCGCGGTGAGCTCGTCGCGCAGGGCCGGAAGCATCGGCGCGGGCAGGTTGTCGACGCAAAACCAGCCGAGATCTTCGAGCGCGCGCAGACAAGTCGTGCGGCCCGAGCCGCTGATGCCCGTGACGACCAGCCAGCGCGGCAGGTCGCGATCCGGGCGGATGGGCTCCCAGGCGCCGGGCTCACGCGCCGCCTTGGCGGCCGCCTGCCGGCGCTCCCACGCTCCGGTGGAAGGCGGCACCGGGCTCATCGCAACCCCGCTTCGTGGGCGTCGATGACGGCGAACGCCTCGGCCGGGGTCTGCGCCGCGAAAAGGCTGCCGCGGATCTGTTCGGAGCGGACCAAGCGCGCGATGCGCGCGAGCAGTCGCAGGTGCAGCGCCTGCGCGTTCTTGGGCGCGAGCACGACCATCACCAAGCGGACGGGCTGTTGGTCGACCGCGTCGAAATCGACCGGCCCCGAGGTTCGCAGCAGCCCCAGGCGTGGCACATCGATCGCGTCGCAGGTGGCGTGTGGGATCGCGATGCCCTCACCGACGCCCGTCGAGGCGACCTTCTCCCGCGCGACCAGCAGGTCGGTGATGGTCGCGGCGGGCACGCCCGGCAGGACGCGCGCCAAGCAGACGCAGGCTTCGCGCAGCAGCGAGGCCTTGTCGTCGGCGGTGACGTCGAGCGCGACCGCATCGACGTTCAGGTAGGACGTGAGCTGAACCATCGCCACCTCCTCCGCGCGTCAGATCAGCGATCGACGCCGCGAAGAGGAGGCTATGTTCATGGCCTCGCGGTACTTTGCAACCGTCCGGCGCGCAATCGACAGGGTCTTCTGCGGAAGAAGCCCGGAAAGCTGTGCCTCTTCGATGTCCAGGCGCGCCAACAGGCGCGCGCGATCCCACTGACCGTGCAAGATCTCGGCGATCTCCTGATCCGAGAGCGGGCTGCGCTCCGGTTCGTGATCGATGAGCTTCTTGATCGCGAACTTCACCGCTTCACTCGCCAGATCGGGTCCGGTATCCGAGGTGATGCGGCTGTTGAAGAAATACTTGAGCTCGAAGATGCCCTGCGGCGTGTGGACATATTTCGAGGTGGTCACGCGCGAGACGGTCGACTCGTGCAAGCCCACGTCCTCGGCGACCTCGCGCAGCACCAGAGGGCGAAGGTGCGCCACGCCCTTGTCGAGGAACGGGCGCTGGAAGCGCATGATCGACTCGGTCACCTTCTGAATCGTGCTCTGGCGCTGGTGAATGCTGCGGATCATCCAAATCGCCTGTCGCATCTTCTCGTTCAGGTAGTCCTTGGCCTCGCCGGCACCACCTTCTGCCAACGCGCGCCGGTAGAGCGAGCTGACGCGCAGCTTCGGCAGACCGTCTTCGTTGACGACCACGGTGTAGTCGTCGCCGACCTTGTGCACGTACACGTCCGGCGTGATGTAGCGCGCGCTCTCACCCGAATAGCGGCGGCCTGGCCGAGGCTCCAACGTCGCGAGCAACGCGAGCAGCTCGCGCACCTCCGCTTCGCACGCCTTGAGGTCGCGCAAGATCGGGCCGTGCTTGCGAGCTTCGAGGTTGCCGAGGTGCTTGTCGATCAGCCGGTGCAGCTTGGGGAGCTCGGGGTGGACCACGCGCGCCTGGATCAGCAGACACTCGCGCAGGTCGCGCGCCGCCACACCGGGCGGGTCGCAGCGCTGGACCGCGGCGAGCACTTTGTGGACGCGGGCGAGCGGAACCCCGAGCGACTCGGCGATCCGGCGCGTCGAGTTGCCCGGCTGCGGATGCGCCTTCATCCCACGAGCTTCGCCGTCGTGCGCCCAGTCGGCGGCCTCTTGCTCGGTGAGCCAGAGCAGATCGAGTCCGCCGGGCTGCTCCTCGGATTCGATGCCGGCGACGTCGGCCTTGCGGCGCAGCAGCCGGCGTCCGGCGTCGGTGCCGCCGCGCAGCTCGAGTCGGCTCGGCCGGAAATAGCCGTCGTCGTCGAGGTTGCCCACGATCTCCTCGGCGATCCCGCGATCGATCTCGTCGAGCTCCGTCACGCCGAGCTGTTCGAAGAGCTCCTCGTCCAGCGTCGCGTCGCGGGTGAGCGTCGCCGAGAGCGGCGGCAACTCCTCGTCGCGCGACGCGTAGCCGCTCGGGCCCGAGGTCGGTCCGCGGGCGAGATCGGCGAAGTACTCCTGCCAATCGATCTCGCTGCTCGCGCGATCACGGCCCTCGGTGGCGTCGAGGTGGGTGACCTCGCCCTCGCCGCTGGTCACGGCGTTGGATGTCGCGGCGTCGCTGCGCTGTGGCGATTCTTCGAGCAATGGGTTCTCGTTCAGGGACTCGCGGACCTGCTCGACCAGTTCCTGTCGCGAGAGCGCGAGCAGGCGGATCGCCTGCTGGAGCTGCTGGGTCATGACCAGCCGCTGCTCCAGCCGCGTGCCGATGTGCAGACCCTGCTTGAACTCCATTCGTAACCCGCCCGTGGGAAGTTGGCCCGACCCGTGCATGCACACCTTAGCCCGCGGTGGGGACGGCGACAAGGCGCACACGCCGGCCGCCGCCGACCTTGACAGCGCCGGCTCGGACCCATTTCCTGCCGCGCGCGGTCTTGACGGCCGCGGCCGCACGGGAGCACGACCGACGATGAGCAAGCGGGACTACTACGAGGTGCTCGGTGTGGCACGCGACGCCGGTGGCGCCGAGATCAAGAAGGCGTTCCGCCAGCTCGCGATGAAGTACCACCCCGACCGCAATCCAGATGACCCAGAGGCCGAGGAACGCTTCAAGGAGGCCGCCGAGGCCTACGACGTGCTCGGCGACGACGACAAGCGTCAACGCTATGACCGCTTCGGCCACGGCGCCTTCGAGGGCGGCGGGCGCGCCGCCAGCGCCGAGGACATCTTCAGCCATTTCGGCGACATCTTCGGCGATCTCTTCGGCGGAGGCCGCCGCGGTCGTAGCCGCCCCGCCCGCGGCAGCGACCTGCGCTACGACCTCGAGATTGGCCTGGTCGACGCGGTCGCCGGTGCCCGCCGCGAGATCGTGATTCCGCGCGTGGTCGATTGCGGCGATTGCCACGGCTCGGGGCTGCGCGACGGAGCCACGCCGGTGACGTGCAGCCATTGCGGCGGCAACGGCCAGGTGGGGCGCCAGCAGGGGCCGTTCTTGTTCTCGATGACCTGCCCGCATTGCCAGGGCGCCGGTCGCAGCGTGGCCGAGAAGGACCGCTGCGGCCGTTGCAGCGGCGCCGGCAAGGAGCGCATCGAGCGCAAGGTGACCGTCAAGGTCCCGCCCGGTGTCGACACCGGCACGCGGATGCGGATCGCGGGCGAGGGCGAGGCCGGAGAGCGCGGCGGGCCCGCTGGCGACCTCTACGTCGTGCTGGTGGTCCAGGACGACGACAACTTCGAGCGCGAGGGCGACGATCTCCACTGCGAGATCGAGGTCGATCTCCTCCGCGCCGTGCTCGGCGGCGAGGCCGACGTGCCGCTGGTCGACGGTGGCACCGAGCGCGTGCGCCTGCCCGCGGGTGTGCAGCCCGGCGAGCGCGTGCGGCTGCGTGATCGCGGGGTACCGCACCTCGGCGCGGCTGGCCGGGGCGATCTCTACGCGCACGTGAAGGTGGCGGTGCCGACGCGGCTCTCGAAGGAGCAGCGCAAGCTCTTCGAGCAGCTCGCCGAGACCGGCCCGATGCGCTAGCCGCCGCAGCCCGCCAGCCCGTCGTCCGGCTTGTGCGAGCAGGTCCCCTTGCTCGGATGACAGCTGTCGACGGCAAACGGACCGTCGTCGTCGCAAGCCCCACGGAAGGACGCACGGGCCGATTGCGGCCGGCGCGATGCGACGCCGGGGGGCGCGCTCTTGATCCCGCACTGGGCTCGCTGGCCACCAACGCCTAGCCTCGCGGCCTCGCCACGGATTCCCCTCCGTGCTACACCGCCGGCGCGACCGCGCAGTCTCGCGTTGGTCAAGGAGTTTCCATGTTTTTCCCCGAGCGCGTGACCTGCATCGTCGGCGCGCGTCCGAACTTCATGAAGGTCGCCCCCGCCCACGCCGCTCTGGCGGCGCGCGGCGTGCAGGTGCGCTTGGTGCATACCGGTCAGCACTACGACGCCAAGATGAGCTCGGTCTTCTTCGACGACCTCGGCATGCCACGGCCTGACGCCTTCCTCGACGTCGGCTCGGCCAACCACGCGGTGCAGACCGCCCGGGTCATGGAGCGCTTCGACGACGAGCTGGCGAACCATCCGGCGGATTTGGTCCTGGTCGCCGGCGACGTGAACTCCACCCTCGCCACCGCCTTGGTCGCCAGCAAGCGTGGCGTCGCCGTCGGCCACATCGAGGCGGGCCTGCGGTCGCGCGATTGGACGATGCCCGAGGAGCAGAACCGTATCCTCACCGACCACTGCTCGGACCTGCTGTTCACGCCCTCGCCGGACGGCGACGCGCACCTGCTGGCCGAGGGCATCGGCGCGCACCGCATCCACCGCGTCGGCAACCTGATGATCGATTCGCTGCGCAAGCACGAGGCTCGCGCGCGTGAACTGCCGACGCTGCAGCGCCTCGGCCTGCGCGAGGGTGGCTACGCCGTCACGACGCTGCATCGGCCGAGCAACGTCGACGATCCGGCGCAGCTGGCCGCGCTGCTCGTCGCCCTCGGGCAGGTCGCCGAGCAGCTCCCCGTGCTCTTCCCGATCCACCCGCGCACCCGCGCTCGCATCGAGCAGGCCGGCCTGGCCGTCCCGTCCGGGCTGGTGCTCGTCGAGCCGCTCGGCTACCTCGAATTCCTCGGCCTGATGGCGCAATGCGCGCTGATGCTCACCGACTCCGGCGGCATCCAGGAAGAGACCACCGCGCTCGGTGTCCCATGCCTCACGCTGCGCGACAACACCGAGCGGCCGGTGACGGTCAGCGAGGGCACCAACACCCTTCTCGGGGCCGATCCCGGCGCCATCGTCCCCGCCGCCGCCGAGATTCTGGCCGGCCGCGGCAAGCGCGGGCGCGTCCCCGAAGGCTGGGACGGCCGCGCCTCCGAGCGGCTCGCCGACGTCGTCTGCGGCGGCTTCGTGCCGCTCGTCGAACGTCCGCCCGGCGTGTAGCGAGGCCGACGATGCCGAGGGTGCTGTTCGTCGCGTTCCATTTCGCGCCGGAGATGACGGTGGCGACCCGCCGAGCCGTGCGAATCGCGCGGAGCCTCGCTGAGCGCGGCTGGCAGGTCGACGTGCTCGCGCGTGAGCTCTCGCTCGCCGACGCGCTCGATCCCGCGCTGTGGACCGACGTCCCCGGCGTCACCATCCATCGCGCGCCGGTGCTCAGCCTGAAGCAGCACGCCCGTCGCTGGCGGCAGGAGCGCCTCGCTGCCCGCGCCGCACCGTCGCCGTCGCCGGCACCTGCGTCCACCGGCGCGCCCACGTCGCGCCCGACGATGACACAGGCGCCGGTCCAAGGGCGTGCTCGCGCGCTGCTCGACTTCGCGCATCGGAATCTCGCGGTGCCGGACGCACAGGTCGGATTCCTCGCGCCCGCGATCGCCGTCGGCTCACGCCTGCCAAGGCCGGACGTGGTCCTCGCCACGCTGCCGCCGCCGACCGATGCCCTGGTTGGCCACGCGCTCGCGCGCCGCTTCGGCGTGCGGCTGGTGCTGGACTACCGCGATCCCTGGCTCGCCACCCGCGAATTCGAGGCGCTCCCCGCTTGGCGCAAGCGTGTCGAGGCGGCGATGGAGCGCGCTGTCGTCGACCAAGGAGCCCGCGCGGTCGCGACCACCCGCGGCATCGCCGAGGTGCTGCAGCAACGCTACGGCGTCGAGGTCGCCTACGTGCCCAACGCCTGCGAGCCCGAGCGCTTCGCAGAGGTGCAGCCGCGCGCCTTCGCCGGCCCGACGCTGGTCTACACCGGCAACCTCTACGGTGGCCGCGGGCTGGAGCAGGTCTTCGCCGCGATGGCGCGCGTCCGCGCGTCCGGTCGGACCGTGCCGCGACTGTGCTACCTCGGCGCGACGCCAGCCGACGCGCGCGCGCAGGCCGAAGGCGCCGGAGTCGCCGATCTCGTCGATGTCGAGGGCATGCGGCCCGCGGCCGAAGCGCTCGCGGCGATGCGGGGGGCGACTGCCAACGTCAACGTGGTCGGTCCCCATCACGCTCGCCAGATCCCGGCCAAGGCGTTCGAGCAAATCGCCGCCGGCCGACCGATCTTGCTGCAAACGCCGCTGCCGAGCGACACCGCCGACCTGCTCGCCGACGTCCCTGGCGTGCGGGTCGTGCCCTTCGACGACGCCCGCGCAATGGAGGTCGCGGTCGCCGCCATCGCCCACGAGGGCAACCGGGATCTGGCACAGGCGATCCCCGAGGCGCTCACGGTCGCGGCGACGATGGACACGCTCGAGGCGACCCTGCGAGCCGCCATCGGCTGCTGATCCCAGGCCGGCGTCTCGATGGACCGCGGGCGTCTCCGCAGGGCGGCTTCCCGCGGGAGGGACGCTCGCGTCTCTAGAAGAGCGTGTAGATGAAGGGCGCGGCGCTCTGCGAAGCGACGACCAGGAAGCCTGCGATGAGCATGGTGATGACCAGCGGAACCAACCAGTAGACCTTGTTCTGCTTGGCGAACTGCCAGATCTGTCCCAGCAACTTCCCGCTGTGTGCCAGCTTGCCCATCGTCGCACTCCCCACGGCCGAGGGCCGTCGTCGCCCGCCACGCGCGGACGCGCGGCCACAGCGAGCGGTACTTAGCCGCCCGCTCCCGTCGCGGTCAATCCAGGACGAAGACCTCGCGCCAGTTCTCCTTGTCCTGCCACTTCGGCTGATCCGTCTTGCGGAGCAGGAAGTTCTCCAGCACGAGGTAGTCCATCTCCGTGCGCATGAAGCAACGGAAAGCGTCCTCGGGCGTACACACGATCGGCTCGCCGCGCACGTTGAAGCTCGTGTTGATGATGACGGCGTAGCCCGTCAGCTTCTCGAACTCGGAGATCACGGCGTGGTAGCGCGGATTGGTGGACGCGCTGACGGTCTGGATGCGGGCGCTGTAGTCCACGTGCGTGACCGACGGGATGTCGCTGCGGATCCGGTTGACCACGCTGAGCAGCTCCTCGACTTGGTCTTCGTCGCCCTGCAGCGGGATGCACCGCTCCT
>JBEARB010000371.1:0-3381 GCA_041163625.1 Pseudomonadota bacterium | reverse complement strand
CTGCATCCGACGCCCGGACGCGCCTCTAACGTGATGGTCCGCGTTGGTACCGCCGGGCACGAGACGGAGGAGCGAATGGGTGAAGCGAAGGGGCAAGTCCGCCATGGCGCCCGGAGCCGGTCGACCAGCGTCGCCCAGCTTTCACGGTGGATCGTCGACGTCGCCGGTCGATTGCTCGGCGCCGGTCGAGGCACCATCGCTTTGCTCGACGAAGCCGACGTGGCGCGACTGCGCGACGCAGCACGCCAGCCGGGCTTCAGGTCCGTTCAAATCACGCTGACCCGAGGCTCCGCCGGTCGGCGCGCGCGGGCGCAGTTGCTCGTTCGCATCGATACCGACGCGCACGAACCGGCGTTGTCACGCCGGTTCGAACGAGGGGACTGCGTCGTCTCCCGCACGGCGCTGACGGCGCCGATTCACGGCACCGACGGGCGGCTGTTCGGCATCGCACGGGTGCGCAACATCCACGGCAGGAGCTTTGTCGAGTCGGACGCCAGCGTCATGGAGTTTCTCGCCGGCTTGATCGGTCGGTTGATCGAGGAGACCATCGGCGCCACCGAGCCCGCTACCGAGAGACGTGAACGACCGTACAGCGGCGAGCCTTTGACCGGGCCGAGATGACGCGCCGCCTCAGCGGACGTAGACCCACGCGAACGCCGGTACGTTCTTGTTGCCGTTGTCGGGCGAGCAGCTGGCCATCATCCCGGCCCAGCTCGCGCCCTGGCCGTCGCAGCCGTTCTGCCCGGAGTGGCCGACGCCGATGTACGAGTCGCACGATTCGCAGTCGTTCTCTTGGTTGGTCAGCAGGCCCAGGCGGACGGTGCGGCTGCCGCAGACGGCGTTGACGCCCTCGCGGTTGCAGTTGGGCTGCGCCGAGCCGCCCGGCATGAGCGCCTTCCATGCGTTGCGCCCCAGGCTCGTGGCCTTGTACGAGCCCGAGAACAAGGCCTGCAGCGACGTCGCGGCCATCGGGATCACCTTCGCGTTGGTGCTGCCCTGCGCCGCGAGCACCAGGCGCAGCTCGGTGAGCGCCACGGTCGAAAACGCCGCATATTTGGCTTCGGTCGCCGCTGTGCTCACCTGGTCGGCCGCGAGCGTGGTGGCGTTGGCCCAGAGGGCCGCGTCGAAGGTGAAGGTCGATTTGCTGCCATCGACCTTCATGGCGAGTGTCCAGCCGCCGCCATCGCTGGTCTGGTCGCACCAGGCGCGCGATGCCTGGGCGCCACCGGAACCGTCGGGGTCGACCCAGTAGACGCCGTCGCCGAGCTTGGCCCCGGCGGCGTCATTGACGGCCTTGATGTCCTTGCACGACTTGCCGGCCTTGCTCTCGGCCAGCCCGTAGGCGGCGACGCAGGTTGCGCTGCAGCCATCGCCGTCGGTGTTGTTGCCGTCGTCGCATTCCTCGCTCGGCTCGACGATGCCGTTGCCGCAGGTGTCGGCCAAGGTGCGCCAGACCTTGCCGTCGCAGTAGCGCAGCGCGCCGAGCTTCGTGTCGAAGTAGACGCCGCCGCGCAGGTGCACGGTGCAGGGCGCCGGAGGCTGCGCGGCGTTGTGCAGCTGCAGCACGCCCGTCGCGCCGACCTTGCCCGACGCGAGCGTGCCGGCGGTGAGGGTGAAGCCCTCGATGCTGCCGTCGGTCTTGGCGTCGAGGTCGCAGAGCGTGCCGTTGCCGGGCGCTTGCTTGATGCAGAAGTCGGTGTCGGTCACCACGAGCGTCCACTCGCCCGCCACCGACTTGCCGACGAAGGCCGCAAAATCGCCGCTCTTGGCGGGCGTCTTGTCGGGGAAGCTGGTGTCGAGGCTTTTGCTGTCCTTGTCGCCGCAGGGGTCGCAGAGCACCAAGCCCACCTTCTTGTCGTCGGGCGGCAGCAGCTTGATCGCGACCTTCGAGAGGTCGGTGTTGCCGAGCTTGACCTGCACCTTCAGCGACTCCGTGGCGCCGAGGTCGGGGAAGGTCAGCGTGGCGAACGCGCTCGCGCCGGTGTTGTCGGGGATCGCCACGCCCGCCTGCCCGGCGACGGTATCGCTGAACTGGGTCGTGAGCAGGCCGCCCGAGACCTCGTCGAGCCCGTCGGCCGGCAGCGCGTCGGCCAGGCTCTTGCACTGCAGCTTGCCGTCGGCGTCGATGCCGACGACCGCCTGCCCCTTGCCGCAGGCCCCGGCGGCGGTCTTGATGCCCGTCAGCTTGCTGCCATCGCCGACAAAGGTGGTCGCCGTCACCGTCTTGGCGACCACGTCGCCGGTAAAGGTGCCACCTGCGGCCTTGAGGCTGTTGCCGCCGAGATCGACGTCCCCGTCGAACTTCATCTCCACGACCGAGACGCAGCCGGTGCAGGCCAAATCGACCGCGGGACCGCCCTTGGTCGCGCTCGCAGCGTAGTTGAAGGACACGCTCCCGGCCGCAACGCAGCCGACGCAGTCGAGCCCCTCTGCGAGGGCTGCCCGCATCGCCAAGGGCGTTGCACGCAACGGTTGGCGCGGCAGCTCGGGCTCGGCCCCGACCTGAACCCCGAGCCAGAGCGCGATGCCGAAGACCTTCGGGTCGAGCGCGCTCTTGGCGCCGAGCGCCACCACGAAGCGCCCGCCGACGACCTTGACCGTCTGCTGCTCCGACCAAACCGCCTTGCCCGCCTCGGCGGCATCCCAGAGCGTCAGCGTCAGCGCGTAGTCGCCGTCGGCCGCCGGGCCCGCGGTCGCGAGCAGCGTGCCCTCGAGCGTCGTCGTCGTCGGCACGGCGGCCGAACTGCGGGCCGGCGAGCCAAGCACAACCGCCCCCGCGAGCAGGGAGGCCACGAGGAGTCGCAACGGCTCACGGAGGCGCCGCTGTTGGTTGGTGTCGATCCGCATCTCTACTCCGAGTTCAGTGGCGAGGCAGCGTGTTGTGAGGCGAGGAGCGTCACAGCGCGCTCGTGCGCGCGCTGTACCGTAGCTTCGAGCACGCCTGGCCTGCAATGCCGGAGCCGGCAGGCGCCAGCTACGGCGAGCTCGACCGGGCCCCCGGGTTTGCTGCCCTGGCGCGTCAGGAGCGGCCGCAGCTTGCCGTCGGAGTGCCTGCAAGCTGGCAGTTCGTCGACGAGGCCGGCGGACGGCAGCCGTGCGTCGTGTCGTCGGCGTTGGGGCGTTGGCTCTACAAGCTCCGAACTGGTCCAAAGCCGTCGAGCTCAACGTCAATGGTCTGTGTTGTGACCTCGCCGCTGCCGACGCGTTTTCCGCCAACACCCGATCACTTGATCGCACGCGGTCCATCCCGGGCCGCTCGACCAGGAGATCGACCATGCGTCCCTTGCGCCGTTCCCTCCCATCAGGCCTCTACGAGATCACCACCCGCGTCGCCAACGGCCAACTGCTCGCCAAGCCGACCCCCGAGGTCAACGACCTGAT
>JBEARB010000370.1:0-40638 GCA_041163625.1 Pseudomonadota bacterium | reverse complement strand
CGGTCTGCGAGGCGCGCCGTCGCGACGTCGACGGTACCGAGCGCTTGGTCTTCGCATTGCACGACGGCGCGCGCGTCGAGGGCGTGCTGATCCCCGAGGGCCCGCGCACGACGTTCTGCGTGTCGTCGCAGGTCGGCTGTGCGATGGGCTGCGCGTTCTGCGCCACCGCGACGCTGGGGCTGCAGCGCGGGCTGCAGGCGTCGGAGATCGTGCGGCAGGTGCAGATCGCGTCCGAGCGCTGCGCCGAGCCGACTTCGGGCCACGCGCCGCTGCGCAACGTCGTGTTCATGGGCATGGGCGAGCCGCTACACCACTACGAGGCCACGCGCGACGCGCTCGCCATCCTCACCGATCCCGGCGGCCTGGCCCTCGCCTACGACCGCATCACCGTCTCCACCGTCGGCCTGGTGCCGCGCATGGACGAGCTCGGGCGCGATTTCGGCGGGCGCATCCAGCTCGCGCTCTCGCTCAACGCCGGCCGTGATGCGACCCGGCGCGCGCTGATGCCGATCACCGCCCGCTACGACATGGCCGCGCTGCGCGATGCGGTCGCGCGCCATCCGCTGCCGCGCAACCGCGGTGTGCTGGTCGAATACGTCCTGCTCGCCGGCGTGACCGACCGTCCCGACGAGCTGCAGGGGCTGGTCGAATGGGCGACCGGGCTGCCGGTCGTGATCAACCTGATCGCCTGGAACGGCTGGGAGGGCGCGCCCTTCGCGACGCCGACGCCGGCGGATGTCGACGCCGTGGTCGCGCGGCTGCGGCGGGCTGGTCTGCGTGTCTCGGTGCGTCTGCCGCGCGGGCGACCCGAGGCCGCTGCGTGCGGTCAGCTCGCGCTGCGGGGGGCCGATGCCGTCGTCCACGACTGAATCGCCACGCATGCGCACCGCGCTCGTCGGTGCCGGCGCGTTGTTGACCGGCGACGGACCGTTGCGCGGACCGATCTGCCGCTGGGACGACGTCGGTTTGCTCCGCGACGCCGCGTTGGTCGTCGAGCACGCCGTTGGCGCCCCGCTCGGCACCGGCCACATCGCCTGGATCGGTCGTGTGGACGCCGCAGAGCGCCCCGCCGCCGACGCCAGCCTCGACCTCGAGGGCGCGCTGCTCCTGCCCGGCTTGGTCGACGCCCACACCCACGCCGTCTTCGCCGGCGACCGTGCGCACGAGCTGATGGCCCGCCTCGCCGGCGCGAGCTACCAGGCCATCGCCGAGGCCGGCGGCGGCATCCTGCATACGATGCGTGCGACGCGCGGCGCCTCGGTCGAGACGCTGACGGCGGGTCTGCTCGGACGGCTTCGCGAGATGGCGGCGTGGGGCGTACGCGTGGTCGAAGTCAAAACGGGCTACGGCCTCGATCTGGACAGCGAACTGCGCTGCCTCGACGCCATCGTCGCCGTCCGCACCGCGCTCGCCGGGCAGATGACGCTCGTCGCCACGGCGATGCCCGCACACGCCGTGCCGCCCGAATACGCCGGTCGAAAGGACGCCTACGTCGATGCTTGCGCCGAGCGCATCGTACCGGCGATGGCCGCGCACCCTGCGGCGCCCGCGTTCCTCGACGTCTTCGTCGAGGCCGGCTACTTCGACGTCGACGACGCCGAGCGCCTCGCCGCGGTCGGTGCCGCACACGGCCTCGGCCTGAAGGCGCACGTCGACGAGTTCGAGCGTGTCGGCGGCCTGCGCTGGGCCATCGACCGCGGCGCCCGCAGCGTGGAGCACTTGCTCGCCAGCGCCCCCGACGAGCTGCGCGCCCTCGCCGCCAGCGAGACCGTCGCGGTCGGCTTGCCTTTGGTCTCGGTCTTTCTCGGCCAGCCCTTCGCGCCCCTGCGCACCATCGTCGATGCCGGCGGGTTGCTCGCCATCGCCACCGACTGCAACCCGGGCTCGTCGATGTCTACCAATCTGCTCCTCGCTGGGCAGATGGCGGTGCACGGCGCGCGTCTGACGCCCGCCGAGGCGCTGCGCGCGATGACCCGCGGCGGCGCTCGCGCGCTCGCCGATCCGGGCGGCTACGACGGACGCTTGCGCGTCGGCGGGCGCTTCGTCGCCACTGCGTTGGCGGCGTCTTCGCCAGACGCGCTCTTCTACGAGCTCGGCGCGCCGCCACGTGCGCTGTGTCGCTGGTAGGTCGCGAATCCGGCCGCCTTGCGGGGCTCGGGGGCTTGCGGCAGCCTGCCGGCCTTGCCGCGTCCGCGCGGTCTCCCGGAGGCACGATGCAGAGCACCCCGAACGCGTGGCCGAGCGCTCGCCCCGAGCTCGAAGAAGGCGTGGCGCTGGCGGTCGCGTTGGCGTCCGAGCTCGCGCCGATCGGCGATGACGCCACCGCCCTCGGCGCCGCCCTCACCGCCTTCGCGGAGGGTCTGGGTCTGCGCGTCGTCCGTCACCACGCGCCTGGTCGCGCGCTGCTGATCTTCGGTCCGCGCGGCGCAGATGCGGCGGGCAAGGGCATCGGTTTGTGCGCTGCGGTGCAGCCGCCAGCGAGTTTGCCCGAGACGCCGCTGCACGCGGTGCTGCCCAGCGGACTCTGGAGCGCTTGCCTCGCCATCGCGACCGCCGGCGCCGCCCTGCAAAGCGGCAGCCATCGCGTCACGGCCGTGGTCGAGCTGCCGAGCGCCGCCGAGGGTTCGGACGCGGCGCTCGGCAGTGCGCTCGACGTGCTCGCGCACCAACACGTGCTCGTCGGCGGCGACGGCGGCAGCCCGTATTTCGACGGTGACAGGATCTTCGTGGCGCTGAGCAGCGCGCGTCGCGGCGCGATGTGGTTGGAGCTCACGGCGGAGTCGACGGCTTCCGCGAGCGACGACCTCTCCATCGTGCAGGGCGGCGCCGCCGAGACTTTGATCGCCGCGCTCGGTCGCCTGCCGCGCTTCGAGCCCGGCGGCGGACCGATGTGGGAAGCGCAGTTCGCCAGCTACGCCGAGGGCGTCGATGCCGAGCGTCTCGCCTGGATCACGCAGATGAGTCAGGCGAGCGGCGCCGAGCTCGAGTCTCTGATGGCCCAGATCCCGGTCACCGAACGCGCCTACGTCCGCGCCCTGGGCATGCCGACGGTCACCGTCGCCCGCTTGGATGCCGGTACCCGCCTCGATCGCGCCGCGCGCAAGGCTCGCGCCGTGCTCGACGTCCGGACCCCGCCCGGAGTGAAGCCCGAGGCCTTGGTGCCGGAGTTCCGTGAGGCGTTGCCCAAGGAGGTGCGGTTGGAGACCCTCGCCACGCGCCCGTCGCGCATGCTTTCACCAGACCACGGCATCTTCGCCGCCGTCCGCCGTTCCCTCGCCGCTGCGCGCACGCCGTTCACGGTGATGCCGGCGCTGACCCGCCGGGAGCCCGTCGGCCTGCATTGGGAGCAGCCGGACGTGCCCGTGGTCGGTTTCGCGCCGGCATGGGCGGGTCTGGAATTCGACGTCGCCGCCGGGCTGCGGAACGGTGCCGTCCCGATCGACGAAGCCGGGCTGCGCTGGGGGGCTGCGCTCTACGTACGCGTGGTCTTCGAGCTCGCCGGTATCGAAGCGGCCCAATAGCGTTCCGTCCCGCGTTCGTCGAATCGCCCGGCACCTCGATCCGATCTGGCCCCTGGTACCGCCCCCCCCACCTGACCTACGCTCCCCGCCTCCGACCCGAGGACGCGATGGCCCCCTTCGACACCCCCTTCGACCCCACCCCCGCCGTCGCCGCCGCGCTCCGGCTGCCCGCCCGCAGCGTCGCGGTCGTGGTCGGCTTGCTCGACGACGGCAACACCGTCCCCTTCATCGCGCGCTACCGAAAGGAAGCCACCGGCAACCTCGACGAGGTCGCCATCGCCAAGATCGAAGAGGAGCGCAAGGCGGCGCTGGCGCTACAAGCCCGGCGCGTCACCATCCTCACCGCCATCGAGGCGCAAGGCGCGCTCACCGACGCGCTGCGGGCACAGATCGCCGCCGCCGACCGACAGACGCTCGAAGACCTGTACCTGCCCTACAAGGCCAAGCGGAAGACGCGCGCGAGCGTCGCCCGCGCCCGCGGCCTCGAGCCCTTGGCGCAACGCATCCTCGAGCAAGCCGGCGGCGTCGACCCGCTGCGCGAAGCCGCGCGCTTCCTCCGGCCCGCCACCGCCGACGACGAAGGCGTCCCCGACGCCGAAGCCGCGCTCGCCGGCGCCCGCGACATCGTCGCCGAGACGCTCGCCGAGCACGCCGGCGTCCGCTCGACCGTGCGCACGCTCACGCTCCGCCACGGCGGCGTGGTCAGCCGCGCCATCGCCAAGGCCGTCGCCGGCAAGCGCACCGCCTACGAGGACTACTACGACTACGGCGAGGCGATCGAGCGCGTCCCCTCGCACCGCTACCTCGCCATCTGCCGCGGCGAGGCCGAGGGCGTGCTGCGCGTCGGCATCGACGTCGACGCCGAGCGCATGGCCGTGCACATCGAGAACGTCGCCCGCCTGCAGCCCCGCTCGCCGTGGGCGGCTCAGCTGCGCGAGGCCGTGGCCGACGGCTACAAGCGCCTCATCGCGCCCTCGATCGCCAACGAGCTACGCAGCGGCCTGCGCGAGCGCGCCGAGCAAGAAGCCGCCGAGGTCTTCGCCGAGAACCTCGGCAACCTGCTCCTCGCCGCGCCTTTCGGCCGCAAAGCCGTCATCGGCGTGGACCCGGGCTTCCGCACCGGCTGCAAATGCGCGGCGCTCAGCGATACCGGCCGCTTCCTCGGCCACACCACCGTCTACCCCCACACCGGCGGCGCCGGCGCGGCCGATGCAGCCCGCGCCTTCGCGGCCTTCGTCGACAAGCACGGCGCCGTCGCCGTCGCGGTCGGCAACGGCACCGCGGGCCGCGAGACGATGGACTTCGCCCGCAGCGCGCTGGCCGGCCGCGACGTGCTCGTCGTCGCCGTCAGCGAATCGGGCGCGAGCATCTACAGCGCGTCGGAGGTCGCCCGCGCCGAGTTCCCCGACCTCGACCTCACGGTGCGCGGCGCCATCTCCATCGGCCGCCGCCTGCAAGACCCGCTCGCCGAGCTGGTCAAGGTCGACCCGCAATCGCTCGGCGTCGGCCAATACCAACACGACATCACCGCGAGTTTGCTGAAGGCGCGGCTCGACCGCGTCGTCGAGCGCTGCGTGCACAAGGTCGGCGTCGAGCTCAACACCGCGAGCGCGGCGCTGCTGCAGCACGTCGCCGGCATCGGCCCCACCGCCGCGGCGCGCATCGTCGAGCACCGCGACGCGCACGGCGCCTTCACCGCCCGCAAGGCGCTGCTGAAGGTCAAGGGCATCGGCCCCAAGGCCTTCGAGCAGGCGGCGGGCTTTGTCCGCATCCGCGGTGCGGCCAACCCGCTCGACGATTCGGCCGTTCACCCCGAGCGCGAGGTGCTCGTCACGCAGATGGCCAAAGATCTGGGGGTGCCGCTGCGCCGGCTGGTCGGCGACGCGACGCTCGCGCGGTCCATCGATCTCGGCCGCTACGCCGACGTCGGTCGCCTCACGCTCGACGATATCGTCGCCGAGCTCTGTAAGCCCGGCCTCGACCCGCGCGAGAGCTTCGAGGCACCCGCCTTCCGCGCCGATCTGCACGAGCTCGCCGACGTCCGCGCCGACATGGTCCTCGAAGGCGTCGTGACCAACGTCGCCGCCTTCGGCGCCTTCGTCGACGTCGGCGTGCACCAGGACGGCTTGGTCCACATCAGCCGTCTGGCCGACCGCTTCGTCAAAGATGCCTTCGAGGTCGTCGCCGTCGGCCAGAAGGTGCGCGTGCGGGTGCTCGAGGTCGACGTCGCCCGCAAGCGCCTGTCGTTGTCGATGCGGGATGTGTAGCCGACGACTGCGTCCTCACCCGGCCCGCCGCACGTCTCCGATCAACACCTGCTCGATCACCGCGCCGATCTGCCGCGCCAGCTGCGCAATCGGCACATCGGCCCGATGCTCCGGGTAGAAGCGGCGTACGTGCCCCGTCCCAGGCCCGAGGCCGAGGCCGATCAGCCGCAGGTCCGCGCCGGGCTGGCGGAGCGTGCGCACGGCGCGGTGCAGGTCCTCGTCGCCGCTGCGGCGGCCAGCCGGGACGCCGTCCGAGACGACGATGACGACGCGCTCGCTCGCCGGCCGCGCCTGCACCTTCTCGGCGAAGGCGAGCAGGCAGGGGCCGTCGTCGTTGTAGCTGGCCTGGTTGTGACCACCGGGCCGCGAGCCGCCGGCCTCCTTGGGCATCTCCGCGATGCGCGCCTGCACCGTCGCGTCGAGGCGCTCGTGGAAGGCGCAGAAGGGGATCAGCTCGTCCTGGAAGCCGTCGATGGCGTAGTCGATGCCGAGCCGCTCGAGGGTTTCGGCGAGCAGCACGGTGCCGAGCAAGGCGTTGCGGGCCGGCGCGCCGGACATCGAGCCGGAGAGGTCGACCAGCAAGCCGATGGCGACCTCGTGCCGGTCCGGGATGGTCGGCCGCATCCACAGTTCGTTCCAGCGCCGCGGATCGGCCTCGAAGGTCATCACCCGGCGCAGATCGAGCCGATGCCCCGAGGGATAGCCGGCGCGGGCACCCAGCCGGCGGCGCGGGCGCAAGATGGTCTCGAGGTGCTGCACCAACGCGTCGATCTGCGCCGAGACGTGCCGCCGCGCCCGCTCGTAGGGCAGCTCCGACGGCGGCAGCCGCAGGCGCGCGTCCGCGGCGCGCGACCCGGCGTCGCCGCCGCGTCCGGGACGGGCCCGCGCGGTGGCGCCCTCGGTCAGCGGGCGATGGCTGCGGCCCGAGGCGGCGGCGCCGAGCAGGGCGTCGGCCAAGGCGCGGGCGTCGTCGCCGGCGGCCTCGCCACCCTCGCCGAAGAGGTTGCCGAGGCCGGGGAAGGCGCCACCGCCGCGGCGCAGGTGCTCGCGGGCGGCGGCGGCGGTCTCGGGGTGGCGCTGCAGGTGCCGGGCGATTCGCTCGCGGTCGCGCAGGTAGAGCTCGGCGACGGTGGGCAAGATCTCGGCCGTGGCGAGCTCGAGCGCGTCGTGCGCCGAGAGCCGGATCGCCTGCTCGCGCAGCTCCGGCGGCCAGATCGCGCCGCGCATCCGCGGGTGAACCTCGTGCAGGTAGCGCAGCTGCGTCTCGATCGCATCGCGCACGCCGAGGTCGGTCGGCGGCGCGGTGTCGCGATAGCGCCTGCGCGCGTCGCGGGTGGCGTCGAGCGCCTCGGCCACGCCTTGCGGCAAAGCCTCGCCGCTCGGCCGGAAGTCGTTCTCCCCCTCGGCGGCCGCGGCGAAGCAATACGCGAAGAACGCCGAGGCGATGGCGGGCCGCACGTGCGCCTCGCCGCGCCCGAGGCGGAGCCACGCCCGCGCACCCGGGAAGCGCCCGCCGATCCAATGCTCGACCCGCGGATCTTCGATCGCGTTCAGCGCCGCCATCCCCGCCGCCGGGTTCGGGAACACGACCGGCAGCGCGAGGTAGCGGCTGATCAGCACATGGCCGACCTCGTGCGCGACGATGCCGGCGCAATAGGCCGCGCCGCGGGCGACGACGTCGGCGCTGCTCACGATCAGCACCCGCCGCACGGGATCCCAAGCCCAATGGTCGCCGACCTCGAGGCCGATGCCCGCGTCCTGCCCGAGGCCGCTGGCGATCGCCGCGAGCTCGGCCGGCAACGCCGCCACGCTCGACTCAGAACGGGATGTCGTCACCGTCGTCCTCGTCGTCGTCGACCCAATCGTCGCCGTCGCCCTCGTCGTCCGCGTCGTCGTTCGCGTCCTCGTGCAGCGCGGCGTCGAGGGCGTCCGGATCCCACACGCCCGGGCCGATGCCCGCCGCGTCGAGCAAGCGCGCGACCAACGCCTGGTCCGCGCCCGGATGCACGCGCGCCACGAAATAGCGCAGCAGCGCGCGCCGCAGCGCCCGCACCGAGCCGGCGCCGAGGTTGGCGTGCAGCGCGAGGTACTCCATCAACGCCAACAAGCCGCGGCGGGTGAAGACGTACCGCTCCTTGCGCCGATTGCCGAGCGCCGAATCACGCGAGCTCGCCGCGTGCTCGATCCCCGATTGGAAGCGCGCGAGCGCCCGCAAGAAGGCCTCGATGCCTTCGAGCTCCGCCAACGCCGCGAGCGGCGCCTCGCCGAGCGTGCCGAGGTAGCTGCGGCCGAGCACGCGCACGTCGGGCTGCTCGCCGAAGACCAGGAAGCGCAGCATCGCCAGGTACTCGCCCTCGCCGGGCGCACGCACGTAGCGGTAGCCGCGCCAGCGGTCGCGGTAGGCCGGCGAGAGCGCCGAGCGGCCGGCGTATTCGGCCGGATTCATCGTCGCGAAGATGCGGAAATGCGGGGAGATCGGGTCGCCGCCGCTGCCGATGACCTCGCCGCGGTGCTCGGTCAGCACCAGGCTCGGATAACGCTCGAGCACCGGGTTCAGACGCTCCAAGATCTGCGGCTCGGCGAGGTTCAACTCGTCGAGCACGACCCACCATCCGCGCCGCATCGCCTGCACGATGAGGCCGTCCTGCCAACGCCACGGATGCGCCGGCTCACCCTCGCGTGGCGGATCGTCCCGCGGCACGAAGCGCCCGACCAGCTCGCCGGTATCGGTCTGCCCGTTCAGGTTCAGGCGCACGACGGGCTGCCCGAGCAGCATCGCCAGGTATTGGATCACCGAGGTCTTCGAGACGCTCGTCTCGCCTTCGAGCAGGCACGGTTCGGCGAGCGCCACGCTCTCGGCGACGTGCGCCAAGGTCTCGGCCGTGCCGCCGTCCAGGCACCAACCGGCGAAGGGCGCGGCCTCGGGCACCAGCGCGCGCTCGTCGGGCAGCAGGTCGGCGCGACGGGGCAGGGTGATCTCGGCGATGCGCAGCAGGCTCGCGCCCACGTCGAGCAGGGCGACGGTCGCCGCGTCGTCGTCGTCGTCGTCGGCGTCGGCGAGCCAGCCGTGCAGGTCGAGGTGGGTCTCCTCGTCGGTCGCGTGCTCGCCGCCGGAGCTGCTGCCGCCGTCGAGGCGAATCCAGATGTCGTGGTCGTCGTCGCCCCAAGCCTTGCGGGTCACGAGGCGGCGGCCGGTGCGGGCGTGCACCAGGTCCGCGACCACCGCGACCAGTGCCGGAGGGGCGCCGCCGTATTGGATCTCGGCGTCGTCGACCTCCTCGGTCTCGGTCTCGAAGTTCGACCACGGGATCGCGCGGAGATCGTGCTGCAAGCCCTCGAACGCGGCCGGATCGGGGCAACGCAGCGAGCAACGCCAAGCGGCGGCGGCCTCGTGCACGCGCGTCTCGCGGCTGCGCCCGTCGTCGGCCGGCAAATCGATGACGACGGTATCGGACGGCACCTCGGCCAGCAGCCGCCGCGGCGGCTCGCTCGAGAACGCGGCGCCCTCGAGCAGCTCGGCCAGCTCGGCTGCGACGGTCGCGCCTTCTTCGTCGTGGCGGATGGTGACGTCGATCAGCCCGGCGCTCACGGTGCTGACGCGGATCTCCTGCAAGCCCGCTTCCTGCAGCAACGCCGCCGCCCGCGCACCCGCCGCCGGCGTATCCGTCCGCACCTCGATATCCCAACGCTCGCGCGCTTCGCCGGCCCACGGGCGCAGGCGGCCCTCGCGCAGGGCGCGGATCGGCAGCTCGATGCGCGCGTCGGTCAGCCGCCCGCGCTCGTCGGTCACCCGCACCGGATAGGCGGCCGGATCGGCCTCGCGGTCGGCCAAGTGCAGCTCGACCAGGCTGACCAGCGCGTCGCGCGTCTCGCCATCGGCGTCGAAGCCACCGACCTCGACCGCGAAGCGCGCGCGCCCGACGGTCGGCAACGACGCAGAGCGCGTCTTGGTGAAGCCGCGCCCGCGCAGCAACGTCGCCAGCGCCTCGGCGTCCTCGAGGTCGTCCGAGACGATCTCCACCCCCAACCGCTCGCGCAGCGGCAACCCCAGCAAGCTCGGATCACGCAGGTAGAGCCAGATATCGTTGTCGCCGTCGCCCCACGCCTTGACCTCGCGCACCCCGCGCACGCCCAGCCCGTCCAGCGCCAGCCGCACCATCTGCCGCGCGAAGGGCGTGGCGCCGCCGTAGCGCAGCTCGTCGGTGCTGATCTCTTCGACGTCGGTGTCGTCGATGCGCAACCCGAGGCCGCGCAGCGCCGCGCCGACCCGCTCGGAGAAGCCGCGCTCGTCGACGTGGATGTCCACGTCCCAATGGCCGAGCTCCTGCGTATCGCCCAGGCTCAGCACCGCGTCGCAGTCGTCGCCGTCGGGCAGCGCCGTCAGCGGCTTGATCGACGGCGAGAGCGGCTCGATCGCGCCGAGCAGCGCCGTCACCGTCGCCAGCGGCAGGTCGCGCCGATAACCCAGCTCGAAGGCCTTGGAATCGGCCAACTGCAGCATCGCCTCGTGGCCCGCCGCGCGCAGGCGCTCACAGACCAGCTCGCCGGCCGCAGGCATGCCGGTCTCCACTCGAATCCGCATCGTCAGGCTCCACGGGCGGCGGTCCAGGCGGCGCGTCCCGGCAGCCCGAGCTGCTCCAGACGCGGCACCACCACCTCCTCCACGGTATCGAAGAACAGCGAGCGCGCCTCTTCCGGGTCGCAGACCCCGACCGCGACGGCGGCCTCGCTCGGCGCCGCGCCCATCGGCAGATGCGCCAGCTCGTGCGCCAGCAAATGCCGGAACGCGACCTCGAGGTACGCACCGAGCCGCGCCCGCTCGTCGGCGTCGGTCTGCGGCAAGAGCGCCGCGCAGAGCTCCCATCCCAGGCGCGCGTGTGCGACCTCGTCGGCGAGGATGGCGCCCAAGGTCTCGCGCAGCGCCTCCGGTCCAGCGCGCAGCCGCTCGGCGCCGATCAGCGCCACCGCCACCGTCTCCGAGAGGCAGCTCACCGAGAGCAGGTTGCGCAGCAGCGCCACGCGCGGCGACGCGTCCTCGTGTGCCGGTACCTCCGGGAGCGCGTCGAGCTCGGCGCACGCCTCCCCGCCGAGCGCCGCCACCACCGCCGCGCATTGCCGGCCATGGCGCAGCTCGTCGGCGATGGCCTCGGCCACCCGCGGCAGGAAGGGTGCCGCCTCCGGTACCCGCAGCATCGGCGCCACCAGCGCCGCGAACACCCGCGACGAGATCGTCTCGTTGACCATCCGCCCGCGCCATGTCGCGATCGCCGCGGTTCGCGCGTCGTCGTCGAGCGCCGGCAGCGGCCCGAGCGCCCGCGCGCCTTCGGCCGCCGCCTGCCGCAGGTCGAGCCGAATCGCACCCATCAGACCACCTCGAAGACCAAGCCGTTCGGGACCACGCGCGGTCGCCACGCCGGGTCGAAGCGCGGCGGCGCCGGCGGCCCCCACGGGATGCAGCCGGTGCACTGGCCGCTGTAGTTGTGCCCGAAGTTGCAGACGTTCTGCGCTTCGGTGTCGTTCGGGTATTCGGCCGCGCACCATTTGTTGCGGTCGTCGCAGCAGGTCGCCCACTCGGCCGTGCCCTGCAGCGAGACGCAATCGGGCTCTCCGGCCTTGAGTTCCGGGCAGGGCTCGGCGTCGGCGACGTCGGTCGCGCCGGCGTCGGTCGCGACGTCGTCGGTCGACGCGGTATCGGTCGCGGCGGCATCGGTGGCGGCGCCATCGGCTACGGCCGTGTCGGTCGCGGTGGCGTCGGCCACGGCCGTATCGGTCGCGGCGGTGTCGGCGTCGGTCGCGGCGGCATCGGACGCGGCGGCATCGGTCGCGGCGGCATCGGCGGCGACGGTGTCGGTACCCGCCGTGCCGCCGGTGTCGAGGGCGGTGTCGGTGGCAGCGGCTTGGCCGTCGGCGGCGGTCTGCCCGCCGCTGGCTGCGGGATCGCTGCACGAAAGGGCCGAAAGGCCGGCAGCGGCGGCGGCGGCGCGCAGGGCGCGGCGACGGACTTCGAGGCGGTCGAGCACGGCATCCTCCGGGGGTGGTCGGGCGCTCACGCTGTCGGATCTCGGGCCGCCGCGCAACCGCATGCGCGACGTGCGCGCGGTGGCGCGGGCTTGAGTCGTGGCCGTTCCGATGCCATGCTCCGCGCCGCTTCTCGAACCGGCAGCCGTGTGCCCGGGAGGGCCCGTTGTTCGATCCCCACCGCTGGAATTCCCCTGCGCTCCGTCTTTCGCTCGCCGTTTGCGGCATGGTCGCCTTGCTCGCACCGGGATGCCGTTGCAGCAGCGACGCCCCGCCTCGCGCGGCCGACACGGTCGCTGCGCCGCCGCAGGCTCCCGCCGAGCTGCCCGCCGCGGCGAGCCCAACCGAAGCGGTGCCGGCGCCCCGCGCGGTCACCGTCGCCGCTGCCCCGCTCTCGCCCGCCGAGGCTGCCGCCAAGGCGCTGCGGATCGAGCGGGGGACGGTGCCTCCCGTGCCTCCCGCGTCGCTCGCCGACGTCGGAATCCCCTTGCGCCGCTGCTTGGCCGACCTCCGTACCAAGACCGACGCCTTGACCGGCGATCTGCAGGTCGTCGGCCCCGCACCCCGCGTCTCGTTGCGGTTCACGCGCGAGGATGGCGCGATCGTCGCCCGTTGGCGCGGCGCACCGAGCGAGATCTGGCGCCAGCAAGGCCGCTGTCGCCTCGGCCAGCGCGGTACGCTCGAGGCTCCGTGCCCGCCGCGCGAAGACGCCCGCGTCGCGCTCGTTGCCGCGGCGCTCGCGCTGCGCGAAGAGTCGCCCCGCGTGCTCTCGCTGCACAGCGTGACCGAGTCCGGTTTCGCCGTCCGGCTCCGGCTCGTCGGCGAGCGCGTCACCACGCAGCTGCGCTGCTCGAGCGACGGAAAGGCCGAGGTCGTCTGGCTCGAGTCCGGCTACTTCGGCGCTCGCATGGAGTTCAACGGTGGCCTGTGGTTGCACGCCGAGAGTGAGATCTTGCGCCTCGCCCCGGCCGTGGCGAACGAGGCCGGGCAGCTCGTCCTCGAGCGCGACGCCATCGAGGGCGCGCAGGGTCTCGACCCCGCGATCGCTCAACGCGCCCACGCCGCGCTGCTCGAGCGCCTCGGCAAGGCCGGCCAGCACTGCTTCGACGCGCCCGGCCCGATCGTCCGCGTGGAAGCCGACGGCAAGGCCACGATGGTCGGCTTCGCTTGTCACGTCTCCGGCCACGCCGAGAAGCGTCCGGCCGATCCGAAGGCGCGCGTGCTCCGATACGAGAAGGCCAAGCTCGGTGCCCAACTCGTCACCGACCTCGGTGCCGGCACCTGGTGGCTCGGCGTGACCGAAATCGACGAGCGCGAACTCGGCTTCCTCGTCCTCCCCGTTCCGAACTGGAAGTAGGAAATCGGAAGCGGAGCACGCTCGCTCCCCGACGCTACGGGCCGTATCGCAGCAGCGTTCCCTTCATGGCATTGGGCCAGACCTGGAAATTCCCCCCGCCAGCCAACGCCCCACCGCCGGGCAAGCGCAACACGAAGTGCAATACGTCGCTGGTCAGCGGTTCGTCGATCTCGACGGAGGTCCCTGCGGCCAGGTCGACCTCCTCCATCCAGCCGTACGAGCCGGCGACCCAGACCTTCTTGCCGTCCTCGAACACATCGACGCCCGAGAGGCCGACCATGACGTCCTTGACCTTGTTCCAGCTGCCGTCGGGCTCGCGGATCAGCACGAAGCCGGTCGCCACGCCGCCGACCACGACGTAGCGGTCGGTGCCGAGGCGGCGCACCGTCACGAGGTTCTCGGCCGTCCCGGTCGACTCCTCCTTCCACGCGGTGCCGTCCCAATGCAGCGCCAGGCCGACGTCGCCGACCACCAGCAGGTCGTTCGGGCCGTGGCCGTCGATCTTGAACAGGCGCGCGTTCTGTCGCTCCTTGGTCAGCTCCGGCAGCGTCACCGACTGCCAGCCGGCGGCGGTGCGGTGCAGCAGGCGCGGCTCCATCACGTCGGTCTTCACCTCGTCGCCGCCGACCGCCCAGGCGTCGTCCTTGCCGAAGGCGAAGCAGCCCCAGAGCTCGTCGCCCGCAGGCAGATCTTCGCTCTCCCAGGTGCCGGACTCGCTGCGCCAGAGCGCGCGTCGGCCGTTGCCGACCACCAGCGTCTCACCGTCGACACCGACCGAGGCCCAGTTCAGCAGCTTGCCCGCAGGGACCGGCTCGGCGTCCAACCCGTCGGCGGTCAGTTGCCACGCGGCGCCCATCGTCGCCTGGCCGCCCACGATGAGCGGGTCGCCGTTCGGCAGCAGCGTGGCCGCCATCAGCGCGCCGGCCTCGATGCCGTCCTGCTGGACCTTCCATCGCATCGCCACCGGCGGCGTTTCGCCCCCGGGACCGCCGTCGCAGCCCGCCAGCCACAACGCGGCCGCCGCCAGCAGCCCTGCCGCAGCGCGCGCTCCGAATCCCACGCGTCCGAATCGACCCACCATTGCGTTCCTCCGCCTCTGCCCGCGTGCCCCGCGGCGCGCCTCCGGAAGGCTAGCCGCGCCGGACCCCGCGCGCCAGCGAGCCGGGTGGCACCTGCGTCACGGCGTCGCAATGGCCGGCCGCCTGCAGCGCCGCTCCGCCGCGGAAGGGCTCGGGCGTGACCACGAAGACGTACTCGATGTTGCGCGCCTTGCCGGGCGAGCCGACGCGCTCGCCCTGCGGGTTGTACACACCGATTTGGTGGCCGATGTAGCGCTCGTGCCCGCGCGAGAGCACCGTCACGTGCCCCCGCCGCTGCAGCGCCGTCACCAACGCCTCGTACGAGAGCGCGCCCTCGTCCGAGAAGCTCACCACCAAGCGCTCGGCCACGCAGCGTTGCACCAAGCCGTCGAACGCCTCGCCGATCAACCGCTTGGAATTGAACGCCGACTTGCGCTGCTGCACGTCCACCCGCTTGCACGCGATGCCGTAGACCTCGGGCGCGTCCCAGCGCACCAGCGTCTCCCAGACGTGGTAGTTACCGAGGTAGCTGTGCTGGTTGTAGGGCGGGTCGAGGTAGGCGACGTCCGCGCGCAGGCGATGCGCGGCGACGGCGGCGTCCAGGCCGTGCGCGCTGCCCTTGCCGTGCGGCGCGCGGGGCAGCAAGTCTGGCACGCGCAGGGCGATCGGCCGGCGCGCCCGCGGCGCCCACGACTTCAGATACGCCATCTGCACACCAACGGTGGAGTCGACGCGGTCGGCGGCTTCGACCAACGACGTCAGCAGCACCGCCCGCAGCTCCGGCCCCGGCGCCCACGCCTCGATCTGCGCCCGCATCGCCTCGATCCGGGCCGCGTTCTCGGGCGAAAAGTAGCGCGCCTGCTCGGCGTAGGTGGCGGTGAACCAGCCCGGTCGGCCCGGCAGTCGCTCGAGCTCGCGCAGCATCCGCTCGGCCTTGGCGGCGTGGCGCTCGCGGTCGGCCACGACGTAGCAGCGCGCCAAGGTCTCGGCGTAGGCGTTGTGGTCGTTGGCGCGCACCCGGTAGCCGGCGCCTTTGAGCGCGTGGCCGACGCGCGCGGTGCCGCTGAACAGGTCGGCGACGGTACGCACCGGTGCTTCGGCGTCGAGCGCGCGCACGGTCGCGACGAGCAGAGGCAGGAGCGCGCGTTTGGAGCCGAGGTACTTGATCACGGCACGGAGGTACCGCGAGCGGGCCGACAAGCCAAGGGGGGCCGTGACGACGACGGGCTGCTGCTCTACGCTGCTGCGAGCGGCGCCGCGCCGCCGGAGCCCGCTTTGGCCGACCCGTCCCGCCCGTTCGCGCCCGATTTGCCCTTCCGCGTCACCGACGCGTGCAACGCGCATTGTCGCTTCTGCGAGGAGCACGTCCCGCGCGCCACCCCCGATCTCGCCGACCGCGCCGTGCTCGACCGCCTCGACGACGCCTTGCGCGCCCACGTCGAGCGCCACGGCGCGCCGCCGCGGCGTTTGATCTTCACCGGCGGTGAACCCACGCTGCAGCGCGCGTTGCTCGCCCTGATCGAGCGCGCCGCCGCGGCCGGCGCGCAGCAGGTCTGGCTGCAGACCAACGGTTTCGCCCTCGGCGCCGCCGCCGCCGCCGAACGCCTGCGCGCCGCCGGCCTGCACGGCGTCATCGTCGGCCTGTACGGCGGCGACCCCGAGGCCACCGCCCGCCGCATGCGCCGCGAAGGCGCGCTCGCGTTCACGCACGCCGGCATCGTCTCCGCCCGCGCCGCCGGCCTCGCCGTCGAGCTCACCACCGTGGCGTTGCCGGAGATCATCGTCGAGCTCGAGGCCAGCCTCGCCGCCGCGCCGGCGTGGGCTGCCGGCATCGCGACGCTGACGGTGCACGCCTACCGTGGACGCGGACCGCACCCGGCGCCGCGCGACCTCGAACCGGCGCTGCTCGCCCTGCAGGCGACCCTGACGCGCCTCGGCATCGCCCTCGCCGGCGACCCCGGCCGCGGCTTCCACCCCTGCGCCTTCGGCCGCGGCCGCGCGCTCGCGCCACTGCTGCGCGGTCGGGCGACGGGCGACTCTGCCCGCTTCGTGCAGCTGCCGCCGTGCCGGGATTGCGCCCTGGTCGCGCAATGCGACGGCGTCGAGCGCAGCTTGGCCGAGGCGCTCGGCGAGGCCGTCGTCGCGCCGCTGCAAGACGCCCGCCGCGCGCTCTGGGCTGGCGTGCAGGAGCGCACCCGCCACAGCGAGCGCACCGACCGCGTCGACGTCCGCGAGGGCCAAGCCGGCGCCGAGCGGCGTCGCGAGCACGTGATCCGCGTCAACCACGCGTGCAATCAGCGCTGCGCCTTCTGCTGGGTCGACTTCGAGGCCGGCGAGATGCCCGCCGACGCCGTGCGTGCCGCGATCGCCCAGGCCCTCGCCGGCAGCAACGACCCGGGCGCCGAGGCCATCGCCTTCACCGGCGGCGAGCCGACCCTGCGCGCCGACCTGCCCGCGCTCGTCGCGATGGCCCGAGAGGCCGGCGCCGGCCGCGTGCACCTGCAGACCAACGCCGTCCGCCTCGCCGACGCCGCACTCACCGAGCGGCTCGCGACTGCCGGCCTCTCCGAGGCGCTGGTCTCGCTCCATGCCGACGTGCCCGAGCTCGCCGACGCCGTCGTCGCCGCCCCGGGCAGCTTCACCCGTACGCTGCAGGGCATCGAGCAGCTGCTCGCCGCCGGGGTCGACGTCGTGGTCAACCACGTGCTGACCCGCGCCACGGCCGTGCGCCTGTCGCGCTTCGTCGACCTGCTCGCCGATCGCTTCGTCGACGCCGCGCCCGCCGACACCGCCGGCCGTGGGGCGCTGACGCTCACGCTCGCGGTCGCGAGCCATATCGACCGGGGCCCCCTCGATCCGAGCGTGCTGCCGACCCAATCCGAGCTGGCGGAGCCGGTGCGCGCCGGCCTGCTGCGGGCCCGGATTCGCGGCCTCCGCGTGCGCGACCTCTCGCATCCGTGCGGTTTTGCGCTCTGCGTGCTCGACCCTGCGCTGGAGGCGCTCGACCTCGCGGCCGTGCGCCGCGTCCCGACCGCCGGTCGCCTCGGCGAGGCCGAGGGCTGCGTCAAACCCGAAGCGACCTGCGGCACCTGCGCCCTCGAGCCCTATTGCTTCGGCCTGCGCGCCGAATACGTCGCCGAGCACGGCTCGGGCGAGCTGCGCCCCTTCGCGCCCGCCATCGGCGTGGTCGGCCTCGGTCCGATGGGCGCTCGCCACGCCCAGGCGGCCGCGGCGCTCGCGATGCGGCGGGTGGTGGTCGTCCGCCACGCCGACGATGCCGCCCGCGCCGATGCCTTGCCGCCCGCGCCCGCGGCGCCGCTGCGCGTGGCTGACGCTGCGATCTTGCCCGCCGCCGGCGTCGGTCTGGCGGTCGTCGCCGTGCCGACCCCTCGTCACGCCGACGTCGTGACGCCCTTGCTGCATGCGGGCGTCGCGGTGCTCTGCGAGAAGCCGCTGGCGGGCTCGCTCGAGGCGGCCGACGCGATGCTCGAGGCTGGCCCTGGTCGGCTCTTCGTGGCGCATACCTGCCGCGCCGAACCGGCGACGCAGGCGGCGCTGGCGGCGTTGCCCTCGCTCGGCACCTGGCGCAGCGTCGTCATCGAGCGCGTCGAGCCGCCTCGGCCGCTCGACGCCCCGGCGCGCGACGCCGCCTTGGTCGACCTACTCGTCCACGATCTCGGTCAGCTCGCGCCCGAGCTGGCGGCGGCGGGCTCGGGGCAGATCGAGCGAGCGCGGCGGCTCTCGGCCGAGCGCGACGGCATCGACGGCATCGAAGCCAGCATGGCCTTCGGCGAGATCGCGGTCGCGCTGCGGGTCGGTTGGCATGCCGCCACCACCCCCGGCGCCCGTGCGATCTCGGTCCACGCCGAGGCCGGCAGCGTCTGCTGGTCGGTGCATGCGGGGCGGGCGACCGCCACGTTGTCGCGGCCGGGTGAGGCCGACGCGGCGCTTCCGCTGACCGATCGCCCCACTGACGTGGCCCTGCTCGAGATGGTGTTGGACGCGCTCGCCACCGCCGCGCCATCGCCGCTCGACGGCTGGCACGGCCGCGACGCGCTGGCCTGGGCGCTGGCGCTCGCTACTTCGTGCGCGTGAAGCTGCGCTCGTAGGCGACCTTGCCGTCCGAGTCGATGAACTGGCCCTTGAAGGTGTCGCCTTCGATGACCACGTACATGAAGCCGGCCTTGTCGGCGTCCTGCCAGTGGAAGGGGTTGAACTCGAAGCCGCCCTTGTCTTTGGTCTCGACGTCGGTGGTCTTGGCGCCGCCGCCCGAGACGATCAGCTCCACGTCCTTGCAATGCTTGGTGCTCGCGGCCTTGTCGAGCCATTGCCGGCTGTGGTCGTGCCCGGAGAAGTGCACGTCCACCCGGCCGCAGACGAGCTGGTCGAAGGCTTCCTTCACGCCCTTGCCCGAAGCGACCGGGATGATGCCGCAGAGCTGCGGGATCGGCGCGGCCTTGGCGCCCTCGTAGCAGCCGGCGTTGCCGTGCGGTCCGTTGCTCCGGTACGGGTGGTGCGAGAAGGTGATCTTCCAATCCGCGGTGCTGGCCTTGAGCCAACCATCCACGTCGGCGACCTGCTGCTTGATGATGAAGGGTAGGATATCGCCGTAGAGCAGGGCGTTGCTGTCGAGGCCGAAGAATTCGACGTGCTCGATCTGCTTGTGCCACCACGCATCGGGCAATAGCCACTGCGGGTTCTTCTTGCCGTAGTCGATGTAGAAATCCTTCTTGAGGAACTCGGCTCCGGCGCCACCCGCGCCGTAGTCGTGGTTGCCGAGCACGACCCAGAAGGTCGACGGCACGTCGGCGTAGGGGTCTTCGAACTTCTCTTTGAACTGCTTGTCGTTCACGTCCGAGACGCCGGTGTCGTAGAAGTTGTCGCCGAGGTACAGGACCAGGTCGCAGCCGTCGGCCTTGCACTTCGCGGCCAGCGCCTTGCCGACGTTGTACTGCTCGGTGCTGCCGGTGCCCGCGTCGCCCAGCGCCGCGAAGCGCACGATCTTCGGCTTCGGCGGGGCCACGTCCGGCGCGGCGACGTCGACCGCGGCGTCGGCGGTGCCGGCGTCCTCGGCGGGGGGGCTGCCGGCGTCTTCGGCGGTGTCGGCGGTGTCCGGGCCGGCGGTGTCCTCGACGGCGGCGGTGTCCGGGCTGGCGGTGTCCTCGCCGGTCTGCGAGTCGGCGCTGCCGCCGTGGCCGCCGGTATCGCTGCTCGCGGCGTCGGCGCTGGCGGTGTCTTCGGCCGCGGCGTCGGGGTCGGGTGCCGCGCTGCCAGTGTCGCCGGTGTCCTCGGCGGGGCTGGCGTCGTTGCCCGCGCCGGCGCCGGCGGAATCCTGCGCCGCGTCGTTGCCGCCGAAGAGTTGGCCGCCGGTGTCTTGCGAGGCGGCCCCCGCGCCCGACGGATCGCTGCCGGCCTCCTGGTTGCCGCAGCCGACGGTGAGCGCGAGTGCACACGCGAGCGCGCTCAGTGTCCGGTTGCGGCCGCCGACGGCTCGCAGGTCCCAACGAATCATGATTTCCTCCAGCTTTCCGGGTCGACGCGGGGCGGGACGGTGACAGAAACGCCCCCCGAGGTCCACGACAAAGCCGGCGAGTGGGGTCAACCGATGGACAAACCAGCCGATTCCTCGTTTGTGCGCGCCCTCGCGCTCGAGCCGGCGGCAGGGGCCGAGACCTTCGCCGCGCACCTGCACGCCGATTGGCTGCAGGGCCCGGGTGTCTACGGTGGGTTGCAGGCCGCGCTGCTGTTGGCGGCGCAGCGCGAGCGCCTCGGCCGACCAGACTTCGCCGCACGCTCGCTACACGTCGATTTCGTACGCCGCGCCCGCCCCGGACCCGCGATCGTCGAGGTCGAGACGGTGCGCATCGGCCGGGGCGCTGCGCAGCTCCGCGCCACCCTGCGGGAC
The DNA here is from genome assembly GCA_041163625.1 of Pseudomonadota bacterium. Taxonomy (GTDB): domain Bacteria; phylum Myxococcota_A; class UBA9042; order UBA9042; family UBA9042; genus JACKFC01. Next base: position 20,491 of record JBEARB010000370.1, on the reverse strand, counting down.
GCGGACGGTGCCGTCGTGGCGCTCGGCAACGGCGTCTTCGGCGCGGCTCGCGGCGCCGGGCTTGCCGCCGACCCGCCGCCCCCGATGCCCGCGATCTCGGCGTTTTCGCAGACCCCCGTCGCGCGCCACGGCGCCGGGCCGCCGCGATTCACGCAGCAGCTCGAGTTTCGCGACGCGCTCGGCGGTCGGGTCTACGGCGGCCACCGCCGCGCCCACCTCGGCGGCTGGGGACGCTTCGTGGAGGCGACACCCCTGGACGACGCCGCAGTCGTGGCCCTGCTCGACGCCTGGCCGCCGGCGGTGCTGGCGAAGGCGCACGCGCAGACGCCGGTGGCGTCGATCACGATGACGGTGCAGTTCGCGCCGCCGCCGCCGCCCTTCGACGGCGCCGCCGCCGCCGGCGCTCCCGCTGATGCCGTCGTCTTCGAGGCTTCGGGGCGGCTGGACGCCGACGGCTATTTCGACGAAGACGCGACGCTCTGGCGCGCCGACGGCGTCTGGCTGGCCTCGGCGCGGCAGCGCGTGGTGACGTTCGCGGCGGGAGGCCGCGCGCAAGCACCGGCCTAGCGAGCGGCTTCGTCGAGTTCGCCCGCGACATCGGCCGCGAGCGCCGCCTGCGCCGGATCCAACCGGCTCACGACGACCCCCGCGAGCATCGAGAGCACGAACGCCGGCGGCAGCTCCGAGAGCGGCTCGAGCAGCGCCGCGAGCGCCGGCACGTCCATCAGCACGAAGCGGCAGAGCGGCACCGTCGCGAAGCCGACGAGCATCGCCGCCATCGCCCCGCGCGCCGTGAAGCCCTTCCATACCAACGACAAGATCATCGTCGGGCAGAAGGTCGCCGCGATGCCGCTCCAGCCGAAGATCACGAACCAGAACACCGTTCGTCCCGGCATCATCGCCGCGACGCCGAGGCTGACGGCCAACGCCACCGCCGCGAGCGCGACCGTCACCTTGCGCGAGAGACCGGTCAGCGCCGCGTCGGGGAGCTCGGGGTGCCGGACCTGCTGCCAGACGTCGCGCGCCAGCGCCGACGCAGCGAGGACCAGCAGCGAGTCCACGGTCGACATGATCGCCGAGAGCACGATGGCGATGTACAGACCGACGATCAGCGCCGGGAAGAGCGCCGCCACCATCGCCGGCAGCACGTCTTGGCCACCCTTGCCGAGCACGGCGGTGAGGTCGTCGCCCGCGCCGGTGAGTAGCGCCCGGCCGATCATGCCGGTGAGCACCGCGCCGCCGTCGGCGAGCAGCGTCCAGACCACGGCGACGCGCATGCCGGGACGGAGCTCGGATTCGCCGCGGATCGCCAGGAAGCGCACGAAGATCTGCGGCGAGCCCAGGAATCCGGCCCCGATCATCGAGAGCCCGATCGCCGAGAGCACCACCTCCAGACTCCAACCCGACTTGCCCAGCGAGAGCAGGCCGGGGTCGATCGCTCCGAGCTTGTCGACCACGACCCCCGGGCCGCCAGCGACGACCACGCCGACCAACGGCAACACGACCAGGCCCGTCACCATCAGCGCGCCCTGCACGACGTCGGACCAGGCGACCGCGAGGAATCCGCCCGTCGTCACGTAGACCAGCACGACGAGGAAGCCGACCACCGCACCGACCTCGTAGCGCCAGCCGAGGAAGGACTCGAACGCGGTGCCGGTGGCGTCGATCTGCGCCGAGACGTAGATCGTGATGAAGACGACCAACACCGCCGCCGCCAGCAGCCGCAGGCGTTGGGTGCCGTCGCGGAAGCGCGCCTCGAGGTAGTCCGGGATGGTGATGGCGTCGTAGCGGTCCGTCAGCCGCTTGAAGGGCTTGGCCAGCCACGCCCACGCCAGCCAGACGCCCAGCGCCTCGCCGAAGACGGCCCACATCGCGTGCAGACCGACGGCCGCGCCCATGCCCGTCAGGCCGAGCAGCAGCCAAGCGGATTCGCCGGTCGCGCGGGCCGAGAACGCCGTCGCCCAGAAGCCGAGCTGCTTGTTGGCGGCGAAGTAGTCGCGGGCGTCCTTGACCCGCCGCGACGCGACGACGCCGAGCAGCAACAAGCCGGCCATGTAGGCCACCACCACGCCGAGCTCGATCGCGCCCACCGTCCCCGTCGCGCCCGTCGCCGCCGCGCTGCTCACGGCAGCACCTCGTAGTGCGCCTCGAAGCGCTCTTGCAGCGCGTTACCGGACCAATCCTGCAGGCCGCCCGCGCGCACCTCGAAGACGTAGCGGCCCGGCGCGAGCGGCGCCCGCGGCGTGACGTTCACGATGTGCTCTTGCGCCTGCACGATCGACTCGACGGTGCCGCGCTCGGGGCCCAGATCTTCGCGGTACAAGCGCACCGAGCCCTGCCACGCGCTCTTGGGCTCGACCATCTCCGTCAGCGTCACGCCGATGCGCGAGGTCGGCCGGAGCGTGGCGGTGCCGTCCGGCGGCCAGACCCAGGTCACCCGCGGCGGCGTGGTGTCGGGCGCGGCCTGCAGCGGCAACACTCCCGAGCCGGCGGCGTTGACCTTGTCGGCCTTGTCGTCGACCGAGAGCAGCAGCAGGTTGCCGACCGGGGTGGCGGTGTCGAGGTCGCCCGGCATCGTCCAGCGACCGATCTCGGTGATCGCGTCGAGGTTGCTGATGTCGAAGCCGACCGCGTGGTCGCTCTCGCCGCAGTAGGCGCGGTCCTCGTGGAAGAAGACGTAGCCGCCCTTGCCGTCGGTCAGCGCCTCGGCGCGGAAGCTCGGCGCCGAGGGGTCTCGGATATCCCAGATCATCAGGCCACCGCCGCCGTCTTTGCGGGTCGCCCAGAACAACCCGTCGCGCACGTTGTTGAAGTAGTATTTCCGAGGCTTTCCGGTGCTGTCGCGGACGGTGAAGTCGCCGCCGGCGATGGGTTTGGGCGCGCGCGGGTCGGAGATGTCGAGCAGCGCGGCGCGGGCGTCGTCGGCCGAGCCGACCACGAGCAGGTCGCCGATGGCCTGCACTTGCCCGACCCGCAGCGGTGGGTCGAAGCGGTATTGCTCGACCAGCTTCGGGGCGGTCGGATCGCTCGCGTCGACGATGTAGACGCCCGGGTTGCCGCCCCCGACGTAGACCGTCTCGCCCTGCCAGAACACCGAGAGCGTCACGCGGTCGTAGGCGTCGGGGTAGAGGAAGTCGTCGAATTTCAGCACGCTCGCGACCTTCGGCGCAGCGAGATCGGCCAGATCCCAGAACAAGATGCCGCCGTAGATGATGCCCTCGCCGTGGTTGACCACCGCCCAGCGCCCGTTCTCGAACGAGAAGCCGACCGAGTGTGACTCCCGCATCTGCTTGGTGGTGCCGTAGCCGACGCGCTCCGGCTCGCAGGGGTTACTCATGTCGAAGAGCGAGACGCCGCCCTGGGCCGCGGTCTCCGGTGCCCAGGGCATGAAGAGGTAGCCTTCGTAAGGCACCACGAGGTTGTGGTGCTGCGTCTTGTCGTCGGGGCCGCCGCTGACCCACGCGCAGACCGCGCCGAGCTTGTCGGTGGCGACCGCGACGTGGCCGGCGCCCGGGCCGGCGAGCGTGAAGGCGCCCGGGTCGGGGTAGGGGTCGGGGACGGCGGCGTCGGGCTCGGCACACGCCGCGAGCCAGCAGGCCGCGAGGGCGAACACTGCGCGTCGGCGCGTGGGGGTCTGGGACGGCGTTCGGAACACGTTGGCCTCCTGGGGCGGGGGCGTCACGGCCGGTCTGGCGTGCGCTGGCGAGGGCCGCAGTCTGCCCGCTGTGGGCCGCATCGACCAGTTTGCGTCTTGCCGCGCCGTTGCGCAGCCGGTAGAGAGGCCGCCCGATGTCCGACGACCGCACGCTGCCGATGGAACCGCCCCCTGCCGAGCTCGAAGCGCTCGCGGCGCGGCTGACGGCGGCTGGTATCTCCACGCACGCGACGGTCGGTCTGCCGCCCGAAGCGCTGCCCGGCGGCGCTACCCGACCGAACCTGCCGCGCTACCACACCCGCCCGGACGCGCCCGTCGAAGGGGCCGCGCCGCAGCTCTCGCTCGGCGCGGTGCTGGGCGAAGGTGGCATGGGCGTGGTGCATCTGGCCCGCCAGCACAGCCTCGGCCGCGAGGTCGCGGTCAAGCGCGTGCGCGGCGACCTGCACCACACCGACGCGCACAGCGCCGACGTGGCGGCCTCGCGGTTGCTCACCGAGGCGCTGGTCACCGGCGCGCTCGAGCATCCGAATATCGTGCCGGTCTACGAGCTCGGTGCCGACGAGGGCGGCGGCCCGATGATGGTGATGAAGCGCATCGAGGGCCGACCCTGGGCCGATGCGTGGCTCGAGCGACCGCTGCCCGGCGAGGCTGGCTTCGGCGATTGGCTCGAGGGCCAGCTGCGCGTGCTGCTCGCGGTCTGTGACGCGATCCGCTTCGCCCACGCCCGCGGCGTGCTGCATCGAGACATCAAGCCCGAGAACGTGATGCTCGGCAGCTACGGCGAGGTGCTCGTCGTCGATTGGGGCGTCGCCGTCACCTTGCACGACGGCGCCGACCCACGCTTCCCGCGCGCCCGCGACAGCCGCCACATCGCCGGCACGCCCGCGTTCATGGCGCCCGAGCAGGTCAAGGGCCGCGGTGAGGAGCTCGACGTCCGGACCGACGTCTATATGCTCGGCGCGACGCTGCACGAGCTGCTGACCGGGCGCGCGCCGCACGACGCCGACACCGTGCACGCGAGCTTGTATTCCGCGTGGGAGTCGCGGCGACCGACCTTCTCGCCCGGAATTCCGGGCCCGATCGCCGAGATCTGTCGCAAGGCGCTAGCCCGCGACAAGAAGGACAGGCACCCCGACGTCGCCGCCCTGCGCGACGACCTCGACGCCTACCTGCGCCACCGCGCCAGCATCGAGATCACCGAGCGCGCGCTGCAGCTCGCCGCCGAGCTGCACCGCACGCCCCCGGCCGACGCCATCGACGGCGGCAGCCAGATCGACCCGCTCGGCGTGCACAAGAAGTTCGCGCGCTGTCGCTTCGGTTTCCAGCAGGCGTTGGAGATCTGGCCCGAGAACGTCCGCGCCGCCGCCGGCCTCCAAGACGTCCTGCTGCTGATGATCCATCGCCTGCTCGACGCCGGTGAGTTCAATCAGGCCGCGCTGCTGATCCAGGAGTTGCCCGTCGCCGACGACGACGCCAACGCCCGCCTGCGCGAGCTGCGCGCCGCCCGGCGCGCCCACGAGCGCGACCTGCGGGCCCTCGGCGCCATCGGTCATCGCCACGACGACCGTATCGGCATCCTCTATCGACGCCGCTTCCTGGTCGGCCTGTCGGCGGTGTGGGCGTTGGTCGCGCTGGCCGAAGGCGTCGCCGACCGCTACGGCAAGCTCACCTCCTTCGCGCACGCGAGCATCGCGTTCGTCCTGCTCGGCGTCGCGTTCGCCTACGGCGGCGTGCGCTGGCAGGCGATGAAGACGGCCGGCGTCAACCTGCGCCTGTTCCACCTCGCCAACGTCGCCCTCGGCGCCATCGCCATCGAGCGCGCCCTCGGCGCCATGGTTCGCGCCCCGGTGCCGCTGATGCTGGCGTTCGAGAGCCTGCTCTTCTTCGTCGGCATCGGCGCCACCGCCGCGTTCACGCGCCGACGCATCGCGCCGGCCATGCTGGTCTACGCCATCGGCGCGGCGGTCGGGGCCCTCTGGCCCCGAGAGGTGTTCTGGGTCAGCGCCGCGACGCACCTGCTCGGACTCGGAAGCCAGACGCTCGCGTGGCGTGCCGAAGACGAAGTCGACGCCGCCGCGCATACCCCGATCGACTGAGCGGATCGTCCGGCTCAGTCGGCTCGGGTGACGTCGTAGCGGGCTGCGGCGCTACGGTGGGCGGCGGCCACCTCGGCGCGCAGCGACGCGGGCGCGAGCACCTCACACAGCGGGCCGAAGCCGAGCACGAAGCTGCGCAAGGCGCGGGTGTCCGCCACCGTCGCGCGGATCAGCAACGTCCCGTCGGGCTGCTCCTCGACGGTCTGGTCCTCCGCGAGCGGGGTCTCGCGCAGGCGCGCCCCGGCGTGCGCGTCGACGTGCAGACGCAGCGCGATCGGGGCGTCGGAGAGCAGGTAGCCCATCGCTTCGCTGAAGGCGTAGCGTTGGGCGTCGAAATCCGCCTTGTCGCGCGCCGGCGTCGCTTCGCTCAGCGCCGCGACGAAGCGGTGCAGCGGGAATTGCAGGACATCCTCGTAGTTGTCGTTCATGGCGAGCAGGTAGCCCACGCCGTCGCGGTAGACCAAGCCGACCGGGTGCAGCCGATAGGCCCGGGCCTCGCGGTCGCCGCGCCGCCGGTAGCGCGCCGCGATGACGCGCTGGTGCATCAAGCCCTCCAAGACCTGCTCGAGGACCGCTCCGTCCAACTTCGGAGCGAGCGTGTGCATCCCGCCCGGGGCGACCGCCACGCGCTCGGCCCAGCGACCCAAGCGGGTCTCCGCCAACACCTCGCGCGCGGCCGCGAAATGTCCGACGAGCTGCTCACGCGAGGCCGGCGGCAGCATCGGCTCGAGGTGCGTCTCGGCCAGCCGCAGCGCGATCGCCTCGTGGGTCGAGAGCGAGGGAATCTCCGAGGCCTTGGCGTCGGGCGCGAACGACCAGCCACGGGGCCGCCGCTCGTCCGAGACGATCGGAAAAATCAGGGCGAGCGACTGCAAGTCACGCTGGATCGTACGGGCGCTGACATCGTAGCCGTCGCCGCTGAGCTTCTTCAGCAGCTCGCTCGTGCCGATGCGCCTCGGATGCCGCGGCAGGTAGCGCAACATCTGCCACTGGCGATGGATGGTATCCAACATGGCAACTCCGCCTGCCCAGAGCCCGTCTCGCGTCCGAACGCCGAGTCGCCGCCGCGACTCCCCTGACCACCCCCACACTGCGTTCGTTGACCGGATCGCAGCACAGGGGTGCGAATCCGGCAACGGGGGCCCTGTTCGTATGTGACGCGATTTGTCGCTTCTGTGCGGCGCTTGCCGGTGGCGGACCGGGTCCGCGCGGCCGGGGCGGCGTCGCCACCACGGCTGAGAAATGCAGACCGCGCAGGCCGAGCCCGAGCGGTTCGACTTCGCCGTCGGCTTCGATGCGCGCGGCCTTGCCGTAGGTCGCAGCCGCGCCGACCGAGAGGCCGATCAGCGACGGCCGCACGATGCCGTTGCCGGCACGCAGCGTCAGCTCGAGCCGATCGCGGTCGCGGTCGCGGTCGGGCCGGAGCCGATGGCTTGCTGCCGTCGCGCGCGAGCAGGCGCACCGCGCCGGCGGTGCCCCAACGACTCGGCTCGCCGGCCACCTCGTCCGGCAGCCTGAACAGGCGCGTGAAGCGTGGCGCGTCGGTCCGCTGCACCGGCAGCCCGAGCAGCATCGCCTGCAGCGCGAAATCGGCGGCGCGGGCCTGGTCGCCGGCGCTGACGGCGGCGTCGGCCGTCGCGCGGGAGCCAGTGCCTTCGGCCGCAGCGCCGCGGCGTTGTGGCGATGGACCATCGCGCGGGCCTCGTCGACCGCCGCGCTGCGCATCGCCGTGACGCTGCGTGCCGTCATCGGATCTTTGCCGGCGGCGTCCGAATAGGCGGAATCCTCGGATTGGTCGCTGTAGTCGAAGGGCAGCGTGGCCTCGCCACCCGGCCAGCGCACGGCGATGGTGCCGCGGGTCGCGAAGCCGTTGCGCTCGTGCGAGATGACCCGCGTGATCGTATGCCGGTTGTGATCGACCACGCGACAGATCACCCGACGTGTGCGGGTGACCGGCACCGCCACCGTCCGACAACGCTGCTGGTAGTTGTCGTTGTCGCGGCAAGTGCGGCGGCTGAAGCCGTTCCCGACGTACGACGTGGTGCACGTCGTGTTGGCATACACGCGATGCTGCGAGCATTTCTGCTGCGACTCGTAGGCGGTGTAGCGCTCCATGACCGGCTCCTCGCAGATGCGCTCTTCGACCCAACTCACGCGACGGCGCTTCTGCCAGCGGTCCTGGCGCACGGCGCCCGCTCCATCCGGCACCAGGGACGCACCGACGCTGCGTTCGGTCTCTCGGCGAGCCCTGCCTCTCTGCGCCGCCGAGGCGAGAAGTCGGCCTCCGCCAACGTCGGCGGGGCGCATCCGACCCGCGTGGGAACCGAGCCAAAAACTACGACCGAACCCCGCCGTGCGGCAGACTCGGCGAGTGAACGTCGCTTTCCTGCTCTTGGTCGTCTCCGCCGCGCTCGCCGCCGCCGTCACGGGTACCGCGGCCGAGGTCGGCAAGGCCGCGCTCGACAGCGCCAAATCGGCCGTCGACCTGGTGCTCGGTCTCACCGGCTCGATCGTCCTGTTCGTCGGCCTGATGGCGATCGTCGAGAAGGCCGGCGGATTACGCTTCCTCGCGCGGGCGATCCGTCCGATCTTGCTCCGCCTCTTCCCCGAGATCCCGGCCGACCACCCGGCGATGGGCGCGATGGTGATGAACCTCGCCGCCAACGCCCTCGGCCTGGGCAACGCCGCGACACCGTTCGGCCTCGAGGCGATGCGCCACCTGCGCAGCCTGCAGCCTCGTGGCGATCAAGCCAGCGACGCGATGTGCCTCTTCCTCGCCATCAACACCAGCGGGCTCGCGCTCTTGCCGACCGGCGTCATCGCCACGCGCGCGGCCCTCGGTTCGGCCGACGCCGCCGCCATCCTGCCCACCACGCTGGTCGCCACCGCATGCTCCACCGCCACGGCCGTCGCCGCCGCGCTGCTGCTGCGTCGGCTCTGGTCGCGCGCCGAGGTGCCGCCGCCCGAGCAGACCGAAGCGGTCGATGTCGTGGCCGCCGCCGAGCCCGCCGCCGAGCCTGCAGCCGACCCCGCCACGCACCTCGGCGCGGACGCGGTCGTCGAGCTACCGCCGGGGACGGGCCTGCGCGCTTGGCTGCCGGCGCTCGCGATCGCGCTGAGCCTGGGCGGCCTGGTGGTCGCCGTCGCGCGACTGGGCGACGCGGCGAGCGCTTGGATCTTGCCGGGCCTGATCACCGCGATGGTGCTCTACGGCGCCGTGCGCCGCGTGCCGGTCTACGAGGTCTTCATCGACGCCGCGCGCGATGGTCTGCAGACCGCGCTCGGCATCATCCCGTACCTCGTCGCGGTCTTGGTCGCCGTCGGCATGCTGCGCGCCTCTGGCGCGGTCGACGCCGTCGTCGGGCTGCTCGCGCCGCTGCTCGATCCGCTCGGCGTGCCTCCCGAGGTCTTGCCACTGGCGCTGCTGCGGCCGCTTTCGGGCTCGGGCGCGTTCGGCCTCTGCGCCGAGCTGCTCGAGACGCACGGCCCCGACTCACCGATTGGCCAACTCGCGAGCACGCTGGTCGGCTCGACCGAGACCACCTTCTACGTGCTCGCCGTCTACTTCGGCTCGGTCGGCGTCACCCGGCCGCGCTGGGCGCTGCTGGCCGGTCTCCTCGCCGACGCCGCAGGCGCGGTGGCGAGCGTCATCGCGGTGCGCTGGCTCTTGCTCTGAGGTCGGAAACGCGGCGTTATTTGGCCGAACGCGGGCCGAAACGCTGCGCAGCCCGCTCGCTGATCACCATCACCGGCAGCGGCGAGAGGTCGATCAGCCGTCGCGTGACCGAGCCGAGCAGCAAGCGCGCGATGGCGCCCCGGGCGTGCGGGGCGGCGACGATCGCGTCCACGCCGGCGTCGATCGCGAGGGCGACCAAGCCGGCGGCCGGGTCGGCGGCAGCCGCGACCGAGACCCCGGCGTGGTTGGCGCCGATCCCGTTGCAGAGCGCGACGAGCTTGAGATGCGCGGCCTCGGCGTCGGCGACGCGCCCGGCGGGCACGGGCGGCAGCAGCGGCGTGCTACCGTCGACCGCCGGCTCGATGCCGCGCTCCTTCAGGATGGTGCCGACGCGCATCTTGCCGCCGACGCCGAGCGTGATGCGGTGCGCGGCGCGGATCGGTGCGCTGCGGTCGTCTTCGGTGTCGACCGTGACCAACACGCTGTCCAGACGCCGCGGACGATCGAGCTCGGGGCGGACGCGACCTGCGTGGAAGACCAGTACCGGTGCAGCGCAATCGCCGATCAGGTCGGCCGTCACCGAGCCGCGGTCGCGGGGCGTGCCGTCGTGCACCAGGACCAACAGGTCGTAGCCGCCGCGATCCATCGCGTGCTGTAGCGCCTCCACCGGCTCCCCCGAGAGCACGCGCACCTGTGGCGCGAGGCCGAGCGCGGTCGCGGCGGCCTGCAACTCGTCGAGATGCGCCTTCACCGAGCGCTGCTCGAGCGTGCGCGCGGTGCCGTGCAGATCGGCCGCGTCGGCGTCGGCATAGGCGACCGTCACGTCGGCACCGAGGCGCGCAACCAAGCCCGCGATGACCGGCAGCGTCACCAACGTACGCGGGGTCAGATCGGTCGCGATCAGGATCGAGGTAAAGGGCATGGGAACGGTCGTCCGTGGTTTTCGAGCGGCGGTCGCTTCGGAGTCTGCAACGACTCGGACCGCGTTGTCGAGTCTGCTATTCCGCCGACGGCGGTCTCGGTGCCCCTTGCGCCCGCGTCCGGCACCGGTAGCCTGCTCGCGCGGCGATACGCCCAGGAGGTCGAGATGCGGTTGATGGCGCAGGGTTGGTGGGTCTGTGTGGTGTTCGGGCTCGCGGCGTGCGGGACGACCACGATCCAAGGCGGAGGCGGGACCGCCGACGTCGCCACGGGCGACGGGACGGGCGGCGATGTGACGCTCGAAGACGGCGCGGCCGTCGATGCCGCCGGGACCGACGGCAGCAGCGCCGACGCGAGCGGCTCGGACACCGCCGCGTCCGACTCTGTCGCGTCCGATTCCGCCGATACGACCGCGCCGGATACGACCGCGCCGGATACGACCGCGCCGGACACGACCGAGCCGGACACGACCGAGCCGGACACGAGCTCGCCCGACGCCGTCGTGGCCGACGTGGTCGCGCCGACCGCCTGCAAGACCGGCACGACCGACGGGTGCGCGACCGGCTCGTTCTGCAAGGCGACCGGCTGCGGCGAGGGTGTCGACGGCGTCTGCACGCCGACCGGCGGCGGCTGCACCAAGGAGTATTTTCCGGTGTGTGGCTGCGACGGCACCACCTACGGGAATGGCTGCATGGCCGAGTCCGTGGGCGTGAACATCGCCAGCAAGGGGGAGTGTGCGAGCACGCCGAAGTCCTGTGGCGGCAAGATGGGGATCGCTTGCGGTAGCGGCGAGGTCTGCGACCCGGACGGCTGTGGCGCGGACATGACGGGCCAATGCGTGCCGGCACCCAAGCAGCCGTGCCCGAAGACGACGCAGGCCGCGCAGCAATGCGGCTGCGACGGCACCACCTACGCCAACGCCTGCCTGCGCCTGCTCGCCGGTGTCGCCAAGGCCAGCGACGGACCATGCCCGACCTCGACGGGCTGCACCGCCGGCGACAACAGCGGCTGCAGCGCCGACACCTATTGCGCTGCGATCGGCCTGGACGCCTGCGGCAAGCCCGGCAGCTGCGAACCCAAGCCGGGTGGATGCATCAAGATCTACAAGCCGGTCTGCGGCTGCGACGGCAAGACCTACGGCAACGCCTGCGACGCGGGCGCTGCGGGGATGGCGGTCGGCAAGGAGGGCCCGTGTCCCTGATTCGACCTTCGGCGGCCCGCTGCTTCGCGGTCTTTTTGCTGCTCGTCGTCTCGGCGTGTGGGGGCGAGACCGAGACGAGCGCCGGCGGTGGCGGCGCGGCCGGCGACGCGTCGAGCCAGGACGCGTTCTCGGGGCCGGTCACCTGGCATCAGCACGTTCGACCGCTGCTGGCGCGCGCCTGCTTCGGCTGCCATCGAGCGGGTGGGATCGCCTCGTTCGACCTGGACGATGTCGAGACGGCGCGCGCGATGGGCACGCTGATGGTCGGCGCCGTGGAGCAGGGGCGGATGCCGCCGTGGGGCGCGCAGGACACGGCCGAGTGCACGCCGCCGCTGCCGTGGAAGCACGATCTCCGGCTGAGCGCCGGCGAGCGCACGACGCTCTCGGCGTGGGTCGCTGCCGGTGGGCCCGAAGGGGACGCCGCGACCGCCGCGCCGATCCCGACCGATACCGAGGAAAAGCTCGACGAGGTCGACCGCGACCTGGCTCCGGTGCAGCCCTTCGTCACCTCGGGCAACCAAGACCAGTTCATCTGCTTCGTGCTCGACCCGAAGTTCACCGAAGACGCCTGGGTGCGCGGCGTGAACTTCCGCGCCGGCGACGCTCGGGTTGCCCACCACGGCCTGCTCTTCGTCGACGCGTCGGGCGCCTCGGTGCAGAAGGCGGGCGACAAGGGCTACTATCCGTGCTTCGGCGGCCCCGGCATCAACGGCCAGCTGATCGCGGCGTGGGCTCCGGGTGGCGTGCCTGCCGTGCTGCCCGACGACGCCGGCCTACCCGTGCCCAAGGGCGCGCGGTTGGTGCTGCAGATGCATTACCATCCGCTCGGTGAGTCGATCCCCGACGCGACGCACATCGAGTTCGATCTGCTCGACAAGCGGCCGGCGTGGACCGCCGTGTCGATGCTCATCGGCAACTTCCACAAGCCGCTCGGCGGCGGCGACGGCCTGCAGGCGGGACCGGCGGACGTCGCCGGACCGGAATTCCGCATCCCGGCCGGCGCGACCGATCACCCCGAGACGATGGTGTGGACGGTGCCCAAGTTCAACGGCGTGGCGATCGGCGGCCTGCGCGTCTACGGCGTCGCCTCGCACATGCACTACGTAGGCAAGGACATGCGGATCTGGCTCGAGCGCGGCGACGTGCAGGGCCTGTGCAGCAGCGAGACGCGGGACGCCCTCGGTGGCTGCGTCGACGGCCAATGCGGCGGCAAGACCGGGCAAGAGTTGGTGACCTGCGCCGTCGCCACATGTGGCGCGCAGGTCAACGCAGCCGGCGCCGTCTGCCAACAATGCCTGGTCGCCGCTTCTGCCGCCGGCGCCGACGCGATGTGGGCCGTCTGCGCGCCGCAGACCCGCGCCGCCGACCAGCAGGACGCCTGCCTGCTGCACACGCCGGCGTGGGACTTCAACTGGCAGCGCTACTACTTCTACGACGCACCGACCGACGCCCTACCGAGCGTCCGCACCGGCGACAAGCTCCACATGCGCTGCGTCTACGACAATTCGAAGGGCAACCCCGGCGTCGCCCGGGCGCTCGCGGAGCAGGGCAAGGACGCGCCCTCGGACGTCGTGCTCGGCGACGAGACGCTCGACGAGATGTGCCTCGCCGCGCTCTACCTGCTCTACCCCACGACGCCCGAGAAATAGGGCTCTCAGCGACAATTCGAGAGGTGCACCGGGTGATGGCCCTTGGCGATCACCGAGACGGCGCACTGCGGGTTCACGCCGCGGCATTGGCGCAGGTGCGTCGGGTGGTGGCCCCGCTCGAGCAACGCCCGCGCGCATTGCGGCTCGACGTCGTAGGTGCAGTTCGACAGGTGCATCGGGTGATGGCCCTTGTTCAGCAGCGCCTCGGCGCAGAAGGGCTCGGCCCCCTTGCACTTCTTGAGGTGCATCGGGTGGTGACCCTTGGCGAGCAGCGTCTCGGTGCAGCTCGGCACGGCCGGCGCGGGCGGTGCCGGCGGCTGCTGCACCACGACGACGGCCGGCGGGCTCTGCGGCGCCGGCGGCTGCGGCACCGGCTGCGCCACCACCACCGGCTGCGCGGGCTGCTCCTCGGCCACGGCTTGCGCCGGCAGCAGGCGGAACGTGCGCGCCTCTCCGCGGCCGTCGTAGCAGGTGCCCGACATCACGCCGCGGTCGACCACGCCGGCGCAGACCATGCGGCGGTCCTGGCGCGTGGCGGTGATCTGAACCAAGCCGACCACCTTCGCCGCCGCGATCTCGATCTGCAGCGACCAACCTTTGCGCCCCGGCCCGCGGGCGAGCAGGCGCTCACCGCCTTGGACGACCGCGACGCGGCGCACCTTCATCGGCGTGCTGCCATGCTTGGCGCCGGCGAGCTCGAAGCGCCAATCGCCGGCCCACGGGTCCTGCGGACCGGCGAGCAGCGGAGTGGGCGCGAGCAGCGGCGCAACGAGCAGGGCGGCGCCGCCGAGCAGGGCGGCGCGGAGCAGGGTCGAGGTGGGGCGCGGTAGCTTCATGGGACGCTCCTTGGCGATCGAGTAGGAACCGAGGGGTTGCCACGCGTAGCGGGGCTGGTGCGAGACGCGCGAGCGTCCACGCAGATTCGAACCGCTTGCCGTGCAAGGCGTCCGAGGGTCCGCTACGCTGGCCCTCGAGAGGGTAGCACGGCGCGTCCGGGCCGGACACGCCGAGAGAAGGTGGACCATGCGAGAGCTCGGGAAGCTCCGCCAGCGCTTGCTGGCGGCGATGGGCGTCGTCGTCGTCGTGGCGCCCGGCTGCAGCAGCACGACCAGCGGCGGCAATGGCGCGGCGGTCGACAGCGTCGGCCAAGACACCACCCAGGCCGATACCGGCGGCGACGACTCCGGCGGAAGCGCCGATACCGTCTCGGACGCCGCCACGGACGCCGCCGCCGATACCGCCAGCGACGCCGCGGTCGACGTCGCGGTCGACGCCGAACCCGGCGACGGCAGCGTCGACACCACCGACGCCAGCGATGTCCTCGCCGACGTCACGCCGCCGGACGGCGGCAGCGCCGACGTCCTCGGCGGCACGACTTGCGATTTCGGCCAGCCGCAGCAGCAATGCTTCACGGCAGCCCAGCTCGCGTGGGCCGTCGACATGAAGTTCGGCGGTGGCGAGGCGGTGGACGCCGGCAGCGGCGACGCCGACGCGGGTCCGACCGTCGACTACCCCGTCCCGCCCGACGGCTGCCCGGCTGCCGAGCGCGTCTTCGACGGCTGCTGCAACGCCGCCACGGCCGGGCCGGTGATGGTCGGCGATACCTGTTGCTACGCCTTCTGCGTGGGCGGCTGCTGCGGCCGTCCGTTGGTGCTCGCGGGTGCCCCCGTCGTCGCGCGCGCGGCCGAGCGCGCGGGTTGGGCGCGCGCCGCCGGCGACGCGACGACCGATGTGGCGTGGCCGCTCGACGCCGTGACCCGCACCGCCTTGGTCGCGGCCTGGACCGAGGACGCCGCCATGGAGCACGCCTCGATCGCCAGTTTCGCGCGCTTCTCGCTCGAGCTGCTGCGCTTCGGTGCGCCGGCCGATCTCTGCGCCGACGCCGTGCGCGCGGCCGGGGACGAGGTCGAACACGCCGAGCACTGCTACGGCCTGGCGAGCCGGCTCGCCGGGGTGACGCTCGGACCCGACGCATTGCCGCTCGGCCCATCGGTGCCGCTCGCGGCCGATGTGGACGCGGCCGTCGCGGCCGCCATCGTCGAGGGCTGCGTCGGCGAGACGCTCGCGGCAACACTGGCGGCGAGCGCGGCGCGGTCGGCGACGGTGCCGGCGTTCCGCGAGGCGCTCGAGGTCATCGCCGCGGACGAAGCGCGCCACGCCGAGCTGGCGTGGCGTTTCGTCCGTTGGGCGCTACAGGACGCCGACGACGCGCGTCGTGCGCGGGCAGCGCGGACATTCGAGCAGGCGCTGGCGTCGTTGCCCGAGGTCCAGCTGCCGGCGGGCGTCGATGCACAGGCGTGGCAGGCCCACGGGCGACTCTCGCCGCGTCAGCAGCACCATCTGGTGCGGGCGATCGCGCGCGAGGTGATCGCGCCGTGCGCCGAGGCGCTCCTGGGCCGGGCGATCGCCGGCGCGGAGCAGCTCGACCTCGTCAGCGCTTGCCCTTCTCGGCCGGAGCCGGCAGCACGAAGCTGAAGGTCTGGGTCGGCATCCCGACGAAGCCGTCGGGGTCGACCGGCGCGACCCGCCAGAACCAATGGCCTTCGCGCAAGTTGGCCGGCAAGCGCAGCGACGTCTCTCGCGTCTCGGTCGTCAGGAACTCGGCCGCGAGCTCACCATCGCCGCCGAACTGCACCTGGTAGGCGCAGGCTCCCTCGACGGCCTTCCAACGCAGCTCGGCGTCGCGTTGCATCGGGTCGTGCAACGGGCCCGCGACGACGGTCGCGGGCAGGAGCTTGCGCGGCTTGCTCGGCGTGCCCGCCGAATCGACTCGGCTCGCGGTGCCGGGCTCTACCATCACCGAGGCCTTGTCGCCCTCGCGTCCCGTCAGCTCGACTGCGCCGGTGACGGTCTCGACCGAGGTCGCCGCCGACTCGCCGACCGCGACGCGGAACTGCGTGCCGCGCACACCTGCGACCGCGGTCCGGGTGACGACGTCGAAGCTGCTGCCCTTGCCGCGCGGTTCGGCGATCGCTTCGAACTTGCCCTCGATCAGGTCGATGCGGACAGCGCGCTTCAGATCGCGGGTCAACTCGACGCAACCGAGCTTGAACAGCGTCTGCGGCAGCAGCGCGACGAAGCTGCCGTCGGCCAGCGCCAACCGCGCCACCGAGCCGGGGCCGGTGCGCACGTGGTCGCCTTGGGTCAGGCGGGGGCCCTTGTCGGCCGGGGTCAGTGACTTCGGATCGGTGCGGGGCCCGTCGCGTCGTGTCGCGGAGATCCCAGCATGCCCGTTCCCGCAGAGGGCGCTACTGACAACTGTACAACACGTCCAAGCTCGCCGTTGCCGCAGCTTGGCAGCTTTGCGGGCAGAGCGTCACCGTCGTCTTTCCGTCGGCGCTGCTGGTGGTGTAGCCGTCGCCGTTGCAGACGCCGCCGGCGGCAGGCTTGACGACGGTCGTGCCGGTCGCGGTGTGGATGCGCACCGTGAACGCGCCCGAGGCACCCGCGCCCGCCGGGGCAGCGGGCTTGAGGAAGCCGCAATTGCTGCCGCCGCTCTTGAAGCGTTCGCCGAGCTTGACGAAGAACGGCGCCCACGAGGTGTCGCAGACCTTCATCTTTTCGCCGCCGGTGAGCTCGGTCATCCGCAGGTAGGCTGCGCCCTTCTGCGCGATCGTCGGACAATCGCTCTTGTTCTCGTAGGCGACGATGCTGTGGTGGATCATGCCGTAGGGCATCGAGGCGTTCTTGGCGTAGACCTGCGGTAGCAGCTGGTTCATCGAATTCATGAACCAGTTGGCCTTGCAATCGCTGCATGCCGTGCCCAACGCGCCGCCATTGGCCGAACCACATGGGGTCGAGCAGGCACTCGGGGTGCTCTGATTGTCGTCGGTGACGGCGACGACGTGCTGCACCGCGCCCGGCCGCAAGAACGAGCCGAACTTGGCGCTGTTGGTCGTGAGGATATTCGGCCCGTTGGTCGAGCCGATGCTCTGTTTGACGTGCATGAACGTCGGGCCGTCCGTGCAATTCGGGCCACCCATCGGCTGCTGCACGCAGATGCCGAAGCCGTTGCCGAACAAGACCACCCGCACGTCCGCCGTGGCGGGGACGAGCTTCTGGAAGACGTTCAGCTGATCGTTGAGGTATTTGGCCTCCTGCGCCATCGAGCCCGAGGTGTCGATCCAGAACAACACGTCGTGCTTGCTGCCCAACGACACCGGGATCGGCGCGAGGTTCAGCGTGGCGACGCAACCGCCCGCCATGGCGTCGCAGCTGTCGGTGGTGCAGGCGTCGCCGTCGTCACAGACCTTGGGTTTGCCGCCGCCGCAGCTGCCCACGGCGTTGCAGGTCTCGCCGATGGTGCAGCCGTCGCCGTCCTCGCAGGCACCGCCGGCGCCGATGGCGGTGTGCTTGCAGGTGCCGGTGGCCTTGTCGCAGCTGTCGGCCGTGCAGCCCTGGCCGTCGTCGCAATCGACCACGGCGGGGTCCATCCAGCGGATGCGCCGATTGCCGCGGTCGCTCACGATCCAACGCCCCTTGTCGCCGAGCGTGATCGCCACCGGCGTCGAGAGCTTGGCCTGCGCCGCCAGCCCGTCGGCGTAACCGCCCGTGCCGCCGAGCAGCGTGCTGACCACGCCGTTGCCGGCGATGCGGCGCAGGCGGTGGTTGGCGCTGTCGACGACGACGACGTTGCCCGCCGCGTCGATGCCGATGCCCGCCAAGCTGTTGCCGAAGCTGGCCGAGGTCGGGGCGCCGTCGGCGCTCCCGACGGCGCCGCTGCCGGCGACGGTCTCGACGATCCCGGCGGCGATGCGGCGGACGCGACCGTTGCCGGAATCGCCGACGTAGAGCGCGCCGTTGGCCGCCCGCGCGATGCCCTCGGGCAGCTTCAGCTTGGCCGCCGCGAGCGGTCCGTCGGCGAAGCCCGCGCCGGCACCCACCAGCGTCGAGACGGTGCCGTCGGCCTTGACCTCGCGCACCCGATGCGCCGTCGAGTCGGTGACGTACACGCCGCCCGCCGGCGCCGCGACGATGCCGAAGGGCAGGTTGAAGCTCGCGGAGCTGCCCGGACCGTCGGTGGAGCCGGACCCGCCGCTGCCGGCCCAGAGCGAGACGGCGCCCTGCGGCGAGATGCGGCGGATGCGGAGGTTGCCGGTATCGGCCACGGCGATGCTGCCGTCGGGCAGCGCCGCCAAGCCGTGCGGTGTCTTGAAGCGCGCGTCCGCGAGGTTGCCGTCGATGAATCCGGCGGTGCCGAGCAGGCCGGCGTAGGTCGAGACGCTGCCGTCCTTGGCGATGGCGCGGATGCCGTGGTTGCCGGCGTCGGCCACGTAGACCACGTCGCCCACTGCGAGCACGCCGCTGACGGTCCCGCTGAAGGTCGCCGAGGTGCCGGCGCCGTTTTGCGCGCCGGT
This sequence comes from Pseudomonadota bacterium, assembly GCA_041163625.1. Taxonomy (GTDB): domain Bacteria; phylum Myxococcota_A; class UBA9042; order UBA9042; family UBA9042; genus JACKFC01. Next base: position 1,936 of record JBEARB010000370.1, on the reverse strand, counting down.
GCCGCCCGAGCCGGCCAAGGTGCCGACCTCGCCGCCGGGCGCGGGCTTGCAGCCGCTCACCGTGCAGACGGTCGCGAGGGTGCAGGCGTCGCCGTCGTCGCAGGGGCCGTTGTTGACGCTCGCGGTGCAGGCGCCGGTCACCGAGTTGCAGCCGTCGATGGTGCAGGGCTCGCCGTCGTCGCAGGCCGGCTTGGTGAAATTGCAGGCGCCGGCCACGCAGAGGTTCTTGCTGCACGGGTCGCCGTCGTCGCAGGCCTGGGTCGAGAGCTGGCTGCCGGTATCGTTGCAGACCACGAGCTTGTCGCCTTGGCAGCCGACGCTGTTCGGCTGGCAGACCTGCGCGCTGCACGCGCCCTGCCAACAGAATAGGCCCTTGCTCTGGCAATCCTCCAACGTCGCTTCGCCGGTGCCCGAGGCGTTGCAGATCTGAACCTTGCCGTCCTTGCACTGCTTCGCCGCCGGCGTGCACACCACGGGCTTGCAGCTTCCGGCCTCGCACGCCGAGCCGCTGCCACACGCCGTGGTGGTCCAGGCGGCGCCGGCCGCGTCGCAGGTCGCGACCGCGTTGCCCTGGCAGACCGTATTTCCGGGCGTACACAGCGTGCCGGCCGGCTTTTCCTTGCAGGCGCCGGCCTCGCAGGTCTTGCCGGTCGCCCCGCAATCGTCGCTGAGGTCACCGAGCTCGCCAGCGGCGTTGCACTCGACGACCTTGTCGCCCTGGCAGACCTTGGTGCCTGGCTTGCAGTCGGCCTGGCCGCAGATGGCGCCGCTGGTATTGCTCACGCAGAAGCTGGTGCCGGGGCAGATCGTGGGCTGCCAGGCACCTGCGGCGTCGCACATCAGCAGCGTCACCGCGTCGGCGCATTGGGTGCTGCCCTCGCTGCAACCGCCGCCGCCCTGTGCCTTGCAGAAGCCGGCCACGCAGAGCTGCGCGGCCGGGCAGGGCGTCGCAGTCCAGGCGTCGCCGGCCTCGCTGCAGATCTCCAGCGTCCCGTTGTCCTTGCAGCGCGTCTCGCCCGCCTTGCACAGCGGCGCCACGCAGACGGTGCTCTGGCAGACCAGCCCGCTCGCGCAATCGTCGTCGCCGACGCAATCGACGCAGAAGCCCGCGCCCTTGTCGCACACCTGGTCCAGCTCCGCGCAATCCTTGGAGGAGCCGCACGACTTCGGCGGCGGCACGCAGACGTGCGCCTTGCAGGTATCGGGCGCCACACAATCGACGTCGCCGTTGCAGGCCACGCATTGGCCGGCCGTCTTGTCGCAGACCAAATCGAAGCCGATGCAATCCTTGTCGCTCTTGCAGTCGCTGCCGACGCCAGCACCAGCGGTGTCTTCGACCGCGTCGGCGGTGCCGGGGACATCGGCGCCGCCGCCGGTCTGGTCGGCCGCTGCCACCCCGTCGCCGGCGCCCGTGTCGGACTCGGCGTCCTTCAGGTCCGCGTCGCTCGTCGTCGTCGCGCCGTCACCCGTGTCGCTGTCGACCAAGGCGTCCTGTCCGCAGCCGGCGAGTAGGAGCAGGCAAGCGGCATGGCCGAGAAGTTGTCGTCGCATCATGATCTGCCTCTTCGTCTCGTGCCTATGGAGCACAGCAGGCCGCGTAGTCCGGGCAGCAATCACCAGACGCCTGGCACGAACTATCGCACCAGCAGCCGCCGGTGCCAGCACCGCCGCACTGGCCGCTGCAGGTCTTGCTCGGCGTCAGGCCACAGCCGTTGCCGCCACCGCCACCGCCACACGCGGTCGCCATGTCGGAGCAGCAGTCGCCGGCCTGGGCACATTGGGAGTCGCAGTAGCAGCTGCCGTCGGCGCTGCTGCCGCCGCAGTTGCCGACGCAGCTCGCGCCGCCGCCCCCGCAACCCGGACCGCCGGTCGGCGTGTGCACGCAGTTGCCGGTCTGCTTGTCGCAGGAATCCGTCGTGCACGGCTTGCCGTCGTC
>JBEARB010000369.1:0-9397 GCA_041163625.1 Pseudomonadota bacterium | reverse complement strand
GTCTGTTGTTTGGGGAGCTAGGCGCCCCCTGGTCGCGAGAAGCGCGGTTCTCGCGAACCATCCCCCTCCACGAGCCGCGACCAAAATATCGCCCCTGGCGATTTTTTGATCGCGTCTCTAGACCAGATCGGGCATCGGCAGGTCGGAGGGCTTGAGGTCCCAACGTTCGCAGTCGTTGCAGCGTTGACGTTGCGACTCGCTCCTGCTGCACCTGCCACTCGTTCGTGTGGCCCCGACACTTGACGCACGCCCCCGAGCAACAGGTCCAGACATCATACAGGCCCGCGATGTGGCCCGCGACGTGGCCCGCCTCGGCCGTCGCCGACGAGCGATGACCGTCATCAGCTATCGAAGTCGTAGAACACGTCGAAGAGCAGCTTCTTGTCGGCGTGGAAATCGTCCTCTTCATCGCAGCTTCGGCCGTCCCAAACGCATCGGTAGATATGGAAACGAAAATAGAACTCGCCGCTGGGCTCTTCACCCAGGTACTTCTTGACAAGGTCGATGTAGAATTTCTGAGGATATTCAGCCATCTGGCTATGCTTGTAGGAATGCGCGCCCTGTTTGAGGTAGGGGTGCATCCCCGACCAAAACAATGTCATGGTTACATCTGGTTTCCTCTCGACCTGCAGATCGATGGTCCCCAAGTCGGAGTCGAGAGCCTGTGCGCTCGCAGAGCAGAGGAGGACCCATACAGCTGCGACGAGTATTCGTGTTGTCGACATACCACCTCCGTGATCGCTGACCTGCTCTGCGAGACCACCTGTGCCTCGAGCCTGTGGGCGCAGCGTCTCATCAGCGTTGGACGCACCAACGCGGGAATCGATCTCTGCAACGCGTGGAGACCTCGCTGTCTGACGTGCAGAACCCTAGGCCGTGCAGTGCCCCAACACCCCGACGACGGCGGCCTGATCGACGTCAACTCCTTCTGCAGCTTCGCGACAACTGTTTTTGCGAGTCGAGCGCACCAGGTTTTCCCCGTCTCCAACGCTCAAGGCGTACTTCGAGCGGCCCCTCGCGCGTGACAAGCCGAAGAACGCCATCTGGGGGATGCTTCAGTCCCCAAGCGCTTGGGACAGCGAGCGGTTCTGTGCGGCGGTCGCTCTCCCTGAAGCTACGGCCAGCCGGCTCCCGAAACCCCTTGGTTCGCTGTGTGTACCCATCACCCACGCGTCAGCGGAGCCGGCGCCTCGAGCCTTGCCGGGGTCGAGCACGGTGGCATGCTGACCGTGGCGATGGCTCAGCACGAGGATAATTTGCTGCGTGAGAGGGTTAACGATGAAGAGAGTGTCTACGTCCCGGGTGGCGACGCTTACTTTGACGCTGCTGGTCTCTATCCCCATGCGCGCTTCAGCGAAGGAGCTCGGCACCCGAGGAAAGACCACCTATCTCAGTCCCGGGATCGAGACGGGGCTGACGTGGCACTACGGAGGCGAAGGGTTTGGTACTACCCTGGGCCTGCGGATGTCGCTCAATGACGTCGGCCAACATTTCTCGGTGCCGGTAGCGTGGAGAGGAGTCTATGGTCGCGTACTGCGCGATTTCAAGACCGAGAGTTGGCGGACCGCATTCGGGTATGGGGTGGGGGTCCTCTTTTTGGGACTCGAAGCGGGGGTTGCCGTTCATGTAGATGATCAGACTACGAAACTAGGGGCGGAGGCAGCAATGCTCGGCACCATTGGACACGTGGGCATCCATGTCCGACATACGCAATTCTTCGACCGGCCGGCTGTCACCGAAATTGGTCTGCGGGGAAGTTGGCCGATAAAGATCCAAAATCGGACGAAGAAGTGATTGAGATCAATCTCGTGTTATAGGTTCGGTCGACCACGACGAGGCCATCATGACGAACAGCGCTCCCTCCGCGAACGGCGGCAACGAGACCATCACCGAGGCGTTCGTACGCGAGATGCCAAAGACCGATCTGCACGTCCACCTCGACGGTTCGGTCCGCATCGCGGGTAGTAGACGTAAGAACGCTTTCTCGGATAACGCCATCGGCAACCACGCCGCCTACAGGGGGCATCTGCTCGATTTCGTACAACAAGTGATTTATGTCAGTTTGGACGCTTTCGTACATTTCGTCCGACGACTACCGAGGTTGCCCCAAACAGTGCCGCCCCTCCCGCGTCCACGGCATGCGCCGCGGCTACTTGGCCTTATCCTGGCCCTGCTGGCGATGATGCCCGCTTGTACGTACCGCTTCATCGAGGACCTGTCGAAACCCACCTGGAACAGCGACAACTTCAAGGTCGTCGGCACGAAGACCGAGAAATATTTGGTCACGCATCTCTCCGGACCCAAGGCCAGTCGAACCCCTGGCCACATCTATTTGGAGGACACGAGCTACTGTCGGGCGATCCGCAGCCATCCGCTCAAGCAGCGGAAGCTGTACCAACGGACCCTTTCGGCCCCCTACGTTATCGCCTCGCTTGCTGTACCCCTGGCGGTGGCTTTCGGGGGCGTGACGGTCGCAGACTATAACGAGAAGATAGGAACGCCGATGATGTGGACCGGTCTTGTATCTTTGGCGGGCTCCGCCGCCCTGACGTTTCTGCTCGAAGGCCTCGTGTCCGACAAGACGGATGTGCGAACGGAGGTCGTGGGCCAGCATCGAACCCTCGCCGAGGAGCGCAAGGAGTGTGGTACGCGGCCGGCTGTAGGTGTGAAGGTGCACTTCCGCGCGGGGAAGTCGAACCTGTCGGTCGGATCGCTGACGACAAACAGCCGTGGTGAGGTCGACACCAACCGCCTACAGCTCGACGCGAGTGCTGATTGGATTCGTTATCCGTTCGTTACCTACCGCGTGGGCAAGAAGGAGTGCTCCCTGGAGTACTGTTCCGCGTCGATCCATGGCCCCGAACAACAGGAGTGGGGCCGCGAGTGCTACAGTTGCGGCAGGGAGCCGGCCGAAATAGGAGCCTTCGACCTAACAAACCACCCCGTGCTCGCCGCCTCTCGTCCGCTGTACGAGCGCGAGGTCGCTGAAGCCGATGCCGCGAGGAAGGTCGCTGAAGCACAGGCGCGAGCAGAGGCGATCAGGCTACAGCTCGTAGAGGAACGGAAGCGCAGATACCTGGAGAACCTGACCCCTCTACAGAGCACGGAGTTGAACGTGTGCGTGAACAGGAACACGGCGATCGTCAACGCCGAGGTGACGAAGTGCCTGATCCGCTCTTACGGCAAGGAGAACCTACAGGCCAGGTGCATCAAGCTTGGCGAGGAGATCATCGACAGTCTCTACGACCAGTGTGTCGAGGAGCTGTCCCAATAAGCATTTGGCGGCGCTGGCCTGCGGAGTGTTGGTTGCCCGTGGCCACGCGGCCAGAATACGACAACCGATGACCGTGACGCCTGTGCCCGATGCCGGGCGGCGTCGCGGTGGGGGTTGCTGCAGCTCTGCGAGCGGCATATCGTCCAGTCAGACGACGGGAAGGAACACCGTGTGAGAGCAGAATTGGTCTCATGATTCCTGTCCGTCTACACCTTCACCCGCGACGAGCTCGAGGCATTGCGCACCGACGCAGCCAGGAGTTCGCCGCGCGTGACCGGCCGAATGCGCGCCCCACGCTTCGACCAGGAGTGCCTCATGTCTTGGCCCCAGTCTCATTTTCGAATCGTTGGTTGGCTCGTCGGACTGCTCGGCGTGTTCGTCGTCGCGCTGCCGGTGCGAGCGGCTGTGCCAGCGACGCTGCTGGTCGAAGGCTCACTGCGGGCCGTGGGCGGCGGCCCGGTCGCCGACGGCGACTACAAGACCACGGTCGCGGTGTACGCGGCGGCTTCGGGTGGCGCGGCGATCTGGTCCGAGAAAGACCTCACGCTCCAGGTGCAGTCGGGCGGGTTCTCGCTCGCGCTCGGCGGCAAGACGCCGCTCACGGCGTCGGTGTTCGACGGTCCGCGCTTCGTCAGCCTCGCGATCGGTAGCGATCCGGAGCTGCCGCGTCAGCCGTTGCACGCGGCGCCGTATGCGTTGCGGGCAGCTGTGGCCGAGGGGGTCGCCTGCACGGGCTGCGTCTCGGGTGCCGCGCTCGGCGTCAACTACGCCGCGAGCGCCAGCAAAGGCGGCGCCGCGCTCGATCTGACCTGCACCGGCTGCGTCGGCGTCGCGGAGATGAAGTTCGACGGTGACGTCGACCTCGGCGGCAACGCGCTCAAGGCCGGCAGCGGCACCTTCACCGGCGATCTCGTCGCGAAGACCGTGACGGCGACCGCCTTCGCCGGCGACGGCAGCAAGCTCACCGGCATCAAGACCGCGAGCGGCTCGTGTCCGGCCGGGCAGGCCGTGACGGGCATCGCCGCCGACGGAGCGTTGGTCTGCAAGCCGGTCTCGGCCGAGGGGGCGACCAAGCTGCTCGGCGGGATGCTCGGCAACGCGTTCACCGACACCGTCGCCGGGCCGAGCGGCGTCTCCATCCCCGACAACACCGGCGCGAGCGCGAGCTCGGAGGTCAAGCTGCCGGCGCTGGGCAAGGCCGCCGCGGTGCGCGTGCATGTGCAGCTCGCCAACACCGACCTCGGCTCGGTCAAGGCCGTGTTGCTGCCGCCCGGCGACAAGAAGGTCGGCATCACGCTCTGCGATCCCTGTGGGATCAAGGACGCCAAGGCGCTCGATACCGTGTTCCCCGACAAGACGACCCCGAAATCCGGCGATTTCGCGACGCTGGTCGGCACCGCGGTCGACGGCACCTGGACCCTCGTGGTGACCGACACCAACTTCTGCATCAAGCAAGCGCCAGGCAACGCCACGCTCTGCGATATCGACGCCAAGACCGACGGCACCATCGCGGCGTTCTCGGTCGGCGTCGACACCGTCGCGCAGAACAAGGTCGGCCTCAGCGGCATGCTGCAGCTGATGCGAACCGAGGCGGCGCCGGCCACCTGCGACGCCTACCTCGTCGGCGCGATGTACTACGATCTCAAGCTGCAGGGGCCACGCTACTGCGACGGCAAGGCGTGGCGCACCCTGGCCGACACCTGCGGCAATGGCGTGGTCGAGGGCAACGAGGAATGCGACGACGGCAACAACACCGACGGCGACGGCTGCAGCGCCACCTGCCTCGCGGCCTACGGCGGTTCGGCGACCAAGCCCGGCAAGAGCTGCCTCGATGTGCTGACCGAGCGCAAGAAGGCCGGAGACACCCTGGTCTCGGGCACCTACTGGATCCAGCCCAAGGACAAGGCGTTCGCGGTCCATTGCGACATGGAGACCGACGGCGGCGGCTTCACGATGTGCAGCTCCGACAACGGCGAGGTCCACATCGCCAGCGAGCTGCAGAGCCAGAACGCCTACGGCACCGACGGCTATCGGGCCGATTGCCGCGACGTCGCCTTCTCGGAGGTGCTCTACGTGCGCCACGACAACGGCGACAAGGCATGGTTCGCCCGAGACGGCGGCGCCAAGACCACCGCCGCGGCCAATGGCTACACCACCGCCGGCAACACGCTCGGCACGTGGTCGGCCAAGGGCGGCAAGGCGAGCGGGACCTGGAAGTACCAGCTGTTGATCTGCGACGGCGGCTGGATGTGGACCGGCTTCTTCATGAGCGGCATCCATCCGAGCGGCTGCAACAAGGCGTGCGGGTCGTGGTGCAACGACACGACGACGCACTACTACCGCTACGACGGCGACGACGGCGGCTCCTACAACGGCGTCGCGTTCGCCGAGAACGGCCACCAGAACGTGGCGAACAAGCTCGTCAGCGTCGGTCTGCGCTGAGCCCCGCGCGGCCGTCCAGCGATGGACCTTCAGACTTTGTCATGTAACGTGAATTAGCGCTTCACGAAGCAGTGCGATGAGTGGACAGAACCGAGAGCACGTCAGCGTCAAGGACATCCCGACCGCTATCCGCCGAACCTGCGCGCTGACGCCGAATCAGGGAACCGAAGCTGACGTGCCCATGCTCGGCCGCCGGACCGCGCTACGCATCCTCGGCGCGGCTCTCCTGGCCGGCTGCTCGCGGGCGACTCCGCAAGCGGGCGAGCGGATGGTGCGAGCGCCGTCACCTCCGACACGGGGATGGGCCCCGTCCACAGCGCTCGAGGGGCCGGTCGAACCCACGCGGACGAACGCGTCCGCGGCAGACGTCCTGGTCATCGGAGCTGGCATGGCGGGTCTGACGACGGCGCGCGCCCTGCTGGCGTCGGGTAAGCGGGTGATCGTGCTCGAGGCGCGAGATCGGATCGGCGGGCGAATTCGAACCGAGACCATCGCCGGGCAAACGATCGACCTTGGCGCGTCGTGGATCCATGGCGTGAGGGCCAACCCGCTCACCGCGCTGGCGGCCCGGGTCGGCGCCAAGACCGTCGCCACCGACTACGACGCCATGCAGCGCTTCGATCCCGTCGGTCGGCCGCTGACCGACGCCGAAGACGCCGTGCTCGAGCGGCTGTGGAAGCGCTTCGAGGCCTGGCGCGAGGCGCGGCTCGATGACAACTCAGACAGCGCCGATAGCTCGCTGCGGAGCGCGGTCGAGGCATTCGCGACGCAGCAGCGGCTGGCACCGGCGGAGCGCGTGCAGCTCCAATCGCTGCTGTGCAGCAACATCGAGCACGAATACGCCCAGGACGCCGGACTGCTGAGCATTCGGCACTTCGACGACACCGGCGAATTCGGCGGCGGCGACGTCTTGCTCCCCGGCGGCTACCACGCGCTGGTGGCTGAGGTGGCGCGCGGCGTGGACGTGCGGCTCGGCGTGCAGGTCGCCAGCGTCGACACCAGCGACGGCGCGGCCGAAGTGGTCGATACGCGCGGCGGGGTGTGGAGCGCCGACGTGGTCGTGGTCACCTTGCCGCTCGGCGTGCTCAAGGTCGGTGCCGTGCGCTTCGACCCGCCGCTTCCGAATCGCGTGCAGCGCGCGATGGGGCGGCTCGGCATGGGCGTGCTCGACAAGGTCGCGCTGGTCTGCACCAGGGCACAGTGCACGGCGCGTTGTTGTCGGGGCGACGCGCGGCCGAGCAGGGGCTGGCGCTTCTATGGCAAGACGGCCGATGCTGGGCAGGGAGAGCCGCGCGGGAAACCTCCCGACGGCGCCATCGCGCGTCAAGGCGGGGTCGCGTGCAGGCGCCGAGATGCGGCTCAGAGCGTCCAGGCCATGCCGAGGGAGACGGTCGGACGGAGCGCGTCGAAGCTGCCGTCGTGGCGCAGGAAGATCGCATCAGCGCTGTGGTCGACGCGGCCCTCGATGCGCAACATCACGCTCTGCACCGGGCGGTACTCGAGCGCCACCGCGGCCTCGATCAGCCGCTCGGTCGGCCACCACAGTCGGCCGAGGTCGAAGCTGCCGGTCGGGCGATTGAGGATGTCGCGGTCGCCGCCCTGCCAGAACACGCCGGCGCGCGCGCCGAGCCGCCACGCCTGCGCCAGCTTGTAGCGCGCCCAGACGTTGGAAGCCGCCCAGAGGCCGAGGCGCCCGGCCCCGGCGAGGGTCCAACTCTCCGCACCGCCGTTGAGTTGCAGCGCGAGCTCGAGGCGCTCGCTGACCGCGCCCGAGGCGAAGGCGTCGAGCAACCAGCCACGGACCTGACCGATGCCGGTACGGTCCAGGTCGGGCCGCGTCGGCGCCGACGAGAGCAACACCTGCCAGATGCCCCAATCGCGCTCGCCGAAGACGCGCGCGATGAAGGTCGAGGGGATATTCGAGGCCGTCAGCCGCAGCCAGCCGCCGTACAGACCGAGCTCTGCGGTGGTTGCCTTGCCGAGCGGCACCGTGAGCCGCGTACCGGCGACGTAGAAGGGCATCGCCACGTTGAGCAGCGCGCCGGACCAGAGCCAATTGTCGCGCGCGTAGACGCTCTCCAAGCCGATCGGCGAGCCGAACAGCCCTGCCTCGAGCCAGACGCCGCCGCCGCCGCTGCCGTCGTCGAGGCGGAAGCCAGCGTTGGCCTCGCGCAGCAGCGACCAATCGACCGGACCCGCCGGTTCGCTGCCCCAGATCACCGTCGGCGTCCAGCCGCGCCAGAGCCGCGCGGTCGCGCGGCTGCGCTGCGTCTGCACCGAGAGGCCCAGCATAACCTGCGAGATCGCGAACTCGGCGTGGCGGGGGTCGAAGATGCGGCCGGGGATGGCGCCGTCCGGCGGCCGGTTGGCGTCCCAGGCGAAGAACGCCTCGCCGGTGGCGTCGAGCTCGACCACTGGCGCCCCGGCAGCCGGAGACGTTGCGGTCGCCCCGCCCGAGAGCCGAACCGACGCCGCTGCAGGCACGGGCGAGAAGCAGAGCGTCGCGGCCCCGAGCAGGACCCATGCGAACCAACGAGCGACCGAGCCGGGAGTGGACATGCAGAGCTCCGACGTTGAGGGGCGAGCGAGTGCGCAGCCGAGCCTAGCCCGGCTGCGACGCTCTGCGCCACCTGCGATCGGCGGCGTTGCGGCGGGCACTGATGGCTCCGTCGGCGCAGGGGTGTTCAGATCTGGACACCCGAACGGCTCGCTCGCTGGAACCGGGCTGGCAGATCTGCCGGCCCACGACTTTTTGCGGATACCGAGGACCTTTCGGCCGGCGCGACGCGACCACCCCGGGGCGCGACCGCGCTCGGCGCCTCGGTCCACCCTCTGGCCCACGACCAGCGGGTGTGAAAGCGACAGATGCGGATTCGAAACGGATGGTGGGGACGTGCGCTGGGCGTGACGGCCCTGCTCCTCCTCCTGGCGAGCTGCGGCGGTGAAGACGCCGGCAAGACCGGCAGCGGCGACACGACCGCGGGCACCTCCGGCGGCGACGACGCCAAGGCCGACGACGCCGACGTCATCGTGGACGCCGACACCGCGCCGAGCCCCTGCGTCGTGGCCGGCGACTGCCCCGCCGCGAGCGAGCCCTGCCGGGTCGCGGCCTGCATCGGCGGCGAGTGCGCCTACGGTCCGGCCGCCGACGGCGCGAGCTGCGAGCCGGTCTCGTCCTGCGCGAACACGGGCACTTGCCAGGCGGGCCAATGCATCGGCAAGGGCGTCAAGAGCTGCGACGACGGCAATATCTGCACCGCGGATTCGTGCGTGCCCAAGACCGGCGAATGCGCGCACGAGGCGACCAACGAGGACGTGGTCTGCGACGACGGCAACGCCTGCACCTACAAGGAGACCTGTTTCGCGGGCGTCTGCGCGCCCGGCGCGCCAAGGACTGCGACGACGGGCAGGTCTGCACCAAGGGCGACGCCTGCCTCGCCGGCGTCTGCAAGAGCGGCACCGACGTCTGCAAATGCAGCGAAGACGCCGATTGCCTCGCCGGCGACGACGGCAACCTCTGCAACGGCTTGCCCTTCTGCAACCTCGCGAGCGGGCAGTGCGGTATCCACCCGACCAAGCACGCCATGGCAACGCCACGGCCGTAGCATAGGGTCGCGCGAACGTGCCCACGGCACCAAGCGAGGCCCATCATGTCCAGCCGCTCCCGTCTCTCAATTCGCG
>JBEARB010000368.1:0-5487 GCA_041163625.1 Pseudomonadota bacterium | reverse complement strand
CCGAGCGCAGCGCCGATGCGCTCCAGGCCGATGTGGCGGGGCTGCGAGCGACGTTGGCCAACGAGGCGGAGGTCTGGCTCGCGGTGCCGTTGGACGACGCCGGCATGCCGCTGGAGCGGGCGGCGACGGCGGCGGCGTTCGCCTTGGTGCGGGCGGTGGGCCTGACGCCGGGGCCGCCGCGGACCTTCCCCGGCATCGGCTTGGTGCGGTGCCGGCGGGTGGCGACGGCGGCCTGGATTCCCTGACCGATCGAGCAGAATCGTAGGCTCAGAGCCCGGTCCACACGCAACGGATGCCCTTGCGGCTCTCGTTTTCCATCGGGATGGGCCGCAGGTAGACGCCCGTCATGTAGCCGGCTTTGTTGGCGGTGTAGTCGCCGCCCATGCCGACGGCCTTGTAGGGCGGGCCGTAGCTGTTCTGCACCGGGTCTTCCGCCATCGTGGGCTGCAAGCTCAGGGTGTAGAACCAGGAGCCGAGGAAGAAGGCGCGCGAGGTCTCGACGAGGTTGCCGGCGAGGTCGTGCACGCCGTAGGGCGAGATATCCTTGCCGCCGCCGACGGGCTGCGGCTTGTCGCCGCATTTCGCGAACTGGCAGGCGTCGTAGTTGGCGTCGTAGGGCGCGTCGGTCCACGGATAGATCCGCGCCGAGGTGATGCAATCGCCTTGGTATTGCTCGCAGCCGCCGCGCGCGGCGCGCTCGTATTGCGCGATGGTCGGCAGGTGGCCGGCCTTGCCGTGCGGGCCGATCAGCCGCTGGCAGGCCTTGAGCGCGACGTTGTGGCTGACGCAACCCTGCGGATGGTTCGGCGTGATGCCCGGCGCGTCCTTGCAGGCCTCGCCCGAGCCCGAGCCGATGCCGTTGTAGTGCACCGGCTCGAAGCTTTTGACCGAGCCGTCGAAGGGCGCGGCGCCGGCGACGCATTTGTCGTGCAGCGCGATGCTCATCTCGTCGCGCATGATCCAGAAGCCGCTCTGCTGCACCACGATCGGCGGCAGGAAGGTCTGCTCGACCAGCGGGTAGTTGTCGCCCCAGATCGACATCGGCGTCTTGCCGCCGGGCACCCAGACGAACGCCACGTCCGCCGTCTCGTACAGACAGGTCGAGCCGACGCATTGGGCCTTACCGCTCGCTTCGCAGCTCTGCCCCTGCTTGGCCGTCGGGCTACGCACGCATTCGCCGGTCTTCGGATCGCAGCTGTCGTCGATGCACACGCGGTCGTCCGCGCACGTCACCTGCTCGAGCACCGCGCATTGGCCGGCCTGGCACGCCTCCTTGGTCGAGCAGAGCGAGCCGTCGTCGCAGGGCGCGCCATCCTTGGCTTTGGCGTGCAGGCAGCCGGTGGCCGGCAGGCAGGCGTCGACGGTGCAATCGTTGCCGTCGTCGCAGGGGTTCTCCTTCACCGAGCAGGTCTTGTTGGCGCAATACTCGTCGACGGTGCAGGGACCATCGCGCTCGCGCCCGTCGAGGGCTGACATTGATTCTGCAAACACACCGTATCCTGACCGGTCGGACAGCCAACCACCGTCGCGGGGTTGGTCTTGCAGGTGAAGGGCTGCGCGGATTTGTCGCAATAGCGCACGCCGTTGCAGAGGTCGGCGTCGTCTTTGCAGTCGGCGTCCTTCTCGCATTCGCAGGCGTTGGTGCCGGCTTCGCAGTGACCGCCGAGGCAGGCGTCGCCTTCGGTGCAGACCACGCCGTCGCTGCAGGCGCTGCCATCGGCGAGGGCGGGCAGGCCGACCTTGCCGTTCTGCAGGCACGCGGCGTCGACGCAGACCGCATCCGCGCCCGCGATCGGCGCGCAGGCCGAGAGTCCGGCCGGGCCGCAGGTGCGGACGCCGGCGCAGAAGCGCCCGCCGACGGTGGCGTCGGGGAGGTAGCAGCGGGTGTTGGCGGCGGTGGCGACGGCCCCGGGCGAGCAGGTGCAGGCGGCTTTGTCGGGGACGCATTGGCGGGTGGCGGCGCCGGCGGTGGTGACGCGGTCGGCGCAGACGTGACCGCTCGGGCAATCGTCGCTGGTGGTGCAGCCGACGCCGCAGAAGCCGCCGTTCTGGTCGTGGCTGACGCAGGTGGCGGTCTCGGCGCCGATGGTGCGGCATTGCGCGTCGGTGCGGCAGGGCAGGCAGAGCAAGCCGCCGGTGGGCGCGCAGACGCTGACGGTATCGGCGCCTTGCGGGGTGTAGAGCACGCAGGATTCGCCGCCGGGGCAGGTGGCGACGCAGGGGCGCGCGCAGACGCGGCCGGCGGCGCTGGCGACGCAGATCGGAAAGTCGCGGTCGTCGTTGGCTTCGCACGGACAATCGACGACGCCGGGGCAGTCGAGCGCCGCGTCGGTGCTCTGCGAATCGCCCGGATTCGCGGCGTCGGCGTCGGCCTGCGCGGTGTCGGTGCCGGCCACCTCGGCGGCGGTGTCAGGGTTTACCGGACGGGGCGTCCGAGCAGGCCGCGAGCAGCAGCAGCGCCAACGTCGGCAGCAGCAGCGGTCCACCGGGTGGGCGGGTACGCTTCATGCGGGGGACTCCTCGGGCGCGGGGCGGCGCAGCGCGGCGACGGTCTCGACGTGCGGTGAGTGGGGGAATTGGTCGACGGCGCGGACGCGCTCGACGACGTAGCCGGCTTCGGCGAGCGGACCGAGGTCGCGCGCGAGGCTCTGCGGGTTGCAGCTGACGTAGAGGAGGCGCGGCGCGCCGATGGCGAGCACGGCTTGCACGGCGGCGGGCGAGAGTCCGGCGCGCGGCGGGTCGACGACGACCAGGTCGAAGCGGCCGGGCTGGTCGAAGCCTTGCTCGACGAGCGTCTTGGCGGCGTCGCCGGCGTAGAAGCGGGCGTTGGTGGCGGCGTTCAGCGCGGCGTTGCGCTCGGCGGCGAGGACGGCGCTCGGTTCGAGCTCGACGCCGACGAGCTCGGCGGCGCGGTCGGCGATGGCGAGGCCGACGCTGCCGGTGCCGCAGTAGAGGTCGAGGACGCGGGCGTCGGTGGCGTCGCTGCCGACGAATTCGCGGACGGTGCCGTAGATCAGCTCGGCGCCGGCGGTGCTCGGCTGGAAGAACGCCGCGGGAGGGATCTCCAACTCCAGCGGCGCCCGCCCCTGCAGGCGCACCTGCTCGCGCAGCGGCGACGCCTCGCCGAGCGCGATGGTGGTCCGCCGCGTGCGCTCGCCGCGTCGCGCGCGATGCCGCGTCCACCACAGCTCGGGTTGCCGCAGGCCGGCCGCCTCCGCCGCGGCGCGCGCGTGCGCCGCCCACGCCTGCACCTCGGCCTCGGCGTCGATCGGCGTGCCGTCGGCGCGCACGTGCGCCTCGGCGTCGGCGGTGCAGAGATCGATCGACCATTGCCCGGTCGCCGCGGCGATGCGCACGACCAGCGTACGCAGCCAGCCGCGATTGCGCCCCTCTTCGTGGTGCGGAAGGTCGCGATCGCGCCGGAAATCACGGGCCCATTGCGCCGCTGCCATCGCCCAGGCCGGCAGCAGCAGGCAATCGCCGACGTCCAAGATCTCGTAGCGCAGCCCGACCGGATGCAAGCCGAGCGCCGGCGCACGGTCGTGGTCGTCGCCGAAGCTGAACTCCATCTTGTTGCGGTGCCGGAACGGCGGGTCCAGCGCCGCGATCGGCTCGAAGACCTCGGGCGCCACGCCCGCCTGCTCCAGCAAAGCACGCACCCGCGCCGCCTTGAGCGCCGCCTGCGCCGCGGGCGCCATCGCCGCCAGCGCGCAGCCGCCGCAGCCGCGCCCTGCGCCGTCGTAGGGGCCAGCGTGCGCGCATTGCAGCGCCACGCGCTCGGGGCTCGCGACCTCGATCGCGAGCAGCTCGCATTCGGCCCGACGCTTGCGCGCCCGCAGCACCCGCACGCGCGCGCGCTCGCCCGGCAGGACGTGCCGCGCCTCTGCCGCCCAGGGGAATTGCGAACCGTCTGGCACCGTCAGCGTCGCGCGCGCCAGGCCGGCGCCGGTGTCGGTGGTGGCGGAGAACCAGAGCGTCAGCTCGTCGCCGGGGTGCGGACGCCGCGACCAATCGTTGGACGCGACGGGTAGATTCGACATCGTTGCGGCTCCCGGGCGGCGCTGGGCCGACGAGGCGGCAGGATGCCCAAGCCCGCCGAGGGTGCCAATGGCCCGGATGCGCGGAACGTTGAACGGCGAGGCGCTCGGGGGCTAGCCTGTGCGCGCGGCAGCCCGCCGCGACGGAGGTCACCGTGCGCGTCACCATCACCTACTGCAACCGCTGAGGCTACCGGCCACGCGCGGCCAGGTTGGCCGCCCGCATCCACGCCGCACTCGGCATCGAACCCACCCTGATCGAAGGCCACGGCGGCATCTACGAAGTCGCCGTCGAAGGCGAAGTCCTCGCCCGCAAGGACGCCCTCGGCTTCCCGGACGAAGACGCCACCTTCGAGCTCGTCTGCAGCGCCCTGCGCGCCGCCCCCGCCCGAGGACCGACATGAACCTCTCGCTCCGCCACCTGCCGCTCGCCGAGCTGCACATCGAAGACAAGACCGCGATGCGGCCGATCGCGATCTACGCCGCCCTCGAGCGCCGTCTGCTCGCCGACGACTATCGCGTCAGCGTGCTGCCGAAAGACGCCGCACGGTGGGACCACGCGCTGCTGCTCAACCTCGCCTTCTGGGAAGCGCAACAGGGGGGCGATATCCTGACCGATCGGTCTGTTCCGGCCGATGTGGTTTGCCATATGGCGTGGCATCACGTCGCGACGGCGGCGCTCGCCACGCCAGGCGCGCCGCTCTCGCCCGAGGCGATGCTGCTGGGCGAGTCGATCGCGAGCGCGTTCGACCTTTACCTGCTCGGTCGCTTGTTGGTGGTGGCGCCGGACGGCGATTTCGTCGGTACGCAGCTGCCGGCGATGGCCGACGTCGCCGAGGCGGCGGGCGTGGACAACGACGCCTTCGAGGCGCTGGTGGGGGAGGTCACCAAGGCGCCCGAGGCGGCGTTCGAGTCGTTGCGGGCGCTGATCTACGACGTGAGCGTCGGGTTGTTGGCCGCCGAGACAGCGGAGCAGGCGTTGGCGGTGTTGGTGGCGCACGAGGACCGGCGCTTCGGCTGCCTGCTGCACCATTTCGAGTTGGCGAGTTGGTTGCAGCACGCGCGGGCGGCGCGGGCGGCGCTGCCGGCAGACGACGTGACGGCGGCGCGGGCGCGCGAGGCCGATGCCGCCTTGCGCGCGGCGGTCGATCCGATCGCGTGGCTCGAGGCGAATTGGCTCGGCGGCTAGCAGTCGATCATCGCCGCGAGGCTGAACGGGAACGGGTGCCAGAGGATTTTCCTGAACGGGTGCTTGAACGGGTGCTGAACGGGTGCCAGAGGATTTTCGGAATGCCCCGTCCGCCAACCCCACGACGAATTTCTTCATGAGCGAGCGACGTGTTTTCCGCCAACTCCCGACAATAGAGAAAACGGGTCGTCCGCCAACGCCGCAGGACGCCCAGGGAGGTTGCCATGCGCCCGCTCCGTGTCCCGAGGCCTGCCGGTTTGT
>JBEARB010000367.1:0-2716 GCA_041163625.1 Pseudomonadota bacterium | reverse complement strand
CAGCGGAAAGGTGGCGGTCGTCACCGGCGCCAACGCCGGTATCGGCAAGGTCACGGCGCGCGAGCTGGCGCGGGCCGGCGCGCGCGTGATCTTGGCGTGTCGCTCCGAGGCCAAGGCGCGCTCGGCGATGAACGAGATTCGCGAGGCCGTCTCCGGCGCGCAGCTCGAACTCGTGCGCCTGGATCTGAGCTCGTTCGAGTCGGTGCGCGGCGCCGCCGCCGAGATCGCCGAGCTCGCGCCGAAGCTCGACATCCTGGTCAACAACGCCGGTCTCGCGGGCCAGAAGGGCCTGACCGCCGACGGCTTCGAGCTGACCTTCGGCACCAACCACCTCGGTCCCTACCTGCTCACGCGGCTGCTGCTGCCGAACCTGCAGGCCGCGACGCCGGCGCGCATCGTCAACGTCGCCAGCCGCGCGCACTACCGCACCGGCCCGATCGACTTCACCAAGGTCCGCAAGGAGACGGCGACGCCGACCGGCTTCCCCGAGTATTGCCAGTCCAAGCTCGCGAACGTGCTGTTCACGCGCGAGCTGGCGCGGCGGCTCGAGGGCCAGGACATCGACGTCTACGCCGTTCACCCCGGTGTGGTCGCCAGCGATATCTGGCGCGAGGTGCCGGCGCCGGCGCGCGCGCTGATGAAGCTCTTCATGATCACCAACGAGGAGGGCGCGCTGACGAGTCTGCACTGCGCCACCGCGCCCTCGGCCAAGGGCAAGACCGGCCTGTACTGGGACAAGTCCAAGCCGAAGCAGCCGGCCAGCAACGCGCAGGACGACGCCGCCGCGGCCGACCTCTGGCGGCGCTCGGCCGAATGGGTCGAGCTGCCGGTCTGAACAGCGCCCGCACCCCGCTCGGGAGGCTCCGATGACGCATCCGCTCGCGACCTTGATCAACGCCACCGACCGCTTCTTGGTTATCGGCGACTCTTCGGAAGGCCGCTTCCCGGCGACCAGCTACGCGGCCTACGTGCAGGCGGGCAAGTCGTTCTACTGCCTCGATCTCGGCGGGCTGCCGGCCTCGCGCGGTCGGGTGGAGGGCGGCAAGGTCTACCACAGCGTCGCCGAGCTGCCCGACGATCGCGCCGATCTGGCGGTGATCTGGATCAAGCCGAGCTCGGCCAAGCGCGCCGTCGACCTTGCCCACGAGGCGGGCTGCCGGCGCGTCTGGTTCAGCTTCCAGACCGGTCACCGCGACGCCGTCGCGCACGCGCGCTCGCTCGGGATGGAGGTCGTGGAGATCGGCCGTTGCCCGGTGCACTACCTGGACGGCGATGTCGGCTCGGCCTGCCGCGCGCACACGCTGCTGGTGCGACTCTCCGGCACGCTCGGCAAGCCGCCGCAGCTCGACGCCGAGGCCAAGCGCCGCGAAGTGATCTAGAAGCGGCCGACGAGCGCCAGGCCCGGGCTGCGGCCGATCACGGTCGGCAGCAGAACGGCGTCGCGGCTGCGCGCAAACCCCGGATCTGGCGCCATGCCCTCGGTCAGCCAGGTGGTCAGCGCGAAGCCGCCCCACATGCCGACCAGCGCCGATCCGGCCCAGATCTGAGCGAGGTTGTCGTCGCTGTCGCCGGTGATCAGCGCGGCGGTGCCCCATCCGGCCAACGCGCCGAGCGCGCCGCCGAGCAGCGTCAGCCGCGCCCGCGAGGGGCTCCAGTCCAGGTCCGGAGCCAGCATCAGTCCCGCGCCGGTGCCGATCTGCAGGCCCGCCAGCCAGAGCGTCGCGTGGGTGCGGAATTGCAGGTTGCGTTCGCTGAGGATCGCCGTCGAGAGCAGCGCCGACGCGCCACCGAGCAGCATCGTAGTCTGCGTCAGCGCGACCTGACCACGCGTCGGGTTGGTCTGCCGCGACAAGCCCATGCCGGCGAACGCGCCACCGACCAAGCCCGCGAGCGCCATGCCCTGGACGACTTCGCTGTCATCGACGTCGAGCGCGCCGGCGGCGCTGAGCATCGTCAGGCCGCCCCAGGTGGCGCCGAGCGTGTAGGCGTCGGCGTCGACCTCGCGGATGCCGGCGCCGCGGCTGCCGTAGAGCGAGCCGACCAAACCGAGGCTGGTGGTGGCGATGAGCGTGGCGACGCTCGGACGGATATCGTCGACGTCGAAGATGTCGAGCAGCACGATGCCGCTGTAGAAGCCGATCAGCGTCGAGGTGACGATGAACTGCGTGCGACCGTCGCTGAGCTCGCTGGCGGCGCGGGGGTCGATGGCGGCGAGGGCCTCGAGCCGGCGGGCGTACAGGGCGACCGAGGCGGCGGCGCGCTGACGCTCGGGCAGCCGCGACTGCGCCGCCACGTCTTCGAGGACCTGCGCTGCTTCGGCGGCATGGCCGGCGCGGAGCAGCTCGAGGCCGCGGTTGAAGCTCGCGCGCAACTTCGCCGGATCTGAATCGTGGCGCGGCGAGCCGGCGTCGCCACTCGGGGTCGCCGCGCTCGGAAGGGCGGCAGCCGGTCCCGCCATCGGCTGCGCCGCGACCGGGGCTGCAAACGCGAGGATGCCGAGCAGCAGCCCGGTGCTTCGAAACCGACGCAGCAGTCCATGGATTCGAGACATCGCGACTTCCTCCGAACTCGACGGGGCGACTGGGTCGCTGCACAGTCTAGAGACGCGACCAGAAAATGCAGCTTCGCATTTTCTGGCCGAGTCTCTCGTCTGTTGTTTGGGGGGCTAGGCGCCCCCTGGTCGCGAGAAGCGCGGTTCTCGCGAACCATCCCCCTC
>JBEARB010000366.1:0-2613 GCA_041163625.1 Pseudomonadota bacterium | reverse complement strand
GCTCTACCAGAGAGGCGACGTCGAAGGCCTCGAGATCTACGCGCTACACCTCGAGGGTCTCGAGCACCTGGACCCGGCGGGCTGGGAGGGGAAGGCGCTGCCGATCGCGCTGTTCGCCGGCGCCTACCAGCGCGGGTTGATCGAGAGCGGACGCGGTGACTTCATCCCGGTCTTCCTGTCGGACATCCCGAACCTGTTCCGGCGGCGCGTCCTCGACCTCGACGCCGCGCTGCTCCAGGTCTCCCCGCCCGACAAACACGGCAACTGCACGCTCGGCACGTCGGTCGATGCGGCGATGGCTGCGGCCACGAGCGCCCGCGTCGTCCTCGCCGAGATCAACGAGCGGATGCCGCGCACGCACGGCGACACGTCGATCCCGTTCGAGCGGATCGACGCGTTCTGCATCACGAACCGCCCGCTGCCCCAACGCCCCCCACCGCCCGAGACCGAGGTCGAGGCGTCGATCGGCGCCACGATCGCAGGCCTGATCGACGACGGCTCCGTAGTCCAGGCGGGCATCGGCGCGATCCCGAACGCGGTCCTGTCCCGCCTCCACGACAAGCTCGAGCTCGGCATCCACACCGAGATGTTCTCGGACGGCGTCGTCGACCTCTACGAGTCCGGCGCGATCACCAACCGGACCAAGACCATCTATCCGGACCGGCTCGTGACGAGCTTCGTCGCGGGCACCGACCGGACGTTCGACTTCGTCGACGACAACCCGCGCGTCGAGTTCTTGCCCTGCGACCAGACGAACGACGTCCGTCGCCTCGCCAAGCTCGAGAAGCTCATCGCGATCAACTCCGCCCTCGCCGTCGACCTGTCGGGCCAGGTCTGCGCCGACTCGATCGGCCACCGGATCTACTCGGGCATCGGCGGCCAGATGGACTTCGTGCAGGGCGCGTCGATCTCACGCGGCGGCAAGGCGATCCTGGCGCTGCCTTCGACCGCCAAGCGCGGCCAGGTGTCGCGGATCACGACTGAACTGCGCGGCGGATCCGGCGTCGTCACGACGCGCGGCCACGTCCGCTGGATCGTGACCGAGTACGGGGCCGCCAACCTGCACGGCAAGGCGCTGCGCCAGCGGGCGGAGGCGCTGATTCGCCTCGCGCACCCGGACTTCCGCGCCGAGCTCAGCCGCGAGTTCGCGGGGCTCCGGCACTTCGCGGTGGCCCTCGCGGAGTGAGATCGAGTTGGGGCCAGCGGCGTCAGGCCGCCAGCCCGCACGCCCCGAGAGCCCACTCACATCTCGGCGGCGCCCTCGACGCCGCCCGCAGCTTCCGCACCGGTCAGGTCGACGACCTTGTAGCCGCCCCGGCCGCGGAAGTAGACGAACATGCCGATGTAGCCGATCAGCATGATGAGCGGGAACACGGTCACGTCGGCCAGCGCACCCTGCTTGGCTTCCTTGACGGTCTCGCGGACCTCGGCCTGCTGGGCCTCGGGCAGCGTCGAGACCTTCGCGTCATCGACCGCCGTGTAGGCGCCGAGGAAGTAGGTATTCTCCGAGGAAACCTGCGCGTAGACGCCCGGCAGCGAGTCGGCCTTCGCCTCGATCGCGACCTGCGCCGACTTCTCCTGCATCGCGCCGATCAGCGGACCGCCGACGATGCCCACGGTCAGCATGCCGATGCCGGCGATCGAGTTCAGCGTGACCGCACCACCCTTCGGATACTGCTCGGCCACGACGCCGAGCATCGTCGGCCAGAAGAACGTCTTGCCGACCCCGTAGAGCGTGGCGGCCAGGAAGATCATCGCGAGGCCGGACGCCCCCGACAGCGCCCAGAGGCCGGCGATCGCGAGAACCGCGCAGGACATCAGCAGGCCGAGCGGGTTGATCCGGTGCACGATCGCGCCGGCGAAGAACCGCAGGACCATCATGATCGCCGACGTGTAGATCAGCACCCACAGCGGGTGGTAGCCGGCAGCCTTGAGCGGCTCTTCCATGATGCCGGTGATCGCGCCGTCCGTGCCGAGCTCGGTCGTCGCGAGCGGCATCATGATCAGGCAGAGCAGGATCATCATCGGCCGGCCGAGCGATCGGCAGTAAGCCGCGTAGGCAGCCACCGACGCCAGGACGAGGCCCCAGGTCAGGCCGTCACCCCACGCGAACACCATCCCGAGCTGCTTGAAGACCAGGAAGGCAGCGATCAGGGCACCGAGCACCCCGAACTCCGCGAGCATCTCGCGGTAGGTCACGCCGGACGCCACGCGCTCGTTCACCGGGAACTCGGCGCGGAAGAGCATGAAGACGTAGACCACCGCGGGGATCGCGATGATGTAGACGAGGATCCGCCAGTCTTCGGCCGCAGCGCCACCGAGCAGGATCGTCAGGACGCCGCCGAGCACCAGACCACCCGGCCAACCTGCGTGCAGGATGTTGAGCCACTTGGTCTTCTCGCGCGGGAACAGCGTCGCGACCACCGGGTTGATGAACGCCTCGACCGTGCCGTTGCCGAGACCCAGGATGATCGAGCCGAGCGTCAGCTTGCTGAGCGCGTCGGCGCGCGCCGCGGCGAGCGCATCGCCGGCCAGCGCCTCACCTTCCGGGTGAACGATCCCGTGGGCCTGGAGCGCGAGCAGCGCATACGCCGCGTAGCAGACGAAGCTGAA
>JBEARB010000365.1:0-5598 GCA_041163625.1 Pseudomonadota bacterium | reverse complement strand
GTGTCGGAGGGCGCGAAGGTGCCGTCCGCGCCTTGGCTGCGGGCAGCGGCGGCGGTATTGCTGCTGGCCTACGCGCTTTCGGCGGCGTCGCACGCCCGCGAGTGGACCGACCGCGTCGGGTTGCACCGCGCGTCGGTCGAGCGCTGCCCGGCCGCGGTGCACAACCGCTTGAATCTGGCCACCGAGCTGCTCCGGCGCAGGCAAGGCGACGACGTCGCAGAAGCCCTCTGGCACCTCGCCGTCGCGGCGGCCGGTCAACACCGCTACCCGGCGCGGCTCGACCTGCCGGCCTTCGCGGCCGAGCGCACCGAATCACTCGGCGAGCGGCTGCACGCCCTGCCTGCACGGGTGCAGGCGCCCGACGCGCGCCGCTGGTGGGCCGGCTTTCTCGGCATGATCGCTCAGCGCGGGGACGCTGAGCTGTTGGCCCTCGCCCGCGCCGCCCGGGGGACGCCGTGATCCCGCGCGCGTGGTTCGGGGCTTGGCTCGCGGTGGCCGCCGTCGTGCGCGTCGTGGCGATGCTCGACGAGCCGGCGTATCTGCACCCCGACGCGCTGGGCCAGGCGCTGGAGCCGGCGTTTCGTGCGGTCTACGGCCACGGCGGCGTCGCCTGGGAGTGGCAGCAAGGGCTGCGCAGTTGGCTGGTCGCGGCCCTGTACGTGCCGGCGTTCGCGCTTGGCAAGGCGCTCGGAGCGCCGAGCCCGGCTTGGGGCATGGCGCCGTTCGTGGCGCTCGCACGCGCCATCACCATCGCCATCGACCTGGCGGCGATGGCCGCGGCGCTCGGACTGACGGCACGACACGCGCCGGACGTGGGGCGTCGCGCGGGCCTGGTCGGCGTCGCGGCGCTGACGGCGCTGCATCCCGCCTTCGCGATCATGGCCGGGCAGCCGCTGGTGGACGTGCCGGCAGCAGCGCTGCTGCTCGGCGGCCTGTGGATGGCCGGCCGGGGCGGTCGAGGTCGCGCTGGCGGCGCGGCGTTCCTGCTTGGTTGTGCCGCGCTGCTGCGACCACAGCTTGCGCCGGCGGTCACGGCGCTCGTCGTCGTGGCCGGCGTGTGGCCGCGCTGGCTGCCCGCATTCGCCGAGCCTCGAGGTGCGGCCTTGCGAGAGGCGTTGCTCGGCGGCGCGGCGGCCGTGGCGTTGGTGGCCGCGGTCGACGCGATCACGTGGGGCGTGCCCCTGCACTCGCTGATCGCGTACCTGCGCTACAACCTCGACGCCGGACAGACCGCGTTCGGGGCAATGCCGGCCGATCGCTACGCCGCCCACTTCGCCTTGGCGATGCCGGTGGCGGCCTTCCTGCTGCCGGCGCTCGCGGCGCTCGGTGCGCGGCGCGCGCCCGCGTTGGCGCTGGTGACGCTGATCGTGATCGCCTCCCACCAGGCGGTGCCCTACAAGGTCTGGCGCTTCCTGCACCCGGCGCTCTGGCTCTGCGCGGTGCTCGCCGGCGTGGGTGTGGCCGAGCTGCTCGCTCGCTGGCCGACATCGAGCCTGCGTCGCCCGCTTCTGACCGCGCTTGCGGCCGCGTTGCTGCTCGGCGGCGTTGCCGCGTGGCGGGCCGAGACGATCTGGCAGACCACCTGGCTCTGGCACCAGGGCGGGGCGCAGGTCGTCGAGCGCTCGCGGGGGCTCAATCGGATGGCCCTGGCGATCGCGGCGCTGCCGTCGCCCCCACAGCGTTGCGTCCAAGCGGTCCTGCCCGAAGCCGCAGCACCTGGGCACGCGTTGTTCGGCCACGATCTCGCGATGGTGCACCCGCTCGGCCGCAAAACGCCCGGATTCACGCTACAGACGGTCGACTGCTTACTGGTTGCGCCAGATGCCGGCGAGCCACCGCCGGGCTTCGCCTCGGTTCCGCTGGACCCACTGCCGGCCGACCTGCGCCTGTGGATGCGCCGCTGATCTGCACAGAACGCTTGCAATCGCCCGTCGATTGCGCTACCTACCCGCGCCCCGCCCGACGACAGCGCTCGGCGGGTGTAGCCAACGAAGGAGCCGTCGTGAAGCCCGACATCCACCCGACCTACCACCCCGTGATCTTCCGTGACGCCTCGACGGGCAAGGAGTGGATCAGCCGCTCGACCCGTGGCTCGGCCGACCGCAAAGAGATCGACGGCGTGGAGCACCACATCATCACGCTCGAGATTTCGAGCGACTCGCACCCTTTCTACACAGGCCGTCAGCGCTTGGTGGACACCGAGGGTCGCATCGATCGTTTCCGCCGCAAGTGGGGCAAGTAGGCCGCAGAGCCCACGCCCAGGAGAGACCAGGACATGGCGAAGAAGAGCAAGATCGCGAAGAACGAGCAGCGTAAGGCGCTGGTCGCCAAGTACGCCGAGAAGCGCGCTGCCCTCAAGGCGGTCATCCGTGACCCGAAGACGGCGCCCGCCGACCAGCAGCTCGCGATCGCGGCGCTGGCCAAGCTGCCGCGCAACTCGAACCCGACGCGCGTTCGCAACCGGTGCAACCTCACCGGCCGCCCGCGCGCGTACTACCGCAAGTTCGGTCTCTCGCGCATCGCGCTCCGCGAGCTCGCCCTCCGTGGCGAGCTGCCCGGCGTGACCAAGGCCAGCTGGTAGTTCCGGCTCCACACGACGAACCAGGCCGCGTGGCTTCTCGCCGCGCGGCCTGGTCGTGTTTTTGAGCGCTGCCGCGAGTTAGGCCAGCATCCGCGCCCGCAACTCGGGCGGGAGCAGCGGGCAGGCATCCTTCGGTCGCGCGAACAGGCGGTGACGGACGCGGGCGATCGCCTCGTACACCCGGTCGCCCAGCCCACGCGGCACCGGCGCCAGGAGCCAGTCCAGTCCGCCCCAGAGCCCGCCCAATCGAGCGAGTAGATGCCGTACGGCGGCGAACTGCCAGAGCAGGCGACCGTCGGCGGTGAGCACGACCACACTGTCGGGCAGCCCGTCGCGATCCCCCTCGGGTACGCGTTCGAGGAAAGTCGGTCCGTGCAGCGGCGCGAAGCGGAACGCGGTGCCGTCGGCATCCTCGGCCATCAGGAAGCGGACCGCGCCGTGGCAGAGGCCGCAGTTGCCGTCGTAGAAGACGATCTCGCCGTGGTCCGTGGCGACGGCGGCCACCGTTCGCGGAGCCCAGGCCGCTAGCCAGGCGAGCAGGGCCGCGGGGACGAACCCGGCTGTAGCGGCTAGAAACAGGGCCACGAGCAGCGCCAGCAGCGCCGTCGGCGCGAGGAAGCGGCGCAGCGCGACCGGGGGCACGAATCCGTCGAGGACCACGCAGAGCGCGGCGATCGAGGCCCAGACCCCGACCGACGCTTCGCTCGAGGGCTCGCTCGCGAGCAGCGCCGAGGCGAGGACGCCGAGCGCGCGCCCGAGTCGATCGAGCCCGGGCGAGAGGCGCCAACTCGCGCCGGGATCGACCGCAGATCGGGTCGCTAGGCTCCACGTCGGTGGCGGCGGTGGCGCGGCCACCCAGACGAGCAACGCGACCGTCAGTACGGTCGGCAGGCCCACCGATGTCTCCGCGAGGCCTCCGGCAGCGAGGAGGCCGAGGGCCGCCAATGCCGCACCGGTCCTCGGCTGCCAGCCGAGCGCCACCGCCGACGCGCCTGCGATGGTTGCGGCGCAGGCGGCCCAAGTCGTCGCCGATGGCGCCAGCGCGGCCGAGGCGACGAGCCCGATCGCGTGTCCGATTGTCGCGATTCCGACACCGACGCGCACCAACGAGTGCTGTCCCGGCGTCCAACGCCGGGCGTCGGTGGTCCCTGCGGCTCCGGCGACTTTCGTGACCATCTCGCGGGGTCTCCCTTCCAACGATTGCTCGCGCGTGCGCCTGCGCTACCCTCTCGCGAGTGCCCCCTGGCGACAACCCTCCTCTGGCGACAGACATGCCCCCGATCGAGCCCGAGCGGATGACCTGGACGCTGACGACGTCGGCCACGCCCGAGGCGTGCTGGGCGCTGTTCAGCGATACCGATCGAATCAACCGCGTGGCCGGGCTGGAGATGCGCTTCGTCGAGCAGGCCCTGCAGACCGGCCATGTGGCGGTGCAGGGCCGAGCGCGTTCGCTCGGTGTGCCGTTGCGATGGGACGAGCAGCCCTACGAGTGGCGCGAGAACGAGCGCTACAGCGTGCGACGCACCTTCCACGGGGGGCCGGCCTCGGCGTACTCGGTGCACGTCACGTTGACGCCGATCGACGCAGGCACGCGCATCGACTACGAGGTCGAAGTGACGCCGCGCAACACGCTGACGCGCGCGCTGGTGAAGATCGACCTCGGAGCCGTCACGCGACCCGCGCTCGAGCGGACGTTGCGCCGCGCGGTCGCCGCCCTCGACGGGACCGTCGGGTCCTTCGAGCATGCCCCGCCGCCGCTGTCGGCCGCCGCCGAGCGTCGCCTGGAGCGGGCGCTCGCGCAGCTGCCCACGGACGTGGCGGCACGCCTGCGGACCTTCTTGGCCGAGGCGCCCCTGGCGGAGCAGCAAGAGATCGCGCCGCTCCGGCTCGCTCGTCGCTGGGCGCTGGAGCCCGACGACGTGCTGCGCGCGATGCTGCAGCTCGTCCCGGCGGGTGTGCTCGAGCTGCGCTGGAAGCTGCGGTGCCCCTCCTGTCGCGTCGGCAAGCACAGCTCGCCCAAGCTCCGGGCAGGCCCGCTGCAGGTCCACTGTCCGAGCTGCAATATCCCCTACGACGGCTCACTGCCCGACGCGCTGATCGCGTCGTTCCGCCCGCACCCCGAGGTCCGCGCGATCGACCTGCCGATTCGCTGCATCGGCAGCCCGGCGCGCACACCGCACATCGTGGCGGCCCGCAATGTCGAGCCGGGGGCCGAGGAAGTGCTCGAGGTGGCGTTGTTGCCGGGACGCTACCGCCTGCGCACCTTGCCCGATCGAGGTTCGGCGAGCCTGCAGGTCCGGCCCGATCGACAAGCCATCGCGCTGGACCTGGACCTGCTGCAGCACGGCGTCGAGCCGCCCCTGCTGCGCGCTGCGCCGGGCCGACTGACGCTCTTCCTGCGCAATCGCAGCGGTGACGCGCTCCGCCTGCTCGTCGAGCGGCACGACGCCGAGCCCGACGTCTGTACCGTGGGTCGCCTGCTCGAGCTGCCCGACGCGCTCGAGCTGCTGCCGCCCGAGTTGCTCGGCGAAGACCTCATGGTCCGCGCGACCTCGGGCGTCGTGCTCGCGGCGCGGGTCGCCCAGGGTGGCGAAGACGCCGCCGAGGCGCTGCGCGCTGCGCTGATGGCCTACGAGCCGGACCTGGCCATCACACGCGGCGACGTGGTCTTGGCGACCTTTGCGTCGGCGGCTCGCGCCGTCGAGGCGGCCGCGCTCGTCGAGGGCGCCACCCACCTCGGCGCCGGCTTGGCCGCGGGCCCGCTCCTCCGCCTCGAGCAGCTCGAACAGGTGATGCCGGTCGGCGGGACGGTCGACCGGGCGCTCGCCGAGGCGGGCGATCGTGGTGTTCTGCGCAGCGGCCGTCGCGACGTCGAGATGGCCGCGATGGCCGAGGCCATCGAACGGCCGGGCGTGTTCAGCAAGCCGGCCACCGACGCGGTCGAGCTGCGGATCGAGGCGCCGTTGCGCTCCTCTCCGCCCCTGCGTGCCGCTCCGCCGGCTCCACCCCCGGAGGTC
>JBEARB010000364.1:0-4863 GCA_041163625.1 Pseudomonadota bacterium | reverse complement strand
GTCTGTTGTTTGGGGAGCTAGGCGCCCCCTGGTCGCGAGAAGCGCGGTTCTCGCGAACCATCCCCCTCCACGAGCCGCGACCAAAATATCGCCCCTGGCGATTTTTTGATCGCGTCTCTAGCCGCACCTGCGCGCGCCCACTCGCATCCAAATCCCTGGGTGGGTCCGTGCTTGAGCCGGGACGAGGAGTTGGATGCATCACGACTGGCCGTTCTGGCTCGCACTCTTCATCACCTTCGGTGGCATGGAGGTGTGGAGCCTGGTCGTGCACCGCTGGCTCTGGCACGGGCCGCTCTGGTGGGGTCATCGCAGCCATCATGAGCCGCGCCCCGGCTATTTCGAGAAGAACGACAGCTTCGCGCTCGTGCACGCCGCCATCGCCGCTCCGTTGATCTACTTCGGGTTGCGCGAGGGTTGGGCGATCGCCGCCGGCGCCGGCTTCGGCATGACAGCATTCGGTGCCTGCTACGCCATCGTTCACGACGGCTTGGTGCACGGCCGCATGCCGGTCGCCTTCCTCGCGCGGGTGCCGGGGCTCAGGGCGGTCCGCAACGCTCATCGCGCCCACCACGCCCGCGATATCGCCGCTGGCGACCCGCATCGCCCGCCCTACGGCCTGTTCCTCGGGCCGCTCGAGCTGCGTCGCTACCAAGCCCAGCGCAGCGCCGACCGCCTCAAGAATCCACGCAGCCGCCCGGCCTAGAACGTTGCAAGGTCTCCGACGACCCGCTGCTGAGGCGCCGGCTCAGGGGGCGGCGCGGACTGTCTGCGTCTTCAACTCCGGCGAGGCCGCGATCTCGGCCTCGGCGTAGCGGATCGCGTACCACCGACCCTTGCCGTAGTGCTCGGTCTGGTCGCGGAAATGCGGCGAATCCGGCTCCGAGGACTGCGAGTAGGTCAAGATCTGCTGGCCGACCGGGCCGTTGTCGTCGAAGGTCACCGCCATCATGAACGAGCTGCCGTAGTTGACGACGTAGCCGCTGTCGGTGAGGTCGGTGGTGTCGTTGACGACCTTGGTCTGTGCGATCGTCGGGTACAGCGAGCTGTCGCGACCGGGCGAGTAGCCGGCGATGTTGAACGCGCCGAGCGGGCCCATGCCGCCGGGCACGGGTAGCTTGTCCTTGCCACGTGGCAGGAACTGCCAATCGCCGAGCGCGGCGTCGGCGGGGATGCCAGCGCCGGCCAGCCGCTTGGCCGCCGTGCCGAGCGCGAGCGCGAGCTTGCTCGGTGCGCCCTTGTCGTCGGCCCAGACGGCGGTGTTCGGCGTCGTCAGCGGCGACTTCGGGTCGAAGGGCACGGCGAAGATCTCGTCCCAGAGCAGGTGCTCCGAGAGCGAGGTCACGAACGACGCCATCGTCTCGCGCCAGACGATGGCGCCCTTGCTGTCGACGGCGTTGCGGCCGTCCCAACCGGCCAGCGCCGCGCAAGCACCCTTGATGTCGACGTCCTCGCCGCTGACGGCGACCTTGTCGTGGGTCTTGCAGTAGTCGAGCGCGCCGGCGAGCGCGAGGTCGGCGCTGAGCACGCGGCAGCGGAAGGGGATCGAGGCGAGCTCGGCGACGTTGAACTTGCCGTCCTCGCCAGCCGCGCTGCCCGCGCCGATATCGGTCGCCTCGTGCAGCACGACGCGGGTCCGCAGCGTCCGCGCCGTCTCACGATCGCCGAAGATCGGCGCGGCCGGCGGCAGCGGCTGCGCGACGTGGCTGAGCCAATAGCTCTCGTTGGCGTTGGCGAGATAGTCCGGGCGGGTGGCGTGCGGCGTCTTGGTCCACGGCACCAGGCCGGGCTCGCGGCTGCCGGCTTCCTCGGCCCATTCGGTCGCCGAGGTGCTGCCGTCGAGCACGAAGATGCCGTAGCCGGCCAAGATCTGCGCCAGCGTATCGCCCTCGTCGACGGCCTTCTGGTGCGCGGCGTAGGTCGCGTCCGAGAGGTTCGGCACGCTGTTGCTCTCGGCGTAGAAGGCGTTGCCGGCGCGGTCCGCGGCGATCGTGTTCACCCACGGGTTGGCCTGCACCGACGCCATCACCGACTCGAGCTCGCTCACCGAATGCGCCTGGCCGACGCGCAGGAAGTGCTCGAGCAGCGCGTGGTTGTCGGCGTTGGCGTCACGGATGGTGAAGGCGGTCTTGGTCGTCCAATCCGCCAGGCCCGCGATCGCGACCACCGGCCCGTAATGACTGCGGTAGTAGGTCCGGCTGCGGGTCTCGAAGGTCCCGTCCTCCTTCTTCACCTGCACGTCGAAGACGTGCTCGCTCATCGGCCGCTCCTGCCCGTCGTAGAGGTAGCTCGTCGGCTTGCCCTCGACGAGCTGCAGCCGATAGGCCGTGAACTTCATCGATTTGCTGACGGTGTGGGTCCAAGCGAGGTCGGCGTTGTAGCCGATGTTGGGGATCGGCGAGCCGGACAAACCCGCTCCGGCGACGTCGTATTTGCCAGGCACCGTGAGGTGCAGCTGCCAGAAGCGCAGCTCGCCGGCCCACGGGAAGTGCGGGTTGCCCAAGACCATGCCGCGGCCGTTCTCGGACTTGTCCTTGCCGATGGCGATGCCGTTGCTGCCGATCGGGTGCCGACCGGCGAGCGGCGCGAGCGCCAGCTGCGGGCTGCGCGCGACCGGGTCGGCGGCCGTGGTCTGCTTGGGCGGCTGGGCCCAGATCTTGACCGGTCCGAGCGAGGGCAGGGCGCGCGAGCTCGCCACCATCGCCAAGTCCATCACGTAGGTGAACATGTCCAGCGCCGTGACCGGCTGCACCCAATCGGCCCCGCGGCAGCGCTCGGGCAGCCCCGCCGGACCCGTGTCGAGCAAGTACTGGTTGTAGCCGGCGGCGTAGCCTTCGAGCAGCGCCTGCACGTCGGGGTGGACCTTGTCCCAGTGTTCCTCGGCCTTGCTCCGCACACCGAGGAAGTGCTGGAAGAAGTCGCTCTCCACGTTGCTGTCGAGGGTGCCGGGCCCGAAGGTCGCGGCGCGGCGGCTGTTCACCTTCACGATCTGGTCGGCCAGCAGGCAGACGTTCAGCGTCGCGTAGGCGTAGCCGGCACCGAAACCCGCGTCGCCGAAGGTCGCGCCTTCGATGTGCGGGATGCCGCCCTCGGTCCAACGGATCTGTGCCTCGTATTTCGGCTTGGGGGTGGCCTCTTCACTGCCGCAGCCCGGTACACCCACTGACGCTGTCGCCAGCGTCGCCAGTATCGCCACTGCGGTCCGCCAGCTCCGCCATCCCGATTCGAACAGCTGGTTTCGCATCAGCTCCCTCCCCGTCGCGCGTACGCGTTGCGGGATGGTGCCGCCCCGCCCCGAGCCCGACAAGCGCGCCATTGGCCGCAAGGCGCATCGCTGAGGCTCCAGGGCAGCGATCGCAGTGCTCGTTTCAGGGCTTCGGGACGCGCAGGGTGCCCGAGACCATCGCCGATCCGAGCAAGCCGTAGAGCGCCGTGATTGGATGCCAGCGCCCCGGCCCCACCTCCAGCACGCCTCCCCAGATTGCATCGTCGACCGCCCCGCTGGCGAACGCCGCCGCGAGCACCGCGACCAGCAGCAGCGAGGTCGGGATCGGCGTGCCTTCGAAGTATTTCACCTTGCCCGAGCCGGTGTCGGCGAGCTCGGCGGCGGTGACGTTGAAGCGCGCCAAGCGAGCAATGCCGCAGCAAACAAAGCCGATCAGCACCACCGTATCCCACATCCCACGCGCCCCGAGCGTGAACGCCAGCACCGCCGGCGCCACGCCGAACGAGATCACGTCCGCGAGCGAATCCAAATCTGCGCCGAGCCGGCTCCCGCGGCGCAGCTTGCGCGCGACCCAACCGTCGAGCGCGTCGAGCAGGAACGCCACCGGCAGCAGCCCGAACGCCCACCACAGGCTGCCGCGTTGCTGCTCGGCCAGCGCGTAGAGGCAGACGAAGATCGCGCCGGTGCCGCACGCCGCGTTGCCCAGCGTCAGCAAGTCCGCGAGCGTGAACTCGCGCAGCATCGAGAAGTGCTTTCGGCTCTCGCTCACGCCCCACCTCCGCGCAGACGCTGCCCCCGGCCGCAGCGCGTCGACCGGTCGCGTCCTTCGTAGCCTGCCGCGGGGCGTTCGCCAAGTTCAGCGCAACTCCGTGACGGGTTCGACCCTCCGCGGCCTGCCCCCCTTTCGCCCCCCTGCGCCGTCTGCAACACTGCCCCCGGCAAAAGCCCGGAGGCCCGCCATGACCCCCGCCCAGACCGCTCGGATGCTCCTTCGCCTGCACGGCTGGACCGCCCACGTCCAAGACGACCTGCCCGAGCGCTGCGTCGTCGTCGCCGAGCCGCATACCAGCAACTGGGACGGCTACTACATGGTCCTCGGCAGCCTCGCGCTCGGCCTCGAAGCGCATTGGATGATCAAGGCAGAGCACGACCGCGGCATCATCGGCGACTTGCTGCGCAAGACGCGTGCGGTCTTCGTCGACCGCGGCAAGGGCGGCGCGGTGCAGTCGGCGGTCAAGGCGTTCGAGGGCAAGGAGCGGATGCGGCTCTCGATCGCGGCGTCGGGCACCCGTAAGGCGACCGACCATTGGCGCACGGGGTTCTTGCAGATCGCTCGTGAAGCCGACGTCCCGATCGCGCTAGGCTACGTCGATTATGCGCGAAAGCAGGTCGGCATCGGCCCGGCGGTGGACTCCCACCTGCCCGACGCCGAGCTCCAGGCCATCATGGAAGCGTTCTACGCCGACAAGACGCCCGCGATTCCAGGCAACGTGAGCCCGCCGGTCTGGCGTTCGACCGTGGGATAGCGGGACATCGGGTCCGATCTCCAGATGGACTCGGTCCTGGGCTGTCGCGCGCAACAGGTCGATGGATGAGCGACGAGGACCAGCATCATTTCGCGCAAGGTCAGCGCGCACGAA
>JBEARB010000363.1:0-13506 GCA_041163625.1 Pseudomonadota bacterium | reverse complement strand
GGCCTCTCCAACACGGGCGGCGACAGCGACGGCACGTCGTTCGTGCTCGGCGCGAGCTATTGCGCCGGACCGGCCCAGCTCAAGGGCTACCTCTACGACGGCGTCATCTACTCGCGCTTCTCGCGGCGGGAGCGCTAGAGACGCGCTCAGTAAGTCGCCAAGGGCGATTTTTTGGGCGCGGCTCGCGGAGGGGGATGGATCGCGAGAACCACGCTTCTCGCGACCAGGGCGCCCAGCCCCCCAGACAACAGACGAGAGACTCGGCCAGAAAATGCGAATCTGCATTTTCTGGTCGCGTCTCTAGGGCTGCGGCCGAATCGTCGCCAGCAGCGTGTCGAGCGAGGCCGGCTTGGTCAGGAAGGCGTCCGCCCCGGCGCGCCGCATGTCTTCGAGCAGCGTCCGTTCGGCGACCCCGCTCAGCGCAACGATCCGAATCGCCCGTGAAGCCGGCTCTCCGCGCAACGCGCGGACGACGTCGACACCGGTCATGCCGTCGAGATACCCGTCGACCAAGGCAACATCGGGCTGGAAATGGAGCGCTCGGGCGAACGCTTGCCGGGCCTCGGTCACGACCGCGACCACGAAACCCGATCCGCGCAGCACCAAGCGCATCGTCTCGCAGACGACGGGGTCGTCATCGACCACCAGGACGCGAAGTCGCTTGCTTGCTTCAGACGACACCATGATGTGTTGCGCCTTCGACCGCATGCGGTCTCCGATTCTGCTCAGCATCGACGATCGGGCGAGCGTAGAGCCGCCCCGCGCGGTTGCCAAGCTCGGATTGCATCGATCCGCGTCGAAGCTGCCTGCCGAGGACGATTGCATTTCTGATGCCCGCCTCTAGCTTGTCGGTCCGGAGGTTTGCCGATGTACCCGATTCTGCCCCGTCCCCGTCTGCTGCATCCCACCCTGGCGGTGCTCGCCCTCGCCACGATCGCGGCGGCGTGTGCCCCGAACGCGGCCATGCTCCGATCGCCGCTGGCGGTCCACCTCGCCGAGCAGCCCGAGGGCCAAGGGGCTCGGCGCATGGCGCACTACTGCGACCCGAACGGCGCGTGCCATGTCGGCGTCGAAGCCGTGCTCGACGAGCGCGACGTGAACAGCGTCGCCCTCAACCGCGGAGAGGGGCGGCTGACGCTGAACCTGCGTCTGAACCGCCGCGGGCTCGACCGCCTCGCGGTCATCGCGCAGGGCAGCAGCGCGGCCGGCCGGTTGACGCTGGTCGTCGACGACAAGGCCATCGAGGCCAGCCGCGTCGAAGAGGCCACACGCACAGGATCGATTGTGGTCACCGGTCCGATCGAGCCGATGCAACGACTCTACGACGTGCTCACCACGCCTCACGCCGAGCCCGCACCGCCGCGCGACTGACGCACCGTCGTCTTCGCGACCTGGCCCCAAAACGGCCGCCGCCGCACCCCGGGGGGGAGGGCGCGGCGGCGGGGGGGATCGCGACCGGGGTCGCGAAACGCCTCAGGCGTCGTCGTCGAGGTCGGCGCCGGGGGGCGGGCCGTCGGGACCGTCGTCGTCACCCTGCGGGCCCGACCGGCCGTGCGGGCCGCCTCGGCCGTGCGGGCCGAACCGGTGCTTGCCCATCCGGTGCATCGCGCGCAGCAGCTTGGCCTGCTCCTTCGGGGTCAGCACGCGGCGGGCCTCGGCGATACCCTGCTCACGATGCGCGCGCAGCGCCTTGTGCGCCGCCTGCAGGCCGTCGAGCGCGCGCTGGTAGGCAGCCTGGTCGTTGGAGTCGGCCTCGAGCAGCTTGCGCAGCGCCTCGCGATGGGTGCGGAGCTGCTCGTGCAGCGCGCGGCCCTGCTGGCGACGACGCTCGAAGATGGCCTCGACCTGCTTGGCGCGGGCTTCGTCCAGACCGACGCGCTCACGCAGCACCTTGGCCATGCGTTGCTTCATCTTGCCGTGGAAACGCTCGCGCTCCTGCTCGGTCGGCGGGCCACGGCGTCCCTCGCCGTGGCGGGCGCTGGCGACGAGCGGAACGGCGACCACGGCCGCGAGGAGCAGACCGGCGAGCGCGTTGCGGCGGGTACGGGGAATCGGGTGCATCGGGACCTCCAGGGGGCTCGGGCGCGCGGCCCAGGTTCACCCTGCAGATGCCGTGGCCTCAGGCCGCGTGAAAAACAATTTCGCAGAGCGACGCGTGAACGGGCAACGAGACGCCCTCAGCGGCCGCCGCGTCGACGAAGAACGCGTTGCGCCAGGGCCATTCTTTGACGGCACCTCGATAGTCCGGGATCGACGCCGAGTAGGCGCGTAGCCGTCCGACCATCGCCTGGACGTCGACCTCGATCCCGAGGGCGAGTGCGCCGATGCGGCAGAGTTCGTCGAGCAGCGCGTCGCACCGCGGGTCTTCGAGCACCGCACCCACCGGCTGAGCGAGCGCCTGCGAGAGCAGGCCGAAGGCGCTGTTCCACACCAATTTCTCGAGCTCGACGGCCTTGAAGGCCGCTTCGTCGAGCGCTTCGGCGGGGACGTCGAGGGCGACGAAGAACGCCGCCATCGTGCGCGCGTGCGGGCCGGTGAACGGAGAACTGCCGCCGGGGGAGAGATCGTCCCCGCGCGCCGGAACCGCGAAGAAGAGCAGCCCGCGGGTCGCGTCGGCGAGGCCGCGTTCCTGCAAGAAGGGCCGAATCATGCCGTTCTGGACGAAAACCAAGTCGGAATGCCGAGAAACCGGGACGCGGTCGAGGACGGCAGCGAGATCGTCGTTGCGGGTCGCGACGACGATGGGACCGGCACCGCCAGCGTCGACGCTCGCGCCGCCGTCGTCGCGCCCGAGGAGGCGCACCCCGTAGCCGCGGGCCTGCGCCCGGGCAGCGAGCGCCGAGCCGACGCGCCCTGCCCCGATGATCCATTCCACCATCGTCTCCTCCTACCGGCGCCGCGCGCCCTCTTCACCACCCCTCACGCCCCGAGGCCGCATCTCCGGCCCGGGCGTGGCATCCTGACGCTTGATCGGCCCGGCGAGCAAACCCAAGCTGCGGGATGTCGTGACGCCGTCCACTTCGCACCCAGGATCCCCGCTGTCCACCTCGACTCCACAGTCCACCTCGCCTCCGCTGTCCCCTCGCCGACGCACCCTCTGGCTCGCCGTGCTGCTGCTCGTCCCGCTGACGGCCCTCGCCGGCGGATGGGAACGCATCGCCCGCGAGAAGGGCGTCAGCGTCTACATCCGCGACATCCCGGGGCGCGACGTGCCGCGCTTCAAAGGCGTCGCCACCATCGACGCCGAGCCGCTCCTCTTGTTGGCCGTGCTGGCCGACGTCGAGCGCGCCTGCGAATGGAACGCCGCCTGCGTGCATGCGCGGATCGTGCAGAAACGGGGTGAGTTCGACATCGACTTCCACAACCGACTCAAGGCGACGTGGCCGGTCAGTGATCGCGACGCCGTGCTGCACACTTCGGCGCGGATCGAAGACGGCGGCGCCCGCGTCTATGCGGAGTTTCGGGCGGTCGCGTCGTCGCCTGCCCCAGCGAGCGGGGTGGTCCGCTTCCCGATGTTGCACGGTCGCTACGAGATTCGCCGAACGGCCGAAGGCCGCAGTCGTGTCGAGTACGTCATCGACGCCAACCCGGGCGGGTGGGTCCCCGCGTGGTTCGTGAAGTACGCCGTGAAGAACGTGCCGCTCGACACGCTCACAGGTCTCCGCCGGCAGGCCAAGAAGATGGCCACGCACTACGCGCCGTTCGTGGCGCGCCATCGCGGCCCGCCGCCGGCGGCGACTGTGCCGACCGCGCCGCCCCCCGGCCCGCCCGCGCCGTCGCAGGATCGGAACGATGCCCCCTGAGCGCCATCTCGGCAGGGTCTTGCCCGCGCTGGCGTGCCTCGGCGTGCTGTGGGCGGCTCCGTCCGTCGGCTTGGCCCAGGCGCCCGACGAGCCGCCGGCGGCCCGCGCCTTGCGCGACGATCTGGCCAAGATCGTCGAGCTTCGCGAGCAGCGCGGCTGGGGCATCGACGCCTTCGAGATCGAAGCGATGCTCCCGGACGCGCTGCTCTCGTTCTGCGCCGTCCCGCCGGCTGCGCGGACCCGAGCCGGCGAGCAGTTCGAGCGCGAGCTCGCGGAAACGCGCGCGCGAATCGGCGCACGCGAGGGCCTGCGAGGCGACGATCTGCGCGCCCACCCCGAGGTGCTCGCCGCGTCGCGACGGCTCGGGCTCTTCGCCGCGAGTGCCGCGCGCTTGGACGACTGCCCGTTCACCATCCGCCCGAGCGAGGATTTTCGCGGTCGGCAGTTCGACCGCGACACGGTCACGCTCAACGCCGAAGGCGGCGGCCTCGCCAGCTTCGGATCGCGCGGCGACGGCCTGCGCTTCGGCGGCGGCGGTGCCGGCCGCCTCTCGGTCGGCTTCGGCCTGGGTGAGCGCTACAACCTGCGCGTCGGCTTCGAGCTCGGGGGCGCCGCACTGCTCAACGAGAATATCCGCGCCGACGACGTCTCGGTCGACTTCCTCTTCGCCGCCCCTGTCGCCCTGCGGAGGAACTGGGGCCCCTACGTGGGCGATCTCGAGCTGGCCCCCATCGCGTTGGGCAATCCGTTGGTGGCGGCGCCGATGCGCTACGGCGTGCGATTCGCCGTACTCGGAGGCGTCTCCGCGCTCCGCGTCCGGGACTTCCTACCGTGGACCGGGTTGGTGCTGATGGGCGAGTGGGTGGCCCCGCGTGGGCCCGAGGCTGCGATCTGGAGCATCCGCGCCGGCGTCCGCATCGGCTTCGCCTGGCGCCTCTGAGCCCCGCTCAGCGCGTGCGCGTCTCTTGGCTGACGGTCTTCCAGGTGTGCTCGCCGCCGAGCTGCCGCTCGAATTCGGTGCGCACCATCTGCACGCCGCCTTTGCCGTCGGGGACGGGCATGGTCACGCGCATCCAGGCGACGTGGTAGCGGCGCTCGTAGAAGTGTGGATCGTCGGCGGGCGGCAGGGGGACGGCGCGCTGCGCCTCGAAAGGAGCCGTCTGCACGGCGACGGCGGGGGCGGTCGGCGCGGCCTCGTCGACACTCGCGGCGGGCTGGGGCGGCGGCGGCGGCGGCGGGTCGGCCGGCGCGTCGAGCAGGGTCGCACCTCCATCGGGTAGATGAATATCCAGTCCCGACATGACGAGCATCGGATCTTCGGCGCCCAACTCGGCCTCACAGCCCGAGAATCCGGCAAAGAACAACAAGATGAACATCAACTTTCGGAACATCGAGCGAAGCATCCTGCCTCCGACCAGCTCGCGCGAACGCACGTCCCCAGGGGCACCAGCCTGCCGATTCTCGCGCGGGATCGCTACGGTCGTGCCGCGTCGCGCAACGCGCGGGCGACTTCGCCGACCAAACCAGGCCCGCGGTAGATGAGGCCCGAATAGAGCTGCACCAGATCGGCGCCGAGCTCGAGACGCGCACGGGCGTCGTCGCCGCAACTCACGCCGCCGACCGCGATGACGGCGAGGCGACCGTCGGCGGCGCGGACCACCTGCCGAACGACCTCGCGCGCGCGCGCTTCGAGCGGTCGACCGGAGAGCCCACCCGATTCCTCGCGGCGCAGGCTGCGCAGGCCGTCGCGCGCCAGCGTCGTGTTGGTCGCGACGATGCCCTGCGCGCCCGCCTCGATGGCGGCTTCGACGGCGGCTTCGATGCCGGCGTCGTCCAGGTCCGGCGCGATCTTCACCACGACCGGCAGGGGGCGTCCGCGCTCGGCGACCAGCGCGTCGCGGCGCGTGGTGACGGCGCGAAGAAGCGCTGCCAACTCGTCCTTGCGCTGCAGCGCCCGCAGCCCGGGGGTATTCGGCGAGCTCACGTTCACCGCGGCGTAGTCGCAGCGCGGCCCGAGCGCCTCGAGTACGGCGACGTAATCGGCGGCGGCGTCCTCGTTCGAGGTGGCCTTGTTGCGGCCGAGGTTGCAGCCGAGCACGACACGGTCGCGGCCCGGCCCCTCGAGACGCGGCAGCGCGGCGGCCATCCCCTGCCCCGGGAACCCCATGCGGTTGATGATCCCCTCGTCCTCGGGTAATCGGAAGACGCGCGGGCGCGGATTGCCGGGCTGCGGTCGCGGGGTGATGGTGCCGACCTCGACGTGACCGAAGCCCATCAGCGCGAGCCCGGGCCAAGCACGCGCGTCCTTGTCCCAGCCGGCCGCCAAGCCGACGCGGTTGGGGAAGCGCAGCCCCATGCACTCGACGGGATCGTCGACGGGCGCGCCGAAGCCGAGGCGCAGCAGCGAACGACCGATGCTCGAGCGCCCGAGGGTCTCGAGTCCGGCGAGGGCGATCCCGTGCGCACGCTCGGGATCGAGCCGGAAGAGCAACACCCGCAGCAGCGGCCAGGGCAGCAGCGAGGCCATCAGCGGCCCTGCGTCGCGGCGAGGAAGGCGTCGACGCTCGCGCGTTCGTCGGCGTCGATGCGCTGCGTGGACTGCCAGCGGTCCAGCAGCTCGGGCAAGGTGAAGACCGCGCGAAGTGCGATGCCGCGTTCGGCGAGGCGTGCGCCCGCGCCCGAGCCGCGATCGACCAAGACGAGCAGCGCCGTCGCCTGCAGACCCGCCTCCTCGATCGAGGGCAGCAGGTCGAGCGCGCTCGTGCCGCGGGTCGCGAGGTCGTCGACGAGTACGACGCGCTCGCCGGGATGGTACGGCCCCTCGACCGCGCTGCCGGTGCCGTGCCCCTTGCGCTCCTTGCGGGGGAAGCAGAGCGGCACGCCCGAGACCAGCGAGAGCGCCGTCCCGATCGGCAAGCCGGCCATCGGCAGCGCGGCGATTCGCTCGCATTCCAGGGTCGCGAGCGCGCCGGAGAGCGCACGCGCGGCGGCGTCGAGCACGCGGGGATGACCGCAGAGCGTGCGCAGGTCGAGGTAGATCGGCGAGCTGAGACCGGATTTCAGCGTGAACCGGCCGAATCGAACAGCGCCGCAGTCGAAGAGCGCGTCGGCCAGAGCGCCGTGCGCATCGGTCCCGCCCTGCCCCGTCGCCGACGCGGCCTCCGACGCCGGATCGGCCCGCGCATCGAGCGCCTGATCGCGCAGCGTCCGGGCCGCCGCCGCAGGATCTTCGGCCTGCCACAGCGCGCGCGAGACGGGCAGGAGCGCCCGGCCCGGAGCACCTCGCAGCGTCGCCGCGAGGTCACCGCCCTGGGCGCCGACGCCCGGGCACAGCAGCCACGCGTCCGGGGCGAGCCGGTGTGCATCGGCGACCGCCGCCGGGACGGTGGCGCCCACCACGAAGCCGACGCGATCCGCGGCGGGGTGGTCCCGCCATTGTCGGACGAGTTCTTGCCAGACGCTGCGCTGCCCACCGTCGCGTCCGACGCACGGCAACGCCTGGACGGCCGGCGCGCTCGGGTTCGAGGTGCGGGCGAGGACGAACGCGTCCAGACCGGCGTCGAGGAAAGGCTGCACGGCGTCGGTACCCATCCACGCGTTGAGCGTGACGACGTCGGCGCCGACCTCGCGCGCCGCGACGGCGTACGCGGCCGCGGTGCTGGCGATATCCCCGCGCTTGACGTCGAGCACGACCGGCAGTTCTAGCGCACGCGCGCGGGCGCAGGTGCGCTCGAGCAAGGCGAGCCCGTCGGCGCCGCGAGCCTCGAAGAACGCGGCGTTGGGCTTGATCGCCGCGACGAACGGGGCGGTCGCCGTCATCAGCGCGTCGATGGCGTCGGCGAGCGCGGCAGCGTCACGCGCGTCCTCGAGCGGCGGATCGATGCCGAGCACGAGCGGTGTCCGGAGCGTGGCGGCGCGCTCGGCGATGGCCGCCAAGCCGGTGATCGTGCGGCTCATGCCTTCCCCAACACCATGGCGAGCAGGGCCATGCGCACGTAGAGGCCGTACTCCATCTGCCGGAAGTAGGCCGCGCGGGGGTCGTCGTCGACCTCCATCGCGATCTCGCCGACGCGCGGCAGCGGGTGCATCAGCACCATCGTCGGCTTGGCGCGCGCCATCGTGTCGCGGGTGATCACGTACGCGTCCTTCACCGCTTCGTAGTGGGCGAGGTCATCGAAGCGCTCCTTCTGCACGCGGGTGACGTAGAGCACGTCCGAGCTGCCGA
Source organism: Pseudomonadota bacterium (assembly GCA_041163625.1). Taxonomy (GTDB): domain Bacteria; phylum Myxococcota_A; class UBA9042; order UBA9042; family UBA9042; genus JACKFC01. Next base: position 5,478 of record JBEARB010000363.1, on the reverse strand, counting down.
TCACGTCCTCGAGCGCGCTGGTCTCTTCGTAGCGGGCGCCGGCGGCGTCGAGCTCGGCGCGCACCTTGTCGGGCAGGCGCAGCGAGTCAGGGCTGACGAAGCGCATCTGTACGTCGTAGCAAGTGAGCAGGCGCGCCAAGGAGTGCACCGTGCGGCCGTAGCGAAGGTCGCCGAGCATGGTGACGGTGAGGCCGTCGATGCCGCCGAGCTCCTCGTGGATGGTGAACAGGTCGAGCAGCGCCTGCGTCGGGTGCTCGCCGGGCCCGTCGCCGGCGTTGATCACGGGCTTGCGGGCGTAGCGGGCAGCCTCGGCGGCAGCACCCAGCTGCGGATGCCGCAGCACGATGACGTCGGCGTAGCATTCGAGCGTGCGCACGGTATCGGGGAGACTCTCGCCCTTGGCGACCGAGGAGTAGTGCACCTCCGAGATCGGGATCACCGAGCCCCCGAGCCGCTCCATCGCGGCGGTGAAGCTCGACATCGTGCGCGTGGAGGGCTCGTAGAAGAGGTTGGCGAGGATCTTGCCCTTGAGCAGGTCGAACGAGCCGACGCGGGCAACCATCTCGCGCATCTCGTGCGCGACGCCGAAGACGTAGTGCAGATCCGCGCGGCGGAATTGCCCGACGCCGAGGATGTCCTTGCCGTAGAAGGGCGCCTCCTGCCGATCGCCGAAGGGTAGGTGGCGGCTCGGCTTCGCACGGTTGCGCACGGGACCTCCTACTCGCACGAGCGCAGGTTCGGACCGCTCGGCATCGACTTGTGGACGACGACTTCCATCCGCGTGACGCGGGCGCTGTTCTGGCCTTGGTTCAGCGGCAGCACGAAGAGCTTGCCGCCGTGGCCGCCGATGCACTTGCCGGCGAGCGTGAGCGACTGCCACTCGATGCTGTCGGGATCGGGCGACATCGGCAGCACGGCCCGAGCGGAGATGCTCGTGTCGACGAAGTTCACCGTCGGCGGCTGCGCCGGATTCACGGCGATCGCGGTCGCCGGCTGGCTGAAGAAACCGTGCGCCTCGGCCTGCCAGCGCAGCGTGACGGCTTTGGTCGTCGAGGGGAGCGAGACGTAGAACTGCAGGTGGCCGGGCACGCCGTCCGGGAAGGCCGCGTTACCGCCGAATTCCTGCTTGCCCATCATGGTGTAGGCGACCTTGTCGGGCGTGTCTTCGACCTTCCAGGCCTTCCACTCCTTGATCCGCTCGCAGCCGTCGACGCCGTGCTCCTTCAGGATCTTGGCGAAGGTCGCGGCCATGTTGGCGTCTTCGGCCTCGGCCTCGGAGACCATCAGCTTGGCCGCGGCCGTCATGTTGGTCGCCTTGGTGAACGCCTGCAGCGCGCGCAGGATCACGCCGTCGGCCCGGTCCGCGCCGACCTGCGCGCGGATGCGCCAGAGCGCCGACGAGAGCACACGCCCGTCAGCGTGCGACTCCCCGGTCAGGTCGTCGGGGCAGCGCCGAATGACCGAGAGGTCACGCACCATGTGTGGGCCCGCGAAAGCGATGCCGTAGGCACCGATGACCGGGTGGTTGGTCATCGTGGCGGCGAAGTAGTCGGCGAATCCCTCGTTCATCGCGCCGGGCATATGATCCAGGCCGTAGACATCGGGCAGCAGCGAAGCCAGGCGGGTCGTGCCGATCATCGCGTGCGTGTACTCATGGTAGATGACGCTGGCGTCGTACGAGAGGTCGGTCGGACCATATTGGCCGAAGATGATGGCCCCGGCCTCACGCGGCGGCAGCTTGAAGGCCGCGAAGCCCTCCTTGGGCACGAACGCGGCGTTGGGGTAGCCCTGCCAGCCCGGCGTCGCGCCGATCAGCACGGCGATATCGGGCTCGATGTACAGGTTCACATTGACCAGCGCGTCGAGCGGATAGTCGAGGTCCGTCAGTCCGAAGCGGCCCTTGAAGTAGCCGTGCGCCTCGTGGACGTGGTGGTACATCTGCACTTCGGCGAAGGCATCGTTCGGATCGGACGCGTCCGTCGGCGGCTTCACGTGCAGCCACGTGCCGTCTGCGCCGCGCTTGGCCGTGTGGACTTCCTTGCAGAACGCCCCGACCTTCTGGCCCGATTGCCGAATCTCTTCGCCGCCGAGCTCGTTCAGGCAGTTCTTCACGTCGGCGTAGGGCCCGAGCAGCATCCCTCCCGGGTCGGTCGGCGCGACCAGCGTGACCTCGGTGGTCTGGCCCTGGTCGGTCTCGGGGTCGTGCAGGTAGACCAGACCGCGCGGGGTGACGTCTGCTCCGCTCGCGTCCGCGGCGTCGACGGCAACGTCCTGAGCGTTCGTGCCGCTGTCGGTCTCGGTGGCCACCGAGCCGCCCTCCGTGCCGCCGCAGCCTGTCGCCGCGAAGAGCACCAAGCCGGCGGAGCCGAGCGTGCGCGCCATCCGGCGCCGGAACGATCCCAATGCCTTCATGGCCGCACCTGCTCTTCGAGGTGCACGACCTCACCGGTGGCCGCGTCGACCAGGACGCGCAGGTGCGAAGCGCCCGCCACGACGACGGCGTCGATCCGCCAAACGCGGAGCATCCGACCGGCTGGTTGCCAGAGCGCCGGCGTCGGCGTGGAGAGCAGCGCACGACCGAGACGCGGCACTGCGCGGGCCGCCGCGGTCGCGGCATCAGCGGCGACCGAGCCTGCGGGCACGGCCGCAAGTGGCGGCAGATCCGAGACGAAGTGCAGCACCCGACCTTCGGCGTCGAGCGTGACGCTCAGCGTGCGGTCGAGCAGTGGCACGTCGCCCGGCCGCGCCTCGAAGCGGACGACGGTCCGCCTCGCGCTGCGCGAGACCGGCAGCGCAGCCAAGGCGTCGACGGCGCCCCCGACCAGCGCCGGATGCGCGAGCAAGAAGCCACGTGCGCGCGCGAGCGCGTCGGCGTCGGGCTGGGCGTCCGCGCCAAGCCCTTGGGTCGGAACGGCGAGCCCGGTCAACAGCGCCGGCAGACGTCCATCGCGTTGCCATTGCACTTGCAGGCGCGGGGCACGACGACGCAACACGGCGATCGCGGACTGCGCCGCGAGGTGCGCGGGGTCGCTCGGCGGCTGGACGGACGCTGCGCGACCGGCGGCCACGGTGCCCGCCACAGCCGGCGACGCGGCCCCGACAATCGCGGACAACGCCACGAGGTTCCTGGAGAATCGACGAGAAATCGGGATGTGCACGGCCACCTCCCCGGCAAGGCGCCGGGAGGCTAGCAGAGCCACAGCCGCCTGTCGCGGTCCGCGGGAACGATGCCGCTAGTACGTCACCACCAGACGGACCGAGTGGGTTTGGCCCGAGGTGTTCTGCAGCTCGACGACGCCGGGCGAGGTCTGCTTGAGCACGAAGCGATTCAGCAGCGTGCCGAGGTCGCTCGCGTCGCCCTTGACGAAGGCGGGCGTGGAGTTGCCGACCACCGTGCCCGGCGCGTCGATGCGGATGCGGCCGTTGCCGCCCTTGCCGCCGTCGCCGCCGTAGCCACTCTGCTTGTCGCTCTTGCCGCTGTCGCCGCCGACGGCCTCGACCGCTCCGGAGATCGTGACCTTGCCGCCGCGCAGCCAGATCGCGCCGCCCGAGCCGCCGCCGCCGCCGCCGCCGTCACGGTCGCTGGTGACGTTGCCGCCGCGGCCACCGTTGGCGGAGATCTTGCCGGACGCGCCGATCGCGATCGCGGCCGCGTCGATGCGCACAGCGCCGCCGCCGCCGCCACCGCCACCGCCGGACGAGTTGGCCGCGCCGCCGTAGCCACCGCCGCCGCCGCCGCTGCCGCCGAGGAAGCTGCCGAGCAGGGCGTCGCCGTAGGTGCCGCCACCGGCACCGCCCGGGCCGCAGGACCAGTTCGTGGTGGTGCCGGTCCCACCGCCCGTGCCGTAGCCACCGCCACCGCCGCCGGAGCCGTAGCCGGAGCCACAGCCGCCGCTACCACCGCCCGAGCCACCGCCCTTGCTGCCGCTGCTGCCGTAGGGTCCACCGCCGCCGTTGCTGCCGCCGGGGCCAGCCTGGCCACCGCTGGTGCTGCCGCAGCAGGAGTTGATGTCCTGGCCCTGGTAGCCGCTCAGGTCGAGCACGCCGTCGATCTGGACATTGCCCTGCACCTTGAGAATCAGCGCAGACGAGCCGGTCACCCGGACCGTGACGCCCTTCTGGATGACGAACGACTTGAACTCGTAGGTGCCGCCGGTGAGGTTCTTGTTGCTGGTGGCGAGGTAGTCGCCGTCCTTGCCGCTGCCGCAGCTCTGGCAAGCCCCGACCGAGTCGACGCCGGTCTGCGCGGGCAGCCAGAACTTCTTGTCCTTGTCGTAGACCCACGCCTGCGCGACGACCGAGGCGTCGGCAACCTTGGTGTCCACCGAGATCGACTTGCCGTCTTCGAGCGCGTCGGCATTGGTCGCAACCTTGCGAGCGAAGAGGTGCCCGTTCGGGTCGTGCAGCTTCTTGTTCGAGAGCGTCTCGATCTGCACCGACCAATCCGCGACCTTGCCGTCGGACTTGTTGGCGATATCGCAGATGCCGGCGTTGCCCGGCTTCTGCGGGATGCAGAACGAAGCGTCGAGCACCTTCAGCGTCCACAGCCCCTTGGCGTTCTTGCCGAGCCAATCCGCCGGATTGCCGACCTTGGGCAGCGTCTTGAGGTCGTAGGTCTTGTCGAAGGACTTGGCGTCGACGTCGCCGCAGGGGTCGCAGAGCGTCCAGCCGGTGCCCTTGTCGTCTGGCGGCAGCACCTTGATCGACACCGTCGAGAGGTCGGTGTTGCCGAGCTTGACGCGGATCTTCAGGTCGCGGACCAAGCCGACGTCCGGGACGTCGATGTTGCTCGTCGCCGTCGCGCCGGTGTTGTCGGGGATGCCGAAATCCTTGGTCGGCGAGCTGAAGAGATCGGTGAAGACGTTGCTGATGACGCCGTTGCTGACCGCCGCGATGCCGTCGCCCGGCAGGCTGCCGCTGAACGAGACGCACTCGAGCGTGCCGTCTGCCTTGATGCCCTTGACGACCTCGCCGGCCTTGCTGCAGCTGCCCGCCGGCGTCTTGATGCCCGTCAGCTTGCTGCCGTCGCCGACGAATTCGGTCGCCGTGACCGACTTGGCCGCGACGTCGCCGGAGAAGGTGCCGTTCTTGGCCTTGAGGCTGTTGCCACCGAGGTCCACGTCGCCGTCGAAGGCGAGTTCGGCCACCGAGACGCAGCCCGTACACGCCAGATCCGACGCCGGGCCGCCCTTGGTCGCCGAGCCGGCGTAGGCAAAGCCCGCCGCCTGCGCGCCGACGCAATCCTTGCAGCCGAGGCTCTCGGCGCTCGCCGCGTGCAGCGCGTAGGGCACCGACGCGAGCGCCTGCCGCGGCAGCTCGGGGTCGTTCGCCACCGCGACGCCCATCCACGCCTGCGGCAGCGCCGCGAAGACCGCCGCGGTCAGCGGCTTGGTCGTGCCGATGCGGTACGCGAAGCGCCCGCCGGTCACCGTGACCTCGACCGGGCCTTCGACCCACACCGCGCTGCCGCCGCTCTGC
>JBEARB010000362.1:0-28606 GCA_041163625.1 Pseudomonadota bacterium | reverse complement strand
TCCTGCTCACGATCTACTTCTATCGCCACGCCGGTCGCCGCTGGTTCCCGCCGGTCTTCTTCGTCGTCGCGCTCGTGGCGGCGGCCAGCCACACCGGGGTGCTGCGACCGAGTGCCTGGCGGGACCTCGAGCGTGCCGCGACCGGAAAGCTCGACGCGGCCGCAGTTCGCGCGTCGGCCATCGGCAACGCGGCGCACAGCACATCGGCCGGATCGGCCGGCACCAGCAATCAGGCCTACGACAAGCGGATGAAGCGCGGCAACTGAGCCCCGTCGGCGCGTTCGCCCCCGGCGGCTTCAGCCGGCGGCGGGTCGCCGCTGGCAGCGTGGGCAGCGATAGGTCGAGCGACCCTGTTGCTCGCGGCGCTCGATCGGCACATCCGGGCCACAGCGCCGACACGGCTCGCCGGCCCGGTCGTAGACGTCGAGGCGCTGCTGGAAATACCCAGGATTGCGGTCGCCGCGCACGAAGTCCCGCAGGCTCGTGCCGCCGTCGGCGATGGCGTCCCCGAGCACCGACCGAACCCCTTCGGCCAGGCGGTCGCAGGCGGCCCGCGAGAGCTTGCCCGCGGCACCGAGCGGATTGACCTCGGCACGCCAGCACGCCTCGCTCGCGTAGATGTTGCCGACGCCGACCAGGCGTCGCGCGTCCATCAAAAAGACCTTGACGCTCGTCCGCAGGCCGCGGCTCTGCGTGTGGATCCAGGCGCCGTCGAAACCGTCCTGCAGCGGCTCGATGCCGAGTCCGTCCAGGAGGCGGTGGCCGCCGTCCAGCGTGGGCAGCACGTCGAGCACACCGAAACGCCGCGCGTCCTCGTAGCGCAGCGCCGCCGGACCCGCGGGCGTCTGGAGCGACATCCGCCAATGCTCGTGGCGGAGGTAGGGCGCGTCGGCCGCGCCGTCGGCGTCGTCGAAGAAGAGCCGTCCGCTCATGCCGAGATGGACCAAGAGCGCGGCCGGCGCGTCGTCGGCACGCTCGGCGAGCTCGAGCACGAGGTACTTGCCGCGCCGGCGGACGGCCCCAAAGCGCGCGCCGCGGACGTGAGAGAGCGCCGCGGTCGGCATCGGCCAGCGCAGATCGGGCCGACGCAGCGTGAGCGCGTCGATCCGGGCGTCTTGCAGTCGAGGGGCGAGGTAGGCGCGGACGGTCTCGACCTCGGGCAGCTCGGGCATCAATCGTCTCGCATCGGTCGGCGGCGCCCCGCCAGGGAGGTGCAGCGCATCGTCGTGCGCAGCATCGCCACCTCGCGCCGCATCATCTCGCCGCGCTCGGCGCGCTCGAGCCCCCCGTGGCCGGCACGTTGCCGCCGGATCAGCCCTGCCCCGTGCTGCGCGCGGTGCCAGGCGTCTTCGCGCACGCAGGCGCAGAGGGCCTGGTAGAGCGCGATCATCGCGGCGCGATCGCGCTCGGGCTCACGGCGAGAGCGACGCGTCCCGCCGTCCGGCGTGGCCTCGATCGGCAGGCCGCTGCGCTCGCCGAGATCGACGCGGACCTCGGAGGCACCGACCGATTCGCGGAAGCGCCCGAGCGACTCGGAGAGCATCGCCGCGCGCGCCGAGAGCGCCAGCAGCTGCGGGGCCGTGCGCGCCTGGAAGCGCCAGCTGGGCATCGGGTCGTAGTCGCCCTGTTCGCCAGGACCGGTGCGGGCGCCGCGGAAATGCACGAAGATCTGGCGGGCGATCATGAGGTAGCCGCGCACCAAGCCCTCGAGCTCACGGTCACGGCGGGCGGCGTTGCCGAGCTCGTTCTGCCAGGAGAGCAAGGAGGCGCGCACGTCCCCGTCGAGCGGCGGCGTCGGCGTCTCCGGTGGCGGCGGCAGGTTCGGGAAGGCCGAGGCCGCCGGCGCCGGCGGCACCTTCGGCGGCGGATCGGCGTCGGCCTCGTCCGGCGTCGCGGCGGCGGCGCCGGAAGCCGCGTCATCGACGTCAGAGCGACGCTGCGCAGCGGTGCCGCCGCAGGCCGTCAGCGCGAACGAGAGCAACAAGAGCAACAGGAGCGGACGCATCGAACACCTCATCGCCGCCGCAGCGTAGCACGGCGAAGCCGTCCGGCCACGCCCCGCAGACGACGCACCACGACCTCGGCGCCGGGCAACCCCAGCGCCGGCCCGAGCGCCAGGACCACCGCCAGCCAGCCGCCCCCCGCCGCGGCGAGCTGCACGCCATAGGCCAGCGCTGCCGCACCCGCGGTCGGGTCCACCCACGCCGTCGGGAGTGTCGACGTCGTCGTCCACATCGCCCCCATCGCCGCGCCGCCCGAGAGCGCCGCCACCGGCACGCCGCGCAGCAGCGCGTCGCGCAGCGGTGCCGAACGGGCGCCGAGACGACGCCCGACCAAGACGCACAACACCACCGCTTGGGCCGACATGCCCACGACGCCGGCGAGCGCCAAGCCGCGCAGGCCGTCGTGCTCGACGCCGGCCGCGTAGACCGGCAGCGACGCCAGGGTCACCACGCTGCTCGCGATCATCGGGCGCCAGGTGTCGCCGACGCCGTAGAGCGAGCGCGCCGCCACCGAGTGCAGACCCCAGGCGCCGATGCCGAGCGCGAGCGGCTGCAGGACCGCGGCGGTGGCGACCGTATCGGCGCGATGGAAGCGTCCGTGCTCGAAGAGCAAGCCGACGATGGGCTCGGCCGCGGCGATGGCGAAGCCGCTCAGCAGCAGCGAGAGACCGAGCACGCCGCCGAGCGCGCGCCCGAGCAGCTCGGCGAGCTCGTCGCGCTTACCCTCGGCGTACAGGCGCGCGACGTAGGCGCCGGTCGCTTGACCAGCGGCCGTGCCGACCAGCCCGATTGGCACCAACACCAGGCGACGCGCGCTGCCGAGCCAGGAGATTGCGCCTTCGCCGAGGCGGCTACCGAAGCGCACGCCCAGCCACTCGTCGACCGTCGTCAGACTCACGCCCACCATCAGCGGCAGCGCAGTCCACAGGAACGCGCGGACGTCGGCGTCCAGCCGCGGCCAGGTCGGGCGGAAGCGCACGGCGTCGCGGGCGTAGTAGAGCGGCACGGCGAGCGCGCCGACGGCTGCGCCCACCAGCGCGCCCCACGAGAAACCCTCGATCTCGCCGGTCCAGGCGCCGACGATGCCGCCGACGATGATGCCGCCGTTGTAGAAGAGCGGGGTCAACGCCAGGGCGGCGAAGCGCTGCCGGGCGATCAGGGTCGCTTGCAGCAGCCCGCCGAAGAGGAAGAAGAGCTGCGCCGGCAAGACGATGCGCGTCAGGCGCGCGGTCGCTTCGACCCCGACGGCGTCGAAGCCATCGACCCAAAGCTGCACCAGCGGCTCGGTGAAGACCTCGGCGCTCGCGACCAGGAGCAGCCCCGCCCCGAGCAACGCCGAAGCGATGCGCGAGAAGAGCGCATCGATGGCGTCGTGGCGACCGACCTCCTCGCCCGCCTCGGCGTCCAATCGCGCGTAGAGACGGCTCATCTGCGGCAGCAGGCTGACAGTGAGCGCGCCGCCGGCGAGCAGGTAGTTCAGCATGTCCGGGACGACGAAGCTGGCTCGGTAGATGTCGGTCTCGCCGCTCGCGCCGAAGGTGGCGTTGATCAGCAGGTCGCGGCCGTAGCCGAGCACGCGCGAGAGTCCGGCGCTGCCGGCGAGCAACAAGGCGGAGAGGCGAAGGCTGGCGGAGAGGTTGGCCACGGCCGCGAGCATGGCCCGGCCGCTTGCGGTGGTCCAATCTATCGGCTAGACCGCGCGGCATGACGACGTGGGAAGCGCTGATTCTGGGCATCGTGGAAGGTCTGACCGAGTTCGTGCCGGTCAGCTCGACGGGTCACCTGATCTTGACGGGTGCGTTCCTCGGCCTCGGCGACACCGAAGCGCAGAAGGCCGCCATCGACGCCTTCGACATCGTCATCCAGGCCGGCGCGTGGTTCGCCGCCGTGCTCTACTACGCGCCCCTGCTGCGACGACGTCTCGGCGGGCTACTCGCCGAAGACGTGCTCGAGCAAGCCCACGGCATGCGTCTCGTCGTCAACCTGGCGGTAGCGTTCGTGCCGGTGGTGATCGTCGGGCTGCTCGCGCGCAAGGCGATCAAGGCCGTGCTCTTCGGCACCGCGCCCGTCGCCGTCGCCCTCGCGGTCGGCGGCGTGGCGATGATCGTCGCCGACCGGATGCGCAGCCGCGCGGAAGCCAGCGCGACGATCCGCGAGATCGACGAGATCGGCTGGAAGCAGGCGCTGCAGGTCGGGCTCTGGCAATGCCTGGCGCTGGTGCCGGGCACGTCGCGCTCGATGTCGACCATCCTCGGCGGTCTCGTCGCCGGAATGACCCCGCGCGTCGCCGCCGATTTCAGCTTCTTGCTGGCGATCCCGGTCCTCGGTGCCGCCACCGCCTACGAGCTGCTCAAGGAGTGGCACGTGCTGGTGGAGGGCTTGGGCGCCACGGCCATCGGCGTCGGCCTGCTGGCGTCGTTCCTGGTCGGCTGGGCCAGCATCGCGGTCTTCTTGCGGGTCATCGTCGCCAAGGGCCTCGTGCCCTTTGGCGTCTATCGCATCGTGCTCGCGGCCGTGGTCTGGTGGGCGTTGGTGCGTCCGGGGGGCGCGTGAGTCGTTCGCGTGTGCTGCTGACCGCCGGCGGCACCCGTGAGCCCGTCGACGATGTCCGCTACTTGAGCAACGTCGCGACCGGCTCGCTGCCTGCGGCCATGGCCGAGGCCCTGCTTTGCCGCGGCTTCGACGTCGACTACGTGTACGGCCCCGGCGCCCAGCGACCCGGCCAGCTGGGCTTGGGCGTCTCGCTGCTCGCGCCCGATTGGACCGAGGCGCTCGCGGCGGTGCAGGCACGAGCGCAGGCGCGGGCCGCGGCGCTCGCCGCTGGCGGCGGCACGCTCACGCTGCACCCGATCCAGAGCGCAGCCGACGCCGACGCGACGCTGCGGCGTGTCCTGGCCCAGTCGCGACCGGCGCTGGTCGCGTGCGCGATGGCCGTCGCCGACTACGCGCCGCGCCGCGTCGCCGGCAAACTCGGCAGCCGCCTGCGCCGCGACGTCGATCCCGACGCGCCGGCGCTGACGCTCGCGCTCGACGCCACCGCCAAGGTCATCGACGGCGTGCGCGAGGTCCTTCCCGAGGCCCGCCTGCTCGGCTTCAAGCTGTTGTCCGGTGCCGACGAGGCCGCCCACGTCGAGGCGAGCCGCGCGCTGGCCGAGCGCAGCGGCGCGGATTGGGTGTTCAGCAACGATATGCGGGACTACGGCGTGGGCCGTCGCTGCGGCGCGCTGCGCGGCCCGGACGGCGTCGCGCGCGTTCGGCTCGACGGCGGCGAGGGCGGCGGCGCGCTCGACCGCCTGTCAGAGGCGCTGGTCGCGGCGGTGCTCGACGCCGCCGGCTTGGTCGGCGCGGGGCGCGGCGCGGCCGGCTGATTCGGACCGCCGGCGTTGGTCGACGGCGGGCCCCCCGCCGCAGCCCGCTCGGCGAGCTGGCGCTCGAGCGCGACGAGGCCCGAGAGCAAACCCTGCGCGAGCGCCTCTTGGGTGCGCACTTCGAGCAGGTGGCGCCCCTCCTCGGGGTGGCTGATGTAGCCGACCTCGAAGACGACGGCCGGCATCTCCGCCTCCTTCAGCACGCCGAAGCGCGCCTGACGCACGCCACGGAAGCGCATCCCGGTGCGAGCACGACGCAGACCGGCGGCGAGATCGTGGGCGAAGAGCTCGCTGCGTTCGTGCGCCTCGGCCATCCGCATCGCATGCACGATGGCGTCGGCGCCGACCCGGCGCGCCGGAGCCGGCGCGTCCTCCTCGATGCCCTCCTCGCGGCGGACGACCGCGAGGCCAGCCTCGAGCGAGCTATCGGCGGCGAGGAACCAGACCTCCATGCCGCGGATGGTCTCGTCGGGGCTGGAGTTGCAGTGCACGCTGACGAGGACGTCGCCCTGCAACTGGTTCGCCATACGAGGCCGCTCGCGCAGCGCGAGATCGCGGTCTTCGTCGCGGGTGAGCGTGACCTTCAGGTCGGTCTGGGCGAGCAGGTGCGCGCGGAAGCGCTGCGCGAGCTCGAGCGTCAAGACCTTCTCGCGGGTGCCGAGGTGACCGACCGCGCCCTTGTTCTCGCCGCCGTGGCCCGGATCGAGGACGATGTGCCGGAGATGCCGAAACTGCAGCTTGCGAGCCGGTCGCGCGGTCGTGGGAGCCCGCGTCGGCGGCACCGCGGCGAGCGTCGTCGGCCACGCGAGGGCGGCGGCGAGTCCGGCGGCGACGATGGCGGGACGGCGCTTCACGCGGGCATTCTCGACCACCGAGACGGCACGTCAAGTTGGCGCAGGAGCGCTTTGTTTGCGCGGCTCGCGCTGCTACCTTTCCGGCGCGCCGACCGCGCCCCGGAGGAACCATGCCCGCGCCCCGCACCCTCGCCCGCGCGCTCACCGCCGCTGCCCTCGCCGCCGCCCTGCCCGCCTGCTCGCTCGACGGCCTGCTGCTCACCGAGTTGACGCGCAAGGGCCACGCGCGGATGCCGGATCCGGCGCCGGTGCACCTCGACGGCAGCGCCCCGACGCTGACCGGCGCGACGCTGCGACTGTACGTCGGTGCCGCCGAGGTCGCCGACGGCAAGGTCGGGGCCGACGGTCGCTTCCGCGTCAGCACCGACGGCATCTCCACCCTCGCGGGCGCCGTGCTCGCGGGCGGCGTGGCCGGTCGCGGGGCGCTGGCGGTGGTGCCCGAGTTGCCGGCGCAGGCTTCGGTGCTCGATCCCGAGCGCGTCATCGATCTCGCGCTGATCTCTCCGGGCGCGCTGGAGCTCGGCGACGCGAGCACGACGCTCGCGCTGCTCGTGCTGGCGCGCGCACGCCTGGAGGGCCGCAGCCTCGGCTCGATCTCGCCAGGTTCGCTGGTCGAGACGCTGATCGACCTGGACACCCGCATCCGCGCCGGCGAAGCCGCCCTGGTCGCGGTCGGCAACGCGGTGGCGCGGGTCACGGCGGCGGCGACGCCCGCAGCCGGCCTGCCCTTCCGCCCCTTCGCCGACGACGCCCACCAACTCGACGACGCCTTCGCCGCGGCCACCGGCGTCGATGCCGACGGCGACGGCCAGCCCGACGGCAGCGGCGCCCCGATGCAGGCGCTGCTCGACGCGGCGGCAGGCAGCTTCCAGTTCAAGGCCTGCTACGTACCGGACCAGATCCGCGTCGTGCTGCAGGTCCGCCTCTCCAAGAACGCGCTGAACGGCAACTGCGAGACGCTCAACCCCTTCCTCTGGGCCGACGACAAGGCCAAGTCGACGATGTTCGTCACCGGCGGGGTCCACAAGGACACGCCGCGCTGCGGCGAGGGGCGCACGACGGCTTGCCTCAGCGAGGCGCAAATCGACGCATTGAACCAGCAGCTCGGCAACTGGGTGCCCAACAAGGTGCGGATGTCCGACGACGGCACCGGCGGCGACGCCAAGGCGGGCGACGGCATCTGGACCTACGCGTTCGTGGCGCCGTGGTGGGATCGCGCGACCGCGCCCGATGGCGCCGGCGTCCGCCTGGCCTACAAGTTCACCTGGGGCAGCGAGGGTCAGGGCTGGACCGGCTCCGAGGAGTTCCCGGGCAACCAGCGCATCCTCGAACTCAACGACGTCAACGGCGACCGGGTCATCGTCCGTTTCGACCATTTCGCCGACGAAGCCACCAACAAGGACAAGGCCAACGGCAACTTCGAGGGCTGCGGCGTGGTGAAGTGGCCGGCGACGGCGACCGAGGGCTGCAGCACCGACTCGATCGAGCGGCCCGTCGACCTCGACGGCGATTGCCAGGTCGACGGCTGGCCCTCGCCGGGCACGGCAGCGCCGCTGACCATCGACTGTGAGTAGCGACGCCCCGGCCCCGATCGCGCGATCGGAGCCGGGGCGTCGGCGCTTCGGGCTCGGACGCGCGATTAGGCGGCGGCGGCCGGCGAGGCCTCGTCCTCTGCGTTGAGGGCGGCGAGGTCGGCAAGCAGCTCGTCACCGTGCTCCTCGATCTCGACGAGCAGGGCACGGCAGCGGCGGTCGGCGCGCGCCATGAAGCGCTCGGCGATCCAGCGGCGCTCGGGGTAGGCCTCGGCGTCGTCGACCAGGCTGCGCGAGATCTCGACGTCGATCAGGATCTTCGCGAGGCGCTCGGCGTGCAGCAGGCCGGGCGCGAAGTCGAGCTTCGGATCCCACTGCGAGAACAGCGCGTCGGTCCACTCACCCACCGGCATCACCCGCGTCTTCTTGAACTTCTTGCTCGCGATGCGGACGAGGATGGTCTGCAGCGCCGAGTATTTGTGCGCGTACATCTTGCTGAGCATCCGCTCGAGCGGCTCCTTGGCGGTCAGGCGGTTCACGTTGGCCCGCGCGACCTTGCTGAGGAACTTCTGCGGGTTCTGCAGCGCCGCCATGAGCTGATCCTTCAGCGCCATCAGCGACTGAATCTGGCTCGTGCCCTCGTAGATCGGCAACACCAGCGCGTCACGCAGCAGCTTCTCGGCGTCCCATTCGGTGGTGTAGCCGGCGCCGCCGAGGATCTGCATCGAGAGGCGGGCCAGATCGACGGCCTTCTCGCTGCCGGCGTACTTGCACAGCGGCGTCAGGTTGCGGGCCTCGCGCTTGAGCCGCTTGACCTTGCGCTCGAGCTTGGCGCGCGCCTCCTCGTCGCTCGGCGGGTCGAACTTGAGCAGCTGCTCGTAGCGCTGGCTCTGCTCGGTCAGCTGGGCCGAACGGAAGAGCAGCGAGCGGACACCGCGGGTCCAGAGGTCCATGTCCTCGAGGAAGTCGGCGACCATCTCGTGGCGGTCGATGCTCTTGCCCATGGTGATGCGCTCGGCGGCGTAGCCCTTCGCCAACCGGGTCGCGGCCTCCATGATGCCCAGACCCTCGAAGCCGACGGCGATGCGGGCGAAGTTCATCATCACCAGCATCAGCTCGAAGCCTTCGCCGCGCTTGCCGATCAGCTTGCCGACGCTGTTCTCGTAAATCAGCGAGCAGGTGGGCGAGCCGTGGTGGCCGATCTTGTGCTCGACCTTGCCGATGCGGACGTTGTCCTTGCGCTCGCCGCCCTCGACGATCCACTGGTCGACCAGGAAGAGCGAGAGCCCCTTCAGGCCCGGGACCTTGTCCGGATCTTCGGTGCGCGCGAGCACGAGTTGGTACTTGCCGTGCCCCGAGGTGATGAAGATCTTCTCGCCGTTGAGCAGCCAGGTCTCGCCCTCGCCGGGCACGGCGGTGGTGCGGATCACGCCGAGATCCGAGCCGGCGCCGGGCTCGGTCAGGACCATGCAGCCCCACTCCTTGCCGGTGATCATGTCCTCGATCTCGCGATCGTAGGGGGTGCTCATCAGGCGACCGCCCTGCACCACGGTGCGCGGGTCGCGCAGCGCGTAGGTGATGAGCGACATCGGCACGCCGGTGTGGAAGCCGAAGTGCGTCATGCACGAGACGTCGGCGCGGGCCATCACCTCGGACGCCGCCATGTAGACGATCGCCGGGGCGTTGAGGCCGCCGAGCTCACGCGGCACGGGCAGCCCGTAGACCTGCAGCTTCTTCAGCGACTTGAAGACCTTGGCGAAGGCGGGCGACTCCTTGACGACGCCGTCGACGAGCTCGGTCGACTCGCCGTCGATGGTGCGCGCCACAGGGGCCACGGACTTCGCGCAGAACTTGCCGAGCTCCTTGAGGACGTCCTCGTAGATCTCGCGCGCGTCGGCGACGGTCTCGGGCTTGTCCTCGGCGGAGGCACCGTACTCGACCAGGTCGTACATGGTCTTCCAGTCGATGCGCTTCTCGATGTGGAAGCGGAGATCCGCATTGTCGGTGTAGAAGTTGTCGCTCATCGTGAACCTCCGTGCTCGGGAGACGCGCCAAGTCAGACGCGCCGCCGGGCAATGTGGGAACGATGACACGCTGCGTCAAGAGGAATCGCGCCGCGGTCCCACGGATTCATCCAACTTCTCCGTTGATTCGCGGCATGCGCGTGGCGCGGGCCGACGGCTAGATCAGCACGCCGGCCAGGGCGGCGGTCATGAACGCGCCCAGGGTGCCGCCGATCATGGCACGCAGACCGAGCTCGGCGAGCTCGCGCGAGCGTTGCGGGGCGATGCCGCCGATGCCGCCGATCTGGATGCCGATGCTGGAGAAGTTCGCGAAACCGCAAAGGGCGTAGGTCGAGATGATGGTCGCGCGCTCGCTGAGCGGCTGGTCGGACGCGAGCCGACCCGCGAGTTGCAGGTAGGCGACGAACTCGTTGACCACCGTCTTGACGCCGAGCAGCGTGCCGACCTCAGTCGCCTCGGCCCACGGCACGCCGAGCAGCCAGGCGACCGGCGCCATCGCGACGCCGAGGATCGACTCGGCGGTGATGCCGGGCCTGCCGACCCAGCCGCCGACCAGGCCGAGAATTCCGTTCGCCAGCGAGATCAGCGCGATGAAGGCGAGCAACATCGCGCCGACGTTGAGGCAGAGCTTGAGGCCATCGGCGGCGCCCCCTGCGGCGGCTTCGATGACGTTGCCGTACATCTTCTCGACCTCGATCCGGGTGTCCGCCCCGGTCACCGGCGCCTCGGTCTCGGGCACCATCAGCTTGCCGATCACCAGGGCGGCGGGCGCGCTCATGATGCTCGCGGCCAGCAGGTGGCCGGCGATGGCCGGGAACTTGGCGCTGAGCATGCCGACGTAGGCGGCCATCACGCCGCCGGCGACGGTCGCGAAGCCGCCGACCATCACGGTGTGCAGCTCCGATCGCGTCATCTGATCGAGGAAGGGACGCACCAGCAGCGGCGCCTCGGTCTGACCGACGAAGATGTTGCCGGTGGCCGAGAGCGTCTCGGCGCCCGAGGTGCCGAGCGCGCGCGCGATGAGGCGCGAGAACAGGCGCACCACCTGCACCATGAAGCCGAGGTGGTAGAGCACGCTCATCAACGCCGAGAAGAAGATGATGGTCGGCAACACCGAGAAGCCGACGAACGCGCCCGAGTGCTTCCACCAGGTGGCGTCGCCGCCGGGCTTGGCGGTCAGATCGCCGAAGAGGAAGCCGGCGCCGGCGTCGGAGTAGGCCATCAGCGCGACGAAGGCGTCGTTGACCGCGCCGAAGATCGGCTCGCCAATGCTGGTCTTGAGGATCAGCAGCCCGAAGATCAGCTGCAACGCGAGGCCACCGATCACCACGCGCACCGGAAAACGCTGGCCGGGCCTGCGTTCTCGCGCATACCACGCGCCGGCGACCATCAGCACGATCCCGAGCAGTGCCTGCAGCCGCGGCAGCACGCCAGTGGACGACGGCGCCGGTTCGGGCACGGGAATCACGTCCGCGAAGGCCGATCCTGCGACGAAAAACGACAACGCGACGATGCACGTCGCGATGATTCGGCGCCAACGCAGCAACGACATGCGGACCTCCAGGGTTTCCGAGGGACTAGCCGCCACCGAGGCTAAGTGCAGGCGCGCCGGCCGTCCACTTTGCGCAGCAGGGCCGCTTGATCCCGCCGGCACGCGCTGCGAGCATCGCGCCGCGATGGGGATCGACGGACACATCTTGGTCATCGGAGGCGCTTCCATCGACCGCATTCGTGCGGCCGGTGAGCCGTGTGTGACGCCCGGTGGCGCGGCCCTCTACACCGCGCTCGCGGCCCGGCGTGCCGGCGCCGAGGCGCGCTTTTTCGGCTACCGCGCCGAGCCGATGCCCGACCTGTTCCGTGAGGCCGCCGCGCTGGTGCCGTGGAGCGGTCCGGCGTGCGCCGAAGAGGACCTGCCGCATTTCGAGATCGTCTACGAAGCGGACGGCAATGCCCGCCTCGCGTCGGCGACCTGGGGCCGCGAAGAGACGCTCGATCCCGACATGCTCGACGACGCCGAATTGGTCGGCGCGGCGATCGTCCACGTGGCGGCGATCCACGCCCCCGAGCTGCAAATACGCTTCGTGCGGGCGCTGCGTCAACGCACCCGCGCCCGCATCTCGGCCGGCACCTACGGCTACATGGCCCGCCGCGCGCCGGACACCGTGCGCGCCCTGATGGAGTCGGTCGATCTCTTCTTCATGAACGAGTTCGAGGAGAAGTTGGTCTTCGGCGACGAGCGCCCGCCGGTGCGGCCGGGTCAGGTGTTGATCGTCACCCGCGGTGCCGAAGGCGCCGACGTCTGGCAGGGCAACCACTGCACGCGCGTGCCGATCTGCCCGAGCTCGCCGGTCGATCTGACCGGCGCCGGCGACTCGGTCTGCGGCGGCACTTTGGCCGGCCTGATGCGCGGCATGCACCCGACGGAAGCCGTGCTGCTCGGCTCGGCCGTCGCCAGCAAGACGATCGAGGCGCCGGGCATGGCCGCCCTGCTCGGCACCAACACCGCCGAACTCGACGCCCGCCGGCGGGCCGCGCGCGGCGACGCCCGCGTCAGCGTCAACCGCGTCGCCGTCGATCGCATCGGGCGCCGCATCGCCGAACTCGACGAAGTGCAGCCCTTCGACTTCACGGGCCCGCACTTCCCGCCCGTCGGCGACCCCGGCACGATCGACTTCCTCTTCGCCTCGATCCTGCACCAATTCGGCTTCTGGAGCCCCGCCAACGGCATCTGGTCGCGGCCGACCTACGCCACGCTCGGCGGCCAGCGCCTCAAGGGTTCGGATTATTGCTTCGCGGCGTTCCGACGCCAGCTCGATCGCGACCCACGGATCCTGACGCCGGGCGGCATGGCGATGCTGCGCTGGACCGATACCGAGGCACTGTTCCGCGCCGACGACGGCACGATCCCGCTGCCGGTGCTCGCGACGCACCACGCCCTCGCGCGCGGCTACGGCCGTGATATGTGGGAGCTCGGGCTCGAGCCGCGGGCGCTCGTCGAAGCTGCGCAGCGCGCCGACGATCCGGCACGCGTCCTGCTCGCAGCGCTCGACAAAATCACCGGTTACCGCGAGGACCCGCTACGCAAAAAGTCGATGCTCTTGGTACTGGCGCTCGGCCAGCGCCCCGAGCGCTTCATCGACCTCTCGCGCGCGAGCTGCCTCACGCCGGTGGTCGACTACCACATCATGCGCTCGGCGCTGCGAACCGGCTTGGTCGAGGTCGGCGACGAGGCGCTGCGGGAGGCGTTGGTCGGCCGACGGATGCTCGATCCGCGGGACGAGTCGGCGGTCCGACTCGCCGCCTTCGACGCGCTCGAGCAGATCGAGTCGGTGTCGGGCCGCGACGTCGGTGCCATCGACGCCTTCTTCTTCGGCGCGCGTCGGCGTTGCCCCGAGATCGAAGAGCCCGACTGCGCGGCGTGCCCGCTCGACCCGGTCTGCAAGCACGACACGTCGATGTTTCAGCCGGTGCTGCGAACCACCGCGTACTGATCGTCGGCGCCACCGCCGTGGCGCTGCTGCCAATCACGGACGCGCGGGTTCATCACCGCGAACCACAGCGGCGGCACCCACGCCATCAGGAACATCCCGGCATAGCCGCTCGGAAGCTGCGGGGCGTCGGGCATGTGGCGCAGGTCTTCGCACGGGCGGGATGCGTGGGCGTGATGGTCGGAGTGCCGCGCGAGGTTGAGGAGCATTCGATTGCTCACGGCGTGCGCCGAGTTCCAGCTGTGCTCCTCGCGAACACGCTCGAACACGGCGCGCCCGTTGCGCTCGCCGACCCGGGCGCGCTGCAAGCCGTAGTGCTCTACGTAGTTGATGCTCTCGAGCATGATGACCGCGATGGCCGCCTGACCGAACCAGGCAAGCCAACCGAGGCCGCCGAGCCAAAGCGCGACACCGACCTGCAGCAGCACCAACCCGAGGGCGTAGCGGACGATGCGGTTGCGCAAGTCCCACGGCCGCCAACGTCGGCGCGCGACCCGCTCCCGTTCGAACGCCCAAGCGCTCCGCAGGCCACCGATCAGCGTGCGCGGCAGGAAGGCATACAGCGTCTCGCCGAGCCGTGACGTGGCAGGATCGTCGGGGGTGCCGACCCGCTTGTGATGCCCGTGGACGTGTTCGACGCAGAACCACGTGTAGCCGACCTCGGCCATCAGGATCTCGGCGAGCGCTCGGTCGACTCGCGTCGTCCGGTGCATCAGCTCGTGGCCGAAGGTGATGCCGATCGAGCCCGCCATGATGCCGAGGTCGACGACCAGGAGCGCACGCTCCCAGCCCGACATTTCGACCCGGGCCACGGTCCACAGGCCCCAAGCGAGCAGCGCCGTCTGCACGGGAACCCAGCTGCGCGAGAGCAGGCGCCACGGCCACGCGTTCGGCGGTCGCTCTGGGTCGGGGTTCCATTCGTCCTGCGCGAAGACGTGATCGAGCAACGGCACCGCGGCGAACAGCACCACCGGAACCAAGAAGAGCCAGGGTCCGCGCCACGCGATGGCAGGCGCCACGATGGCGGGGACGACGAGGGTTGCAGCGAGGTAGCCGAGGATGCGCATGGTGCCTCCGTGGGCCGCGTTGCGGCGCCCGTCCTTCGTATTGACCATTGGTCAATAAGTCAAGCGCAGCGTCTCGCGGAAGGCGTGGCGCTGGGACCGCGGCGCGCGTATGCTCCGCCGCCGAACGACGGGGCCCACCGGCCGCGAACGGGAGCGAGCAGCGAGATGGCGGATAGGGACGAGCTCCGGATGATCGCCGACAACCGCAAGGCGCGGCACGACTACGAGGTGCTCGACACCTACGAGGCGGGCATCGTGCTGACCGGCAGCGAGGTAAAGAGCCTGCGCGCGGGCAAGGTGCAGGTCGCCGGCGCGCACGTGCGCATCATCGGCGGCGAGGCGTTCCTCGTCGGCGTGCACATCGCCGAGTACGCGTTCGCCCACCAGTTCAACCACGATCCGGAACGTGCGCGGAAGCTGTTGCTGCACGGCCGCGAGATCGCGCGGATCGAGACCCGCCTGCGCGAACAGGGCCTCGCAGCGCCGTTGCTGCGGTTGTACTTCCGCGGCTCGCGGATCAAGGCCGAGTTCGCCATCGCGCGCGGACGCAAGGCGCACGACAAGCGCCACGCGATCAAGGACCGCGAGGCGAAGCGCGACATCGCCCGCCACCACCGGGGCTAGCCCATGACGACGACGCAGACCGGCACGACCGCCACGACGGGGGCGCTCGCCGGCGTCCGCGTCCTCGACCTGACCACGCTCTACCCAGGCCCGCTCGCGACGATGCTGCTCGGCGATCTCGGCGCCGAGGTGATCCGCGTGGACGCCCCGGGTCGCGACGACCTGCTGCGCTGGATGCCGCCCCACGGCCCGGACGGAGAGGGGGCTCTGTACCGGATGGTCGGCCGCAACAAGCGCTCGCTGGCCCTGGACCTCAAGCGCCCCGAGGGCCGCGATGCCCTGCTCCGCCTGTGCGAGACGGCGGACGTCCTGGTCGAGCAGTTCCGGCCGGGCGTGCTGGAGCGGCTCGGGCTCGGCTGGGAGACGCTGCACGCGCGCTGCCCAAGGCTGGTGCTGTGTTCGATCTCCGCGTTCGGTCAGGACGGCCCGCGCGCGAGCCGCGTCGGCCACGATATCGGCTTTCTCGCGCGTGCCGGGCTCTCGGCGGTGCTCGGGCGTCGGCAGACCGGGCCTCTGCCGCTACCGACCCTGGTCGGCGACGTCGGCGGCGGTACCTGGCCGGCGGTGACCGGCATCCTCGCGGCGTTGCTGCACCGTGGTCGCACGGGGCTCGGTCAGCACGTCGACATCTCGATGACCGACGGCGCCCTGCTGATGAACGCGATGGTGGCGAACCAGGCGCTCGCCGCCGGCGAGGATGCCCAACCGGAGGGCGGCTGGCTCGATGGCGGCAGCTTCTACGACTACTACCGCACGCGCGACGGTCGCTTCTTGGCCGTGGGCGCGCTCGAGCCGAAGTTCTGGAGCGATTTCCTCCGTGTCATCGGGCGAACCGAGCTCGAACCGCTCTACCTCGCCCCGGGAGAAGATGGCGCGCGCTGCAAGGCGGCCATCGCCGAGACGATCGCCGAGCGGGATCTCGCCGATTGGGCCGCGGCGTTCGATGCGGTCGATTGCTGCGTCGAGCCGGTGCTGACGCCGACCGAGGCGGTCGCCGACCCATTGTTCGCCGCGCGCGGGATGGTCGTAGCGGTCCCTGCGGAGGACGGCAGCACCGCGCCGCAAATCGGCTGCCCGGTCCGGCTCTCGGCAGCGCCGCCGCGCTACGATCACACCGGCCCCTCGCCGGGCGCCGATACGCGGGCGATCCTCGCCGAGGCGGGGCTCTCCGAGGCCGAGATCGAGGGGTTGTTGGCGGCCGGAGTCGCCGAGGCACGTTGAGCGTCTGTGCGCTGGGCGCTCAGACTTCCCAGTCGAGCGCGCCGCGCAGATCGGCCTGCACGCCGGCGTCGAGGCGGTCGCCGAGCTCGCCGGGATCGGTCGCGCTTGGCAAGAAGAAGATGAACGCGACCTGGCCCTTGAGGAAGTTCTTGTCCTCGCTGACCAGCTCGCAGCGGGCGGTCTCCAGGCCGGCGCGATAGGCGTCCGCAGCAGCCGCGATGCGCTCGGGCGACAGCCCCTTCACTACGAGGCGGCAGACCGAGCGGCGCTCCAGCAGGTAGATCAGGGCGAAGGCGAAGACGGTCGCGAGGACCGCGACGTGCGGCAACTTCAGGCCGCAGCAGAGCCCGACCAGGGTCGAGATCAACACGCGCCCGGTGGCACCGGCCGAGACCAGGTTGGTGCGGAAGCGCATCAGGCCGCCGATGCCGAAGACGACGAAACCGACGACCACGCCATAGTGCACGACCAGGGTGCCGATGATGGCGCCGACGGTGGCGTAGACGACGTTGACGCGAGGTGCCTCGACCTCCTCGATACGACGCGCACGGACCGAGCGCACCGGGTGGTAGCCGATGGCGGCGGCGAGAAACGCGGCCAAGACGAGCGACAGGCCGAGATCGAGCAGGAAGGCCCCGTCGGTGAAGCCGCTCCAGCCCTCGCCGGCGATGCGCTCTGAGGCGTCCGCGCCCATGCCGGCGGCCCCGAGTCCGGCGCTGGCGAGCTGGGTCAAGGTCGGATTCATTGCGCCTCGGCGGACGGCTGCGACGCGCGAGCCGGATCCCAGCGGTCGAGGAAGGCATCGTAGCGACCCCGGGTCTTCACGATGCGCTTCTTGAGTCCGCGCAGGATGTCGAGCGGCAGGTCCTTCTGCAACATCCGCACGAGGAAGCGCGGCAGCGAGCCGCCCGGGTCGATGTCCACGAGGTAGGTGATGTGCGTCTTGTTCGGGCCGAGGTAGCGCAACCGCGCCTCGGCCACGCTGCGCGGCACCCGGACCACGCCGTCGACCTCGGTCGCACCGGGAAAGGTCGAGCGGTCCGAGCGGAGCACGATCTCGTGGTGCGGCGTGAGCGTCCGCGAGACCTTGACGTGGATCACCGAGTCGCGATCGCTGGTCGGCCACGGAAAGTCGAAGCGCACGTACATCCACAGCTCGAGCGCGTTCGGTCGCTTGAGCACCTTGGAACGCTCGAGCCGGGCGACCCAGGTCTTGTGGTTGGGCACATCGTCCAGGACAGCGAGGATCTCGTAGATATTGGCATCGATGATGCCGACCCCGCGCAGCTCGGGCAGATCCCGCCCCGGCACGTCGCGCGCTTCGACCCGGACGCCATCCTTGGTGTACAGGTGGCGCCAGCCGGACGCGCCCGCCGGCAGCGCCAGCAGCAGCGCCGCCAGCACCAGACTGGGCAAGACGCGGTAGAGCAAGCGACGCACGCGGCTAATCGCCGCCGACCTTGGCGCCGCCCGGGTAGGCGTAGCTCACGTAGTCGGCCCAGCCGTACACGTAGAGCGCGACGGGCTTGCCGGCCTTGAGGCGGTGGGCGCCCTGCCCAATCGGCAGCCGCGCGACGCGCCACGGCACGCCCGGGATCTGCGCGAATGCCGTCGGCGGCACTGGCTGCCCGTCGAGCGTCAGCGCACCGACGTCCATCGGCGCGACGACGTTGATGTAGTTCTCGGTGTACTTGTTCGGCACCAGGAAGACGTAATCGTCCAGGAACTGGTTGCTCGCCAGCGTGAGCATGAAGGCCGGGTCGCCGATCTTGGCGTCGGTCGCCTCTTGCACGTTCGGGCAGTCGGCGTGCTTCTGGCACGCGATCTTGGCCTTGAACTGGCTGTTCATCGTGGTGCAGAGCTTCTGCTGGCCGTAGGTCGTGGTGCACATGTCGTTGTTCGGGTTCGGCGCGTGCGACGACGCCATGAACTGCCCGACCTGGATCGGCTTGTTCGCCACGATGACGAAGTCCTGATCGCTCTCGAACTCGAACCACTGCCCCTGATTCAGCGTGGGAATCGGCGCCTGCGGCGGGTTGGTCTGCACCACGGTGCCGTCGGTCGACGCCAACACGCGCCAGACGTCCTTCTCCTTGCCGCGCGGCTTGAGCTTGCTGGCGATGTAGGTCTTGCCCCACGCGCTGACCGGGAAGAGCTGCTCCTCGAGGTGGTCGGCGCAGCAGGTGACGGGGCAATCCTCGTTGCCGACGCAATCCCAGCCTTGGTACTGGCAGGTGCCCTTGGCCGCGCCGGGCGCCTTCACGCATTTGTTGGTGTCGGGCGCGTTGCTGGCCTCGGAGCCGCCGAAGACGGCGATCGGCTTGTCGGCCTTGATGTACGAGCCGGTGAGGTCGGCACCGTTCTGGTCGGTCTCGATGTTGAGGACCTCGCCCTTCTTGAGGAAGAACTTCTTGAGGCCGGTCCACGGCCCCGCCGGGATCGGCTGCAGCGCGCCGCTACCGGCGAGCGTCTTGGCGGTGACGAGCACCTCGACGGCGGTGTCGCCATTGGTCACCGCGACGATGGTGAGGTAGCCGCGCAGCGCCGCGTGGGTCTGCTGCCGCGTCATCACCCAATACTCCTTGCCGACGGCATTGCTGGGCAGCAGGAGGCTGGCGTCGTTGCTGAAGACGTCGAAGTTCTGCAGCGGGTTGAACTGGTAGGCGACGATCGGCACCGAGGATTGGATGCGGTAGGCCTTCTGGTTCAGGCTCGTGCCGTCCTGGTTCAGCGGCGCGACCTTCCAGAGCGGATCGGGCAAGTTGATGATCTTCAGCGCGTTGGGCAGCACCTTGTACTTGGCCGCCTTGCCGTCACCGGTCGTGACGGTCACCAGCGCGTCGCTCTCCTTGGTGTTCGAGACGATGACCGAGAACTGCGAATTCTGGGCGTCGTAGACCTTGCCGCCGGCGGCGGGCACCAGGGCGTTGTCGAGATCGACGGCGTAGTAGTCGCAGCCGACGTTGGTGTTGCTCTTCAGATCCGAGGCGCAGGGGTTCACGCACAGGCCAGCGAGGCAGGTCAGCCCGCTTGCGTCGCAATCACTGGTGATGTCGAAGCCGGTGCCGTCGAGGCGGCAGGTGACGCCCTTGTTGCCGAGGCACTTCTTCTCGCCGGCGACGCAGGAGACGCAGGCACCCTCGCTGCAGACTTCGCCGGTCGCGCAGATGGCGAGGATATCGGCGTCGCTGCCGCTCTCGTTGCACTTCATGGCGACGGTCGAGTCGAGCACGCCCGCCGAGGGCGCGGCGCAGTACTGCTTGTTCGGCTCGCAGAAGCGGCACTTCGCGCCGTAACAGACAGGCGCGGACTCCGGGCAGGACTTCAGCTCGTAGCCCTTGCCGTCGGCCTTGCAGACCTCGAGCGCGTTGCCCTTGCAGGTCGAGGAGCCGGGCACGCACGAGATGTCCAAGCATTTGCCGTTCTCGCAGTGGCCGGTGCTGTCCTTGCAGTGGAAGTCGACCTGGCATTGCACGCAGGTCTTGGTGAGCAGGTCGCAATAGGGGGTGTCCGGGTAGTCCTTGCAGGCGCTGGCCTTGGCGCAGACCGGTCCGGTCGGCTCGCCGGTGTCCGACTCGGCATCGACCCCGCCGCCGGCGTCCGGATCGGCAGTGTCGGAGGTCGGGCCGCCATCGGTGTTGGCCGCGGTGTCCTCCGCGCCGGTGGTCTCGGAGCCGGTCTGCACGTCGGCACCGCCGGCGCCGCTGTCGACGCTGGGGAAGATCCCGGTATCCCAAGTGAAGCCCTGATTGGTGGCAGGCTCCGAGCAGGCCGCGGCGAGGGCGACGAGGACCCCAGCGAGTGCGAGCGAATGCGAACGAACCATCGATGACCCTCCGAGACCGGCGGCACCGAGATCGTGTGCCGCCGCGGGAGTGTAGCGAGATCCCCGGACGTCGGCCAGGGATCAGATGTGAGGACGTGGCCTGTCGACACCGGCACTCGACTCCACGCGGAGATGAGCGGCGCGCACGGCCAAAAAATCGCGCCCGAGCGCGGTGCAGGCCCGCAGATCCCGATCGGCAGCGGCGAGGGCCGGGGACGCGCGTAGCGACGTCGGCGGCGGCGAGCCTGCCCGATTCAGCGCCGCGTCGACGGCGTCGCGCAAGGCGCGGTCGGGATCGCGCAGGCAGTCCGGCCGCCGGAGGTCGGGCCGCAACCGCTCGAGCTGCTGCCACAGCCCGAGCACGGCGAAGAGCGCCACGCGGAGCTTGCCCTCCACGGTGTGGCCGGCGATGTGGGCGGTGACCAAATCGGCCGCGTCGACGACGTCCGGGTCGGGGCGCGGCTCGCCGGCAAAGACATCGAGCGCGAGGAAGCGCAACCGACCGCTGCGGCGCAGCGCCGCCGCAGCGGACTCGTCGATCAGCTCGCCGCGCGCAGCGTCGAGGAGTGCGGCGCCCTCGAGGCGGCCGAGGCGCGCAGCGTCGAGCAATCCGACCGTGGCGTGGGGGCCGCTCCGCACCCGCGGGACGTGCAGCGTCAGCGCGTGCGGGCGCGCCGCGATGGCGGCGTCCAGCGTGACGAATCCTGCGCCCCCCTCACGGACCGCCCGCGGCGGATCGACGCGGAGCACCTGCGCGCCGCGGGCTTCGAGGTCGGCGGCGACCGCGCCGCCGACCGCGCCGACGCCGACGACCGCCACGCGGGCATCGGCGGGCAGTCCGTCCGGGAACGCGCAGCCGAGCGCCCACTGCACCCAATCGGCCACGGCGCGGGCGTTGCCGCCGCGCCCGCTCGCCGCGTGCAGGCCACGCGCTGCGAGCGCGGCTGCGTCCAAGTGATCTTCACCCGACGACAGGGTCGCGACCGCGCCGAGCGAGGGCAGCGCGGCGAGCTCGTCCGGCCCGAGGCGGGTCATCGAGCGCACCAGCACGGCCGCGGCCTCCGCGCGTGCCGCGGGCTCGGCAGCGAGGAGTCGCCCGGAGGGGTAGGTCGCCACGCGCAGGCCGTGCAGCCAGGCGGGAGGGAGGATCCGGTCCGAGGCGGCGGTGGCCTCGTCGACGAGCAGGAGCGGGGCCGCGCCGTCGGACGCAGCGACTGGGCTCGAGGGCATCAACGCCCTAGCTCGCGAGCAGCTTGAGCAGCAGCGCGCCGGGAACCAGGACGCCGAGCACGGCGCCGAACGCGACGGAGAACATCGCACGCGGCCGGCTGACCCGCTGGTGGGCCGGAATCTGGGCCGCTCCGCGCTGCGCCGCCGCGCGCCGCAAGTCCGAAGCGCCGCGCTGCAGCATCGTCACGCCCGAGAGCAGGCAACCGGCGAAGAGCACGAAGATCGCGCCACCGCGCAGCCATTCGCTCATGCCGCTGTGGGCCGAGAAGCGGCGCGAGCCTTCGAGGAGGGCGAGCGCCATGCCGCCCGCCATCATGAACACCGTCAGCTGGTGCCGAAGCTCGCGCACTTCCGCCTCTTGTCGCGCCGTCATCGCGGATCCTCCGAGCGTCGTCCGTCCTCTCGGACCATGCGACGACGCACGGAGGCCGCAAGAAAATCAGCCGCCGCAGACCAGCGGCTTGTCCGAGCAGCAATCGCCGATGGAGGCGCACTGCGAGTCGCACTGGCAGGCGGCCTTGCTGTCGTACGGAGCGCCGCACTTGCCGGCGCAGCTGCCGCAGTCCTGCTTGCAGGAGGTGGCCTCGCCGCTGTCGCAGACGCCGTCACCGCAGGCCGCGGAGCTGCCGTCGAAGGCGAGCTTGACGATGGCGTACTGGCAGATC
Source organism: Pseudomonadota bacterium (assembly GCA_041163625.1). Taxonomy (GTDB): domain Bacteria; phylum Myxococcota_A; class UBA9042; order UBA9042; family UBA9042; genus JACKFC01. The sequence goes on along the minus strand of JBEARB010000362.1, from coordinate 6,704 downwards.
GGCGCGGCGTTCTTAATGTTCCAGTACACCCAGCCGGTCTCGTCGGTGTTGAACAGGCCGGGCGCGTCGGGGAAGAACTCGAGCGTGCCCTGCTGACCCGTCATGCAGCAGCCGTTGGGCGATTGGCCGCTGACGGCCGAGTTGACGAAGGCGGTGGCGCCGGCCGGGCACTCGATCGGGTAGCAATCGGTGCCGTTGGTGCCCTTGGTGCACTGGTAGTACGCGCAGACGGTGACCTTGTCGGTCGCCTTCCACTCGATGTGGACCTCGGGGTCGTTGAGGTTCGCATCGTCCGCGATGCGGTACTTGAACCAATCCTTGTCGTCGCTGGCGCCGAGGTGGATGTTCGGCTTGACGACGATGGCGTCCTGACCGTCCTTGAAGCTGCCGAGATCGTAGCTCTCGCTGGTCTTGGTCGGGCCCTCGTACTTGTCGCTGGCCTTGCAGACCAGGGCGTTGTCGGCGATGCAGGTGCCGGCCTTGGTCGGGTCCGGGACGCTGCAGATCTCGGCGGTCTTGCAGGCCGTCGCGACCTCCCAATCCGACCAGACCTGGTTCGCCACCGCCGTCGAGCAGGTCAGCGAGCTGCCGGTGCAGGCGGCGTAGGACTTGCGAACGAGGACGTCGTCGCCCGGGTTGGTGCCGGCGCACTTGTACTCGGTCTTCAGCGCCGTGGTGCCGCACTTGGTGCCCTTGGTGGCGTAGTTGCCGTCGGGGCCGCAGCAGGTCTTGGTCGGGTCGCAGACGGTGTTGGTGTTGCTACCGAACGCGATCTTGACGTCGACCTCCTGGCAGAACGGGCTCTCGTTCTTCAGGTTGAAGAACGCCTTGCCGGTCTCGTTGGTCGTGCCCGCGGCGTTGACCGAGAAGTCGATCGTGCCCTTCTGGGCGACCTTGCAGCAGCCGTTGGGCATCGTGCCGCTGACCGCGGTGTTCTGGTACGGCGTGGTGTCGCTCGGGCAGGTCAGCGGCTCGCAGTCCGTGCCGTTCTTGCCCTTGTCGCAGGCGTAGTAGGCACAAACCATGACCGCACCCGGGGCGGACCACTCGACGTGGACGCGCGGGTTGGTGGTGTTGGTGGCGTCGGTGATGGCGTAGGTGAAGTAGTCCTTGTCGGTCGCGCTGCCGAGGATCGGCTTGGGCAGGACGATCAGCGCCGGGTCCGAGTCCTTGAAGCTGCCGAGCGACTTGCTCGAGGCGGTGTTCTCGGCCGCCTCCCACTTGTCGGTCTTGCTGCACGAGAGGGCCGGCGGCGCCACGCAGCCGGGCTTGCCGTCCTCACCGACCGAGCAGTACTCGGTGCTCTTGCAGGTGGTGACGGTCTGCCAGTTGCTCCAGTGCAGGTTGGCGTCGCTGAACGAGCAGCCCGTCGTGCCGCCGGTGCAGCCACCGAACGACTCGCGCTTCTGGACCTTGGCGCCCTTGCTGGCCGAGGAGCACTGCCACTCGGTGTCGAGCGCGAGGGTGCCGCACTTGCTGCCCTTCTCGGCGTAGGTGCCGCCGGTGGTGCAGCAGGTCAGCTTCGGATCGCACTGGCCGACGGCCTTGCAGGCGGCCACACCGTCGGTGAGCTCGCAGACCTCGGTGGACTTGCAGGTGGTCTTGTCCTTCCAATCCGACCACACGAGGTTGGTCGATGCGGTGCTGCAGGTGGTGCTCGCGCCGGTGCAGCCGGCGACGGCGGTGCGCTCCTGGACCTTGCCGCCCGGGTCGGCGCTGCTGCACTTCTGCTCGGTCTTGACCGTGCTGGTGCCGCAGGCGGTGCCCTTGGTGGCGAGCGTGCCGCTGTCGGTGCAGCACTTGCTGCCGGGGGTGCAGGCGGTCGTGCCGCCGGTCTTGACGCAGGCGCCCTTGACGGTCGGATCGGTGACCTCGCAGGTCGTGCCGGTGCCGCAATCCTCGAGCTTCTCCCAGCTGCCCCACGCGTAGTTGGACTTGCTGGTCGAGCAGGTGTTGCTCTTGCCGGTGCAGCCGCGGAAGGCCTCGCGCTTCTGCAGCTGCTTGCCGTCCTCGGTGCACTGGTACTCGGTCGACTTGACCGCGTCGTCGCACTTGGTGGCCTGGGGCTGGATCTTGCCGGACTCGGCGTTGCAGCACACACCCTCGGTGCACTTGCAGATGGACGTGAGGCTCCACGCGGTAGTGCTCTCGCCGGGCGTGCAGATCTGGCAGCCGTCGTTCGGATCCTTGGCGCCGGCGGGGATGCACTGGCCGTCGATCTTACAGCTGTCGGCCTTCACGGTCGCCACGCAGGCGCCGGTCTGGGCGTCACAGGCCGCCGTCTCGCAATCCGAGGGGGCGGTGCAGGTCTTGGCGGTGTTGGTGCAGGCGTTGTCGCCGGTGCAGGAGTCGATGGTGCAGGCGTTGCCGTCGTCGCACTCCGAGTCGAAGACGCAGCAGCCGGCCTTGGGCGCGTTGGTGCACTTGCCGGCGTCGCAGGTGTCGACGGTGCAGGGGTTGCTGTCGTCGCAAGCGGCGGCGTTGGCGCAGGTGGTGCCGCCGCCCTGGGCCTTGCAGACCGGGGGCTTGTCCTTGGAGTCGAGGACGCAGACCTGATCCTGGGCGCAGGTCGAGATCGTCGACCACGCGGTCCACGCCTGATCCGCGGCGCTGGTGCCGCAGCCGGTCGCGCTCTGCCCGTCGCAGCCGTCGAAGGCCTGGCGCTTCTGCGCGGCGAGGCCGTCGCACTGGTACTCGATCGCCTTGGGCTCGGTGCCGCAGCTGCTGCCCTGGGCCTTCAGCGACTTCGCCGCGAGGTCGCAGCAGACGCCCTCGGTGCAGCAACTGGCCTTGGGCGCGAAGCTGCAGGTGCCGGCCTGCGCGTCGCAGGTGCCGACCTTGCAGGTGTCGTCGCTGGTGCAATCGCCGTCGACCTTGCAGCAATCGGCCTTCGGCGTGCCGACGCACTGGCCGAGCTCGTTGCACGCGTCGCCGGTGGTGCAGGCGCTGCCGTCGTCGCAGGCGGTGCCCTTCTTGGCCGAGAGCGCGCTGTCGTCCTGATCGGGGTCGCAGACCAAGCAGGCGTTGTCCTGCGGGCTCTCGCCCTTGACGTAGCAGTTGGCTTCGACGGCGCAGGTGCCGGTCTTGGCCTTGTGCTGGCACTTGCCGCCGGCGCCGCAGCTGTCGTCGGTGCAGGCGAGGCCGTCGTCGCACTCGCTGTCGTCCTTGCAGCAGTCGTCGCCGACGCAGCCGCAGACGGTGTCGAGGTCGGCGCAGCAGTCGCCGTACTGCGAGCAGGAGCTGTCGCACTGGCACGAGGCGCTGCCGTCGTACTTGCCGCACTTGCCGACGCACGAGCCCTCGACGCCGCCGCCGCCGTCGGTCGCGTCGGAGGTCGCGGTGTCGGTCGTCGCGTCGTCGGTGTTCGCGGTATCGGTCGTCGCCGTGTCGGTCGTGGCGGTGTCCGTGGTCGCGGTGTCGGTCGTCGCCGTGTCCGCGGTCGCGGTGTCGGTCGTCGACGTGTCGGTCGTGCCGGTATCCGCGGCGCCCGCCGTGTCGACCGTGCCGGTATCGGCACCCGCAGCGTCGTTGCCCGTGCTGTCACCGAAGGTGACGTCGCCGAAGCCGCCGCCGCCGCCGGTATCGGTGCTGCCCGCGCCGTTGTTGTTCGACTTCACGCCTTCGTCGCCACACGCGCTCGCCACCAGGGCCAGCGCGACGATCACGACAAAATGGCCACTCATGAACCGCATCATCTCGACCTCCAACGGCATTTCACCGTCGATTCCAGCCCCGCCGGGGTCTGAAGGGCGCGGAAGGTAAGGAAGTGTGTTGGCAAAGTCGAGGAAAAAGTGCGCTATGCTCCCCGTCTGCCGGTCACGGTTCGGCGGCACCCCGGGAGGTGGCATGGAGCATGGGTCCGAGCACACGATCGGCGTCGACCTCGGGGGCTGGCTCGTGCCTCTCCGCTCGGGCGGCGAAGCGTTGGCGCCGCGGCTCCGCGCGGCCGTCGAGGCCGGGCTCGGCTGGGGCGCGCTGTGGCTCGCAGAGCCGGGCATGCCGGATGACGCCCGGGATCGCGTCCGCGCCGCCGCGGAGGCGGCCGGTGTCGCCTTCCGCGTCGAGACCACGAGCGCGGCGCCGGCGCGCGTCGGCGTCGGGCTGGGTCGCCCGCCTGCGGCACCTTGGCTCCTCGCGACGCGCGCCGATCCGCTGCACGGACCGGCCCTCGCCGCTCACCGCAGCGTGCAATCCCTCGCCCGGCGCTACGGCTGCAGCGAGCGGCAAATTCGCTGGGCCTGGGTGCATCGCCGCTGCGAGGGCCGCCCCGTCGCGTTTCCGCTCGACGATCCGCGCGCGCTTGCCGACGCGCGTGCCGCTGCCCGGGTGCCGCTCGACGACGACGCACTCGCGTTGCTCGACGTCCTCGACCTCGACGCACCGGGCCCCCGTCCACGGACGTAGGCCGACCCAGCGTTCAGGGCGATCCGGCCGGATTGCGCCACGCTGCGGCGGACGCCGGTGGCTGCCAGTCCACGAAGGCGGCGGCGGCAGCACCCTGCGCGACGAGGATTGCGCGCAGCTCGGCGACCTCCGCCCGCCACGCCTCCGCTCGAACCGACCATCGAGGAACGCTCGGTCGACGTCTTCGACCAGCACCATCAGCGCCGGCGGCCGGTCTCCGAGATGCAGGCGGGCGTGGACCGCGCGGGGAGCCGCGACGCCGGCATCGCGGAACAGGCAGTAGCCCAACCGTTCGCGCAGATAGCTGCTGTCGGGCCTGGACGAGGCGGTCGCCGAGCCGCCCGTGCGGCAACTCGGTCGCGCCCAGACGCAGGTGACGCCAGATCCGCTCGCGCACCGATTCGATCGCCGAGGACGCCGCGATGCTGCTGCGTACCGCCGCACCGAGCGCCGTCTCGAGCTCGCCGCGCTCGGCAGCCGTCAACGGCCGAGCGACGGCCAAGCGGACGGCGCCGTCCGGGTCCACGCCGACGGGGAGGACGCCGAGGCGGACGGCGAGCGCTTCCTCGACGCGGCCGAACACGGCGTCGGGGATGTCCAAGGTGGTCGGATCGAGGGTCGACATCGCGTGCTGCGCGCCGAGCGCGCGGACCAGGCCATCCTCGTCCAACTCGCCCGCGTGCAGCATGACCTCGCCGAGCCGCACGCCGCTGCTCGCTTGCAGCGCCAGGGCCTCGCGAACGCGCGCCTCGTCCAGCCCCTCTCGGTCGACCAGCAGACGCCCGAGCCGACGCCGGAACACGCGCAGCGCCTCGCGATTCGGGTAGGCGTGATCGGTCTTGAGCCAACGCAGCGGCTGCTTGCGGAACCGCGCGGTGAGGAACTGCGCGACCGCCTGCGTGCTCGCGGTGAAGTTGATCACGTTGCCGACGACGAAGCGCGGAAAGCTCAGCACCGCGTGGCGGGTGCCGTAGATCCGGCGCACGACCTTGACCTTCATCGCGGCGCGCCAGACCAAAAGGCCGAAGTTGATCCAGACCAGCCACCAGAGGAGCGCCCCCGGCGCGATGATCTGCGAGATGTCCCACGGCATGTCGGCCCAATAGGCCAGCGCGAGGCGGGTCAACGCTCAGAAGAACGCGAGATAGCCGAAGAACACCCCGACGTGGATGACGAGCGCCTTGCGGTCGCGGAACAGGGTGTAGCGAACGGCGCGCTCGCCCTTCGAGCCCATCTTCTGCCTTTGCGTCGCCGAATCGGGTCGGGAAGTACTCGCGCGTCGCGATGAACTCGTATTTGCCGCCGCCGCCCTGCTCGTGGGCATCCTCGTCGGCCGTCTCCGGCGCCGGCGCCGCATCGTCGCCGACGTCGTCGCGGCGAATTGCATAGGCAGCGAAGAAGGTGTCCTTGCCGGCGAGCCGGAATTTCAGGCCGATATCGTAATCGCGATGGCCTCGAAGGCGTCCCGAGCGAACGCGCTGCCGACTCCCGCCGAAGGCACCAGGCCTCCGATGTGGCTGCGCACGAGCAGTTCCTTGAGGTGCCGCTCGACGAACTCGTCCATGTAGGTCGCACCGACCCACGCGGAGTGCGGGACTTCGAGCGGCAAGACCGGCGTCTGCACGAAGTCGTGCTGCGGGATCAGCGCGTTGTACAGGCGCAGCGCGAGCGGATGCACCACGTCTTCCGCGTCGTGCATGACGAGGAAGTCGAAGCGGACGCCGCGCGCCTCTGCGGCCTGCACGATGCCTTGATAGACCCAGTTCAGGCAGTCGGCCTTGGACGTCGGTCCGTCGTGCGGGACGACGACCTTGTGGACGTGCGCGATGCGGTCAGCGACGCTGTCGACCTCCGCCTGCGTCTCCGGGTCGTTGGCGTACGTGCCGACGAAGATGTCGTAGCGCGCCGGATCGTAGTCGAACGTCGAGATGGTGTTCTCGAGCATCGCCCGGATCACCGGGGCCTCGTGCCAAGCCGGGATCATGATGGCGGCGCGCTGCTGCGGCACCGCGCGCAGTGACGAGACCGTCCAATCGCGGGTCTCGCGACGACCGAGCCCGCGTACGAAGTACACGAGGTCGATGAAGAGGTCGTCCAAGCTGTTGATCAAGATGATGGCGCCGGCGATCCACGCGAGAGCGGTGGCGACGAGATCGAGTTGAGCACCCATGGTCGCCTCCTAGAGACGCGATCAAAAAATCGCCAGGGGCGATATTTTGGTCGCGGCTCGTGGAGGGGGATGGTTCGCGAGAACCGCGCTTCTCGCGACCAGGGGGCGCCTAGCCCCCCAAACAACAGAC
>JBEARB010000361.1:0-7190 GCA_041163625.1 Pseudomonadota bacterium | reverse complement strand
CAGCACGCCCGACGATTTGCAGGCGCAGCTGCTGCGAGCCCTGGACAAGGGCCAGAAAGATGCGATCGCCGTGCTCGAGCCGCATTCCGGCATGGAAGCGCAGGTCGTGCTCGCCGGCGTGCGCGAGATGCACCGCGGCGCTCCGGCGGTCGAGGAGCTGATGGCGGCGCGCGAGGCCCTCGAGAAGCAGCGCTACGACCGCTTCCTCGGCTTCCTCGGCAGCCTCGGAGCCAATGCGCCCTTCGTCGGCCTGCTCGGCACCGTCATCGGCATCATGGGCGCCTTCGCGGACCTGCAGACCTCGATGGGATCGGCCAGCCAGGACGCCAACCGCACGCAGGCGATCATGGGCAGCATCTCCGAGGCGCTCGTCGCCACGGCGGTGGGTCTGTTCGTCGCCATCCCGGCGGTCTGGGCCTTCAACCAGTTCAAGGGCTCGATCAAGGGCGTTCAAGCACGAACGGCGGCCCTCGCCTCGGTCCTGCTCGCGCACCTGAAGTCCGACGCCGCGGGCAAGTAGGAGGGCGCCATGGCTGCGAAGCTCGGCGGCGACGACGACGCCATCACAGACATCAACGTCACCCCACTCGTCGATATCATGCTCGTGCTGCTGATCATCTTCATGCTGACCAGCGAGACGGTGAGCAAGAAGGTCAAGAAGCCGACGATCGACGTCGATCTGCCGACCGCCGCGAGCGGTCAGGACAAGCCCGGTGAGCCGCTCAGCGTCGTCATCAACAAGGACGGCGAGCTCTTCCTCAACGGGGAGGCGATCACCGAGGCCAAATTGCGCGACGCGGTGCGCCAGCGGGTGCTCGCGAGCGGCGGAAAGAAGAAGGAAGCGGTCGTCAGTGCGGATCGCCGCGTATCCCACGGCGTTGTCGTGCGTCTGATCGATACGATGCGCGTGCTCGGGGTCGAGAACGTGGCGATCAACACCAAGGAGCAGGAGATCGAGTAGGCGATGGATCGGGACCTCCTCATCGGCCTCGTAGCTGCCCTGGTGGTCCACGCCGGCTTCGGCTATTGGGCCGCCACGCTCGAGCGCCCCGCGCCGCCCGTCGAGGAAGAGCGCCTCGTTGCGGTCGCCGTCGTCGAAGACGTGCGTCTACCGCCGCCGCCGCCGCCCCCTCCGCCGCCACCCGAGCCCAAGCCCGAGCCGAAGCCGCCCGAGCCCACGCCCGAGCCGAAGGCCGAAGCGCCGAAGCCGCAGCCCAAGCCCAAGGGTCAGCCCAAGCGCAAGAACAAGGCCAAGCCCAAGAGCGACAAGCCGCCGCCGGACCCGTCCGAGCCCGCGCCGCTGGTGCTCAGCAAGACCTACGGTGCCGGCGCAGACGGCGGCGGCGTGGCCGTCCAGACCGGTGACGAGGACATGTTCGGCGACCCGACGGTCGAGGCCAACGAGCGCAACACGCGCCGCCGCGGTGACGACGACAGCCGCGCGAAGCCCGCCACGGAAGGCCCGGCGGGCAACCCAGTGCCGGAGAAGAAAGTCACGATCGTACACGCGCGCCCGAAGGGTCGCTGCAAGGTCGATTGGCCCGAGGGGGCCCCGAGCAGCCGCCGCATCGTCGAGGTGACGCTCCTCCTCAGCATCGGCGTCACCGGCAAGGTCACGCCCAAGCGGGTGCTGCGCAGCGCCGGCGAGCCGTTCGACTCTGCCGCACGCCGCGCGCTGGCGCGGTGTGCGTTCGAGGCTGGTACCCGCGACGGCAAGCCCTTCGTCGACAAAGTCCCGTTCGTCGTGGAGTTCAAGCCCGGGAGTGATGCATGAGCCGCCCACGCGTGCTGGTCGCCGCACTGGCCCTCGCCCTCGTCGGCTGTGGCCAGACCTACGATCCGCCTTCGCTCATCAACAAGCTGCGCGTGCTCGCGATCCGAGCGGACCCGCCGGTGATGCGAGCGACCGGCCCAACCACGCTGGAGCCCCTGGTGGTCGGAGCCCCAGAGGGCGCGCAGTTGTGCCACGCGTGGGCGTTCTGCCCGTTCGCGTGGCCGAAAGACGGAAACTTCCGCTGCTTCGACCCGAGGCTCCAATCCGCCCTGGGCACCGGGAGCACGGCAGTCGTCACGCCGGCCGCGGTGTTCAAGGCGCTCGCCGAGGCCCCGGCGGTGTTTGCGGACCTGGGCTTGGAGATGCCGGACAACCTGCCCAACGGCTCGACCGACGAGGCGCCCGCCTTCGAGACCTATGTGCTCTTCAAGATCGCCACGGCCGAGAGCGAAGGCGGCACGTGTCCGAGCGACGTCGATGCCTGGCTCGAGCAGCCGTGCAAGGACCGCAGCGCGTGCCTCGCCGGCTACAAGCGCCTGGAATTCGTCTCCAAGGAAGAGGATGTGCACCAGAACCCGAGCCTCGAGGGTCTGACGGTCGGCGGGGTCGAATGGCCCGAAGGCGTGACGCCCACGCTGGCCTGGTACCGCGGAGATCCGAACGACACCTTCTTCGGCCTCGACCAGGGTGCGCTCGAGCTCGCGCCGCGATGGTCCGACGATTCGCAGGAGATCATCGGCGAGAGCATCGACCCCTCCAAGACCGAACCCGATCGCGAAGGGCTGCTCTTTTCGTGGTTCTCGACCGACGGCGACTACGTCAAGCAGCGCACCTACGACGAAGTTCCCGAGAACACGTTTCTTCCGCCGTGCAAAGACGAGTTGCCGCTGACCGTCTGGGTCGTGGTGCGTGACGGCCGCAACGGCGTCGACTGGGTCCGTCGCGAGGCCGTCGTCCGCAAGGACGCACCCAGCGGTAATCCGCTCTGCGCCGTCGACGCCAGTCTGGAAGGCTGCCCGTAGCCCGGGGCGTCGGGTCGTTGCCTGGTCTCACGATCGGTCTCACGGGCGGTCTCGAGACCGAGCCTGAGACCGCCGAGCCGCTCCCGACGCCGGACCGCGCGAGCGAATCTCCCTCATGTTCCGAATGGTTCGCCGGCACGCCGACGCTGGCATGTCGCGTGCATCGTGTCCCCGTACGCCGGCGTGAAGCGGGCACCGGAGGACACCATGGTTCGGATCGAGACCGGCGAGGGGCGGAAGCGTGCCTGCCGGAACGGGTGGTGCTGGCTGCTGGGGCTGCTCGTCCTGATGGCCGGTATCCAGGAAGCGCTCGCCGATTCGGCAGCGCTGTGCCGACTTCCGGCACCGCCGAGACTCGCGGTCGCCACGCTCTCGGCGACCGACCGTGCCGAGGCGCCGCGTTCTCCGTCGGGCTGGTGGCGGCTGCGGGCCTTGGTCCCGGCGCGGGTGACGCTCTCGCGCAACGAAGGCGTCACGCTCGGATTGGGCGAAGTGCTCGGCACCAGCGGTAGCGGCAGCGAGCGGACCTCGGCCGCGAGCTCCGCGGGCTACGCAGTGCGGTTGGTGTGGGACCTGCGCCCACTACTGGCCCCGCCCGCGATGCCACGCGCCCGGGACCCCATCGAGCGCGACCTCGGGAGGGAGCGGCTCGGGGGCCGGATCGTCGGGCTCTATGCGCGCTATCGAGCGCTGGTCGAGCAAGCGGGAGCGCTCGATGCAGGCGATCCGGTCTGTGACGCCGTGGCGGCGGAGGCACAAGCGCTGCGCGCGGTGCTCCGTTCGCTCATTCCATCCCAGCCGCCGCAAGACGCGCAGCGCGCTCGGCCGCGAGCAACGGCTCCACCACCGCGTCGAGCTCGCCCATCATGACCTGGTCGAGCGCGTAGAGCGTCAGACCGATTCGGTGATCGGTCAGGCGGTTCTGCGGGAAGTTGTAGGTCCGGATCCGTTCGCTGCGGTCACCAGAGCCGACTTGTGCCTTGCGGTCGGCTGCGAGCTCGCTGTGCTGGCGCTCGGACTCGGCCTCGAAGAGCTTCGTCCGCAGCAGGGTCATCGCGCGATCGCGGTTCTTGTGCTGGCTGCGCTCGTCCTGGCACTGCACGACGATGCCCGACGGCAGATGGGTGATGCGGACAGCCGAGTCGGTTCGGTTGACGTGCTGCCCACCGGCACCGCTCGCGCGGTAGGTGTCGATGCGGAGATCGCCGGGGTTGATGTCGACGTCGACCTCTTCGGCCTCGGGGAGCACCGCGACGGTACAGGCGGAGGTGTGAATACGACCCTGCGACTCCGTCACCGGGACCCGCTGGACGCGGTGTGTGCCGGACTCGTGCTTGAACCGAGAGTAGGCGCCGTGACCGCTGATCAGGACCACGATCTCCTTGATGCCGCCCTGGCTGGCCTCGGACATCGAGAGCTCCTCGAGCTTCCAGCCCCGACCCTCGGCGTAGCGCGCGTACATCCGAAGCAGGTCGGCCGCGAAGAGCGCCGCCTCCTCGCCGCCGGTGCCGGCGCGAACCTCGAGGACGACGTTGCGATCGTCGCGCGGATCGCGCGGGACCATCAGCTCCTTGAGCTTGGCCTCGAGCTCGTCACGCCGGGACTCGAGCTCGCCGAGCTCCTCGCGCGCCAGCGCGCGCATCTCGGCGTCGGACTCCTCGCGCATCATCTGCTCGGTCGCCTGCACCTCCTCGAGCAGATCCCGCCACGCCCGGTAGGTGACCACGGTCTCCTCCAGGCTGGCGCGCTCGCGCATCATCGGCGTGCTGCGCGAGGGATCGCAGGCGATCTCGGGCGTGCCGAGCGCGGCCTCGAGCTCGTCGAAGCGCTCTACGACGCTGTCGAGCTTGTCGAACATGATTCGCTCTCCATGGCGGCGGTGCCGCGCTCCGCCGGTCGCGGCGGATGCAGGGGTGTAGCCGCGTTGTCGTCACGACGCAATCGGCACGCCGAGTGCGCTCTGGAGACGCGCGAGCGCGGCGCGGACCGCTGCGAGACGGAGCGGCTCCGGCGGGTGCCGCGTCGGCTCTCGCACACCACTGCCGGCAGCGGCGCCGAGGACGAGACCGAGCGGGTCGAGCCAAGCCGCTGTCGCAGTCGCGCCGGCGGCGACCGCGACGATCGTCGCGACGGCGGCGAGGGTTGCCCCGCGCCGGAGTCGCTCGGCGCCACAGTGGGCCTCGGGCAGCGCGGCGTGTTCGGCGTCGTGCCACGACCGGGCTTCGCCGCGCGGTGTCGCGACGCGTCGACGGAGCCACCAAGCCGCTGCGACCGTCGCCGCGGCCCACACGGGAGACCACGACGCGACACCGGTCAACAACGCTGCCGGGAGCGCGAGGTACGCCGACGCTGCCGCGCCGACGCGCCAGCGCGCGCGCCGGAGCTCCGCGGCGTCGACACTCGCCGCGCCGTCGCGCAACGCCCGACGAGCCGCATCCGCGCGCGCGGCAAAGCCGAGACCGCCGGGATCGCGGAGCAGCAACGACCGCGGACCGGCGGGGCCGAGCCCGGCGACGACGAGCCAGCCATCGGAGGCGATGACGACGGCGTCGGTGTAGGCGAGCGCGCGGTAGCGACGACGGTGGGTCACGTGCCTCCTCGGCGGGGCGACGGTTGCCGCTCCGTTGCGAGCCGAGGATACTCGCGCCCGCCGACGAAGCGAACGTCCAGCCCCGGAGGAGCGATGTCCACGTCCACCCCTGCGTCCCTGCCCGCCTTCTCGCCGACCGCCGCGAGCGCCGTGGTCGCAGCGATCGACGCCACGGTCGCCGGCGAGCGCATCTTCGCCGATTGCGACGGCACGCTCTGGTACGGTGATGTCGGCGACGATTTCGTGCGACTCGCCGGTGCCCAGCCGGCGCTCTTCCCGCGATGCACGACGGCAGACCGGGATTTCGCCGCCTACGCCGCACGCGTGGACCGGGACTACGAAGGCGCGTGCCTGCAGAGTGCACTGCTCGCGCGCGGCGTCGACGCCACGGCGGTCAAGGACGCCCTGCGCGCAGCCCTCGCGCCGACCCTTCGACCGCGCCGGTGGCTCCTCGACGCGATGTTGGCAGCAGCCGATCGCGGCGTGGTGCTGTGGGCGGTCTCGGCGTCCGGCCGCTTGGCGGTCGAGGTCGGATTGGAGTTGCTCGGCGTCCGCGATCGTTTCGGCATCATCGCGGTCGACGTCGACGATGAGGGCCCGGTCGCACCGTGGCCGATCGGCTTCGGCAAGGTGCACGCATGTCGCGCCGCCGGCTTGCCGGCGCCGGCGGTGGCCGTCGGCGACTCGATCTGGGACGGCCCGATGCTGGCCGACGCGCGCCACGGCTTCCGCCTGCAGAAGCCAGCCGATGACGCCGATTTCGACCGTGCGGCCGACGAACTGCGGGGCGCTCGATGACTTCCACGCCGGACGCGCTGGCGACCGCGAGCGATCCGCTCGCGGGCCACGCAGTGTCTCGTTTCGGCGAGGGCGCCCGCACGGTGCTACGCTCACTCTCGTTCGTCGCGCGCCACCCGCGCGTCGCCCGCTGGCTGGGCCTGTGCATGGCCGCCTACACCGTGATCTGGGGTTTGGTGATGTGGGAGGCGGCGAGTTGGCAAGGCCGGGTCGTCGAGGCGCTGCTCGGCGCCAAAGGGGCGAGTTGGTGGGAGGCCGCACTCTGGGAGGTCGGCCGGGCGCTGACGCTGCTTGCCTGGTGGCTGTTCGCGATCGTGAGCGTCTTCGCGATGGCGGGGCCGCTGCTCTCGCCGCTCTTCGCGATGCTCGCCGAGACGTCCGAGGTCGCGTTCTACGGAACGGAACCGCGCTCGATCTCGTGGGAGCAGCGGCTGCGCGAGATGGCACACGGCGTGGTGCGAGCGCTCGGACTCAGTGCGATCCAGCTCGCCGGTTCGCTGTTCTTCGCCGGCGCCGGCTTCCTGGTCGGCATGGTCTTCCCGCCCGCCGGTACGGTGGTCGGATCGGTCTTCGGTGGCGCGTGGGCGGCGCTGTGGTTCGCGATGATCGCGATGAGCCACGCGTTGGAAAACCACTACGTCGGCATCCTGGCGCAGCTCGAGTTGGGCCGACGGAGCGTGGCGCTGGCGCTGGGCTTCGGCACCATCGGACAGTTCCTGGCGTGGGTGCCGTTCGCCGCGCCGGTGCTGGTCGTCTCGGGCAGCCTGCTCGTGTTTCGCCTGGAACGTCACGGCCACGTCGCGCTGCCGCTGCGCGACGCCGGAAACCGGTCCCCTGCGCCTTGAGTCGCGCTGCCGCTGCGGCATAGCATGACGGCCCGTGGCAGGGGCCACGACGGGGGCGGCGCGGATGCAACCACTCTACGAACGCAGCGTATTGCTCGTCACCGGCAAGGGCGGCGTCGGCAAATCGACGGTCGCGGCTGCGCTCGCGCGCGGCGCCCGAG
>JBEARB010000360.1:0-6272 GCA_041163625.1 Pseudomonadota bacterium | reverse complement strand
GACCATTGCAGCTTCTCGACCTCCTCCTCGATGCTCGACGTCACCGCGGAATTGCCGATATTGCTGTTGATCTTCACCAGGAAGTCGCGACCGATGATCATCGGCTCGAGCTCGCGGTGGTGGATGTTCGAGGGGATGATCGCGCGACCGGCGGCGACGGCCTCGCGCACCACCTCCACGTCGACGCCCTCGCGCAGCGCGCAGAAGCGCATCTCCTCGGTGATGATGCCCTGGCGCGCGTAGTAGAGCTGCGTCGGATGCGCGTCGCCCTTGCGTTGCTCCACCCACGCCGCGCGGCGCTTGGGCAGACCCTGCCGCGGGTCGACGCCCTGCGGTCCGGTGGTGTCGTAGACGTCGATCGACTCGCCGTTGGTCAGCGCGATGCGGCGCAGCGGCACGCAGAGCTCCCCGACCTCGACCTTCTCGCTGCGCGGGAAGTCCTCGTGCAGCGGCGGCAGCGTCTGCCGCGGCTCGATCGGCTTGTCCTGCGAGGCGCGGGCGCCGATCGAGAGGGCGGCGCCGGGCGTGCCCTTGATGTCGTCGGGGCCGAGGGCGGTCTTGGGGCGGTCGGGGCGGTGCATGCGGGCTCCTGCGGCGGGGCGCGCCAGGGCGGCGCGCGGCGTGAGCAAAGCGCGGCGGGGCCGGGAGATCAAGCGTCGACGGGCGTGGAGCCTCGTTTCGGTTCGGGGTTTCCGGCGCGGGTCCGTACGTCGAATGGCGGTCGGAAGGGCGCAAGGGACACATTGTGTGCCAACGAGACACTGCGATAGCCTAGGTCATCGGCAATCAGGAGGCACGGATGATTCGTTGGCGGTACGACTTCGCGATCGGGCTATTCGTGGCCAGTCTTGTCGGCTGTGGCCTCGACTCGGTCGGGCCGGATCTCGAGGCTTGGCGCGCTGCGCAGGACGTGCCGGCCGGAGACACCAGCGAGGATATCGGCAACGGCGACGCTTCAGGCGATGGAGGGGGCGACCTCGACGCGCCGGACGGTGCCGGCGATTGTGGCGCGGACGGCACCCCCTGCGACGACGGCGATCCCTGCACCGTCGATGACCGCTGCGCCAGCGGCGTGTGCGTCGCCGGGCCCGCCAAAGCGTGCGACGACGGCAACGCCTGTACGACCGACAGCTGCGGCGTCGGCGGCGAGTGCACCCATCAGGCGGTCGATCCCGCCACGTGCGACGACGGAGATCCCTGCACCACCGACCTCTGCACGCCGGGCAAGGGCTGCACCGCCGAGATCGCCGGCACCGACGGCGTCGCCTGTGACGACGGCAGCCCCTGCACCGCCGACGATGCCTGCGCATCCGGACAGTGCGTCGGCACTCCGCTGCTCGGTCCGATCGAACTCGACGCCGGCCACGCCAGCGTCGTCCGCGCGGCCCGCCGCGTCGGCTCGGTCACGCTCGCGGTCGGCGCGCGGGCGGAGACGCCGATCAAGCCGCTCGAGTCGTGGATCGTGGCGCAAACGGCCCAGGGCGCGGTGACCGTGACGTTGACCTCCGCCATCGGCGCGCCCGCGATCCCTTCGAAGTTGGTGCTCGACGATGTCGTCGCCGCCGGCGCCGACGGCAAGAGCGCCTTGTTCGCCGGCGTTTCGCCTTCGCAGCAGGGCGAACAATACGTCGTCGTGCACGCCGCGCTCGACGGCAAGGCGAGCGCGGTCGCGACCCACGCGCCGGGGGGCTCGGTGCAGGCGCCGCGACTGGCGCTGCTGCCCGGCGGCGGCGGCGTCGTGGTCGGTCGACACGCGAGCCCGGACAATGGCGCGGAGACCGATCTGCTGCTGCTCTCCGCCAACTACGCGAGCCTGCAACCCGTCCCGCACGCGCTGCCGTCGTCGGATCTGCGCGCGGTCGCGCCGCATCCACGCGGTGCGTTGGTCGCCGGCAGCGAGCAGGGCGCGAGCGCTCGGCCGCTGGTCGTTCGGCTCGACGCGTCGCTCGCGATGATCGGCTCGCAGCCCGTCGAACGCGTGGGCACCGGCGTCATCGATGCTATCGAGCCACGCGCCGCGGGCTACCTCGCTGCCGGCAGCTGGAGCGCGACCGGCGCACCACGTCCGACTTGGTGGCGCCTGAATCGGCACGGTCGTGCGCTGGCCCGCGGTGGACTCGACGTTGCCGGCAGCGTGCTCGACATCGCCCCGGCCGCCGGCGCAGCGCAGCGGGCGGCGGCGCTGCTGGTCCAGCCGCAGGGCGGCCCCGCGCGTGTGCTCGTGCTCGACGAGGGGACGCGCGTCGTCGCCGACGCCATGCCGTTGTCGACCGCAGCGACCGTGACCGCGCTCGCCCCCACGGACGACGGGCTCTGGATCTTCGGTCATGTCGACAGCACCCAAATCGGCCTGCCGCTCGCGACCCTGACGCGGACCGACGGCTACGGCCACGCCGACTGCGTGGGAGCCGGCGCCTGCTTCGGCAAGGTCCTCGGCGCCTGTGACGACGACAACGCCTGCACCGACGATCGCTGCCTGCCGGCCGTGGGCTGCGTGCATCCCCCGCACACCGACACCTGTGCGGACGGCGCAGCCTGCCTCACCGGCGCCGCGTGCTCTGGCGGCAGTTGCGTCGGCGGCTCGCCGCGGCTGTGGTCGGACACCTCGCCCATCGACAAGGCCTCGCCCTCGCAGCCGCCGGTCGCCGAGGCCACCGCCGACGGTGGCGCCATCGTCGTCTTGCGTGGCACGTCGAAGGCCGGCACCGGCGCCGCCGACGTCGTCCGCTTCGGCCCGGACGGCAAGGCGACGTGGTCGTTCGAGAGCATGGACACCATCGTCGACGTCCAGCCCTTCGCCGGTGGGTTCTTGTTGGCCTCGGCCAAGTCCGACAACGGCAAGGTCGTCACGCTCCTGCAGGCTCGCGACGACACGAGCAAGGTCGTCGGCACCGAGACCATCACGCAGGGCGATGCCTCTGTGGTGGCCGTCTACGCGCTGACCCGCGGCGCGGCGAACGACGCTGTCGGCGTCGGCGTCGCCGGGCCGCTCGCCGGCCGGATGCAGGGCCTGTTCGTGCGCGTCGACGCCAGCGGCAAGCCCTTGGCGCAGACTGTGAGCAAGGCGAAGGCCGAGCGCGACCGCACGCTGCTCGAGGTCGCGCCCTACGGTCACGACGGTGGAGCCATCGCCGCCGGCATCGAGATCCTCTCGCTCGAGCCTGCCGAACTGGCGCTGATTCGCTTCACTCCGGAGGGCGCGGTGGTCTGGGCCCGCCGCCACGGGATCATGAGCGCGGCGCCGATTCCGGGCGATATCCAGCTGCTGCCCTGGGAATACGGCAATACCATCGCGCGCCTCGCGCGCGGCGACGGCTACGCGTCGTTGGCGCACTATGGCCCGATGCTCGCCGACCACTACGAAGGCGTCTTCGGGTCGCCGCAGGCCAGCTACTCCAAGGCGGTCTTCGCGTTGCCCGACGGCGGCCTCGGCGCCATCGGCTGGGACAGCGGCAAGCTTGCGTACCTCACCTTCGCCGTGTCGGGCGGGGTGACGAACGTCGTCGAAGAGCCCATCGCTGACGCGGTCGATCTCGCCGTCGACGCCACCGTGCTGACCAGCGGCGACGTCTTTGTGGTCGCGCAGATTCAGAAGAAAGACGGCTCGCACGCCGGTCTGTTCCGCCGCGTCACGCCCGAGGGGCACATGAGCTGCAATGACGCCGGGCTGTGCGGCACGACGCCGGTCGCCGACTGCCTCACGGGCAAGGCCTGCGCCTCCGCGCTCTGCACCCCGACGGGCGGCTGCGGCGCCGCCATCCCGTCGACCAGCGGCTGCTTCGGCCCCGGCTGCGCGGGCCTGGGCACCTGCGACGCCGCGCTCGACTGCACCCCGCCGGCGCCGGACCCGAAGGTCTGTGACGACGACGATCCCTGCACCGTCGACCTCTGCACCGCCACCGCCGGCTGCACCTTCACCCTCGCGCCCGACGGCACCGTCTGCGACGACGGCAGCCCCTGCACGACCTCGGACGTCTGCACCCTCGGCACCTGCAAGGGCACCGACAAGGGCTCCTGCGACTAGCCTCCGCCGCCCGCCCGTGGGCCGAATCTGGCCGCCGCGCGCGGAACTTTCGTCTGAAACACTCGCCAAGCGCGGCGCGCTCGCTACCCTGCGCGGACGAACGCGCGGAGCGGCGCGTTGGAGGAGCGGAGGATGGATGTCCCCTTCGTCGCCGATACCGGCGGCCTCTCGGTGTGGAACGGCTTCGTGGGCGGCGCGGCGATCGGCGCATTCGTCGGCCTCCTGCTGCTGGTGACGGGCAAGGTTCTCGGCGTCAGCTCGGCCTACGGCGAGGCCTGCGGCATCCTGGGCGCCGGCTACTTCAAGGACCTCGCCCGCGGCTACGGCAAGGCGTGGCGGCTCTTCTTCGTCGCCGGCCTGCCGATCGGCGGCGCCATCGCGGTGCTCAGCTCGGGCGTGGCGTGGTCGCCCTCGTGGTCGATGGGCCCGCTCTACGAGTCGGTGCTGCCGAGCGATCCGGCGCTGCGGACCGCGGTGCTCGTCGTCGGCGGCGCGATGATCGGCTACGGCGCGCGCATGGCCGGCGGCTGCCAATCCGGCCACGCCATCGCCGGTATCGCGCTGCTGAACCCGCCGAGCATCCTCGCCGGGGCCTGCTTCTTCGTCGGCGGCATCGTCTCGGTGCAGGCCCTCTTCGCGGCGTTCGGCTAGGAGACGACGATGACGACGAATTCCTCGACCGCCGCGGCGACGACTGCCGGACTGCCGGCCGCCCACAAGGCCGTCTTCCTCGGCCTCGGCGTGCTCTTCGGCTTCCTGCTCTCGCGTGCGGGCGCGACCTCCTACGACTACTACGCCTCGCTCTTCCTCTTCGAAGACCTGCAGCTGATGTGGGTCATCGCGGCGGGCGCGGTCACCGGCGGCGTCTGCATCGCCGTGCTGCGCCGACTGCGCGTGCGGCCGCTGCTCGGCGGCGAGCCGATCGACCCGAAGGGCAAGCCGATGACCCGTGGCGTCGTGCCCGGCGCGCTGCTGCTCGGCGTCGGCTGGGGCTTGGCCGGCGCCTGCCCCGGCACCGTCATCACCATGGTCGGCGAGGGCAAGCTGCCGGCGATCGCCACCATCGCCGGCATTGCGCTCGGCACCTGGATCTTCGGCCTCGTGGACGCGCGTCGGCCCGTGCGGCCCGAGCCGCTCGGGCACGGCGGCTAGGCCGCGCGCGATGTGCGGGCGCTACACGCTCAAGACGCCGGCCGACGAGCTCGCCGAGGCCTTCGACCTGCAAGCGCTGCCCGAGCTCGAGCCGCGCTGGAACGTCAGCCCCTCGCAGCTCGGCCTGGTCGTGCCCAACGAGCCGCTGCCGCCGCGCGAAGACGGCAGCCCCGGCGGACGCGGTGGCCGGATGATGCGCTGGGGATTGCTGCCCTCCTGGCTGCGCGGTCCGCCGCGGGTGGCGCCGCCGGTCAACGCGCGCGCCGAGACCATCGCCGAGAAGCCCTTCTTCAAGGGCGCGTTCCGACACTTTCGCTGTCTGGTGCTGATCGACGGCTACTACGAATGGCACGTGCACCGCACGCCCGAGGGCAAGCCGACCAAGACGCCGTTCTACTTCAGCCGGCCCGACGGCGCGCCCTTCGCCGTCGCCGGGCTCTGGCAGCAGCTCTACGAGCCGGGCGGCGTCGGTGGCCTCATCGAGTCGTATTGCCTCGTCACCACGACCCCGAGCGCCGACGTCGAGGGCATTCACGACCGCATGCCGGTGATCTTGGACGCCGACGGCATCGCGCAATGGCTCGGCGAGACGCCGGTCCGCACCGACGCGCTGCACGATCTGCTGCGCCCGGCGCCGGCGGGCACGCTGCAGGCGTGGCGCGTCTCGACGCGGGTCAACTCCGCGCGCGTCGAGGGGCCCGAGCTGACGACCGCGCTCGAGGAGCCCTTCCGCGCGGGGCCGCAGCAGGGCTCGTTGTTCTGACCGAGCGCCGCGGCGTCGCCCCGTTGACCCTCTGCGGGCCGCGTGCTTGTCTTTCGACCTCGACGGAGGCTCCCGAATGCATCGCTACGACCGAAGCCGACTCCAGGCCGCGCGCCGCGACGCCCGCGCCGGCCTGCTCGCCGCTGGCCTGCTCGCCGCCGCCCTCGCGCTGCCGGGCTGCGCCACGCAGGCCGACACCGGCGCGAACAAGGAGCGCATCGCCGCGCTCGAGAAGCGCATCGAGGCGCTCGAGGCGCAGCTCGCTGCGCCCAAGCTCGAGCGCGTGACCATCGTCGACAAGGAAGGCAAGGAGCGCGCGATGCTCGGCCTGCG
>JBEARB010000359.1:0-11566 GCA_041163625.1 Pseudomonadota bacterium | reverse complement strand
CCTTCGGCAGCCCCGAATCACCGCTGTGGAAGTTCAATCCGCTCGCGACCTGGAGCTCGGCGCAGGTCTGGCATTACCTCCGCGGCGCCGGCATCCCGACCAATCCGCTGCACGGCCGTGGCTTCGTGAGCATCGGCTGCGAACCGTGCACCCGGCCGGTCTGGCCGGGCGAACACGAGCGCGCCGGGCGCTGGTGGTGGGAAGAGGCGACGCAGAAGGAATGCGGCTTGCACGCCGGCAACCTGGCGGGAGACGACGCCGGTTGACGTCGGGCCGACCTTTCGCCGTCCGCGGCGCGAGGGCTGTGGCGTCCGCGGCGCTCGGTTCGTAGACTGCGCGTCGAGGCGCACGTCGCCCGCGGGAGGCCGCGTGATCCAGGCTGGCTACTGTCGATTGCGGCCCGTCGCGATGCCGGTGCTGGCGCAGCCCTTGCTCGATTGGCTGCGGAAACACGGCGTCGACGCGCGGCTGTCGAGTGACGACGCCGGCGGACTGCACCCTGCGCTGGCCTTCGTGCACGGGGTCTGGCTGGTGGTGCCCGAGTCACAGCGGCCACAGGCCGAGGCCTTGGCCGCACAGTTCGACCGCTCGCTGACGCTCATCGACCACAGTTTCCCGCACGACGACGAGGACGACCCGGCGTGAAGTTGCTCCTCGTCGATCCGCCCGAGCTCTTCCTGCGCGGGCTCGGCCACACCCGTCAGGTACAGCCGCTGGGCTTGGCCTACGTCGGCGCCGCTGTCGCGGACCTCTGCGAGGTCGGCTTCCTGCTGCCCGATACGCGCGCCTACGTCGGCGACGACCCGTGGACCGAGATCATCGACGCGGTGGTCGCCGAGCGGCCGGATCTGCTCGGGCTGACGGCGGTGACGGCGACCTTCCCGGCAGCGGCGGAGCTGGCCCGCCGCGTGCGGGCGGCGCTGCCCTCGCTTCCCATCGTGCTCGGCGGGGTGCACGCCTCCACGCTTCCCGCGCAGAGCCTGCAGCAGGCGCCGGACATCGATCTGCTGGTCGTCGGCGAGGGCGAAGCCACGCTGCGTGAGTTGGTGCAGGCCTTTCCGGCGGGCTTCGACGGCCGCGTACCGCGCGAGCCCGACACCATCGGCGGCCTCTGGCTGCGCGCTGCGGACGGCACGCCACGCGCCACCCCGCCGCGCTCGCTGCTGCGCGACCTCGACAGCCTGGCGCCGCCCCTGCGCGACGGCTTGGTCTGGCCGCAGGACGTTCAGCCGGTCTTCTACCAAGCGCTGGTCACCACCCGCGGCTGCCCCTACCACTGCATCTATTGCGCCGTGCCCGGGCTCGACAACGCGCGCACCCGGATGCACGGCGCCGAGCGCGTGGCCGACGAGGTCGCCGGGCTGCGCGAGCGCTACGACGTGCCCTACGTCTTCTTCCACGACTCGGTGTTCACGCTCTCGCGCAAGCGTACGTTGGCCGTCGCCGAGGCGCTCGCGGCCCGCGACCTGCGGATCCCGTTCTGCATCCAGACGCGCGCGGACCGGCTCGGCGACGACGAACTCGATGCCTTGGTCGGCGTCGGGTTGCACCAGATCTTCTTCGGCGTCGAGACCGGGACCGCCGAGGGTCTGCGCCGGATCCGCAAGGAGATGCCGCTGCCGACGATCCGCGACGCCATCGCGCGCACCCGCCACCGCGGCGTCCGCGCGTCGGGCTTCTTCATGGTCGGCTGGCCGTGGGAAGACGCTGCCGCCATCGCCGAGAGCATCGACTTCGCCCTGAGCCTCGATCTGGACGCGATCAGCCTGTTCTCGGCGACGCCGCTGCCTGGCACCGAGCTCGCCGCGATGGCCGCTGCGGCCGGTCGCGAAGGCGCGCCCCAATCGGTCGATTTTCGGCGGCCGCAGGTGAACCTGACGGCGATGACGCCGCAGGCCTACGCCCAGGCATACGCCGAGGCCAGCGCTCGCGTGGACGCCTACAACCAGGAGCGGATGCTCGCGACCCTCGCGGCGCAGCAGCCGGCAGTGGCGCGGGCGTGGCACGAGCTGCCGACGGTGCCGGACGACGAGGCCGCGGCGTGAGCGGGCAGGGCGTCGCCGAGGTCTCCGTCGCCGTCGACACCGGAGGCACCTTCACCGATCTCTTCGCCTGGAGCGAGGACGCCCACGCGCCGGACCACCTGCGCGACGGGCTGGCGCTCAAGGTGCCCTCGACGCCCGACGATCCGGGCCGCGCCGTGCTCGACGCGATCGCGGCCCTGCGTGCCTCCGTCGATGCGCCGCTGACGCTGCGCGAAGTGCGCCACGGCAGCACCGTCGCCACCAACGCGTTGCTCGAAGACCGCACGGCGATCGTGGCCTTGGTCGTCAACGAAGGGTTCGAGGACTTACTCGCGATCGGGCGGCAGGCGCGACCGACGCTCTACGCGCTGCAGCCGCGCGCGCCACGGCCGGTGGTGCCGCGCGAGCGGGTCGTCGGCGCGCCCGGTCGGCTCGACGCCGAGGGTCGGGAGATCGCGGCGCTGGGCGACCTCGACGCCTGGCTCGACGTGGTCGGTCCGCGGCTGATCGGGGCAGAAGTCGTCGCCGTCTGCCTGCTGCACGCGTGGCGCTCCCCGCGGCACGAGCGCCGCATCGCCGACGCGATCCGCGCGCGTTGGCCCGCGCTGCGCGTCGTCACCTCGCACGAGGTGGCGCCGTACGTCCGCGAGTTCGAGCGCGCCTGCACGACGGCGGTGCAGGCGGCGGTGGCCCCGCGGATGGCCGACTATCTCGGGCGTCTGGCGCTCGCGCTGGCGCCGGTCCCGCTCTCGGTGCAGGTCTCCTCGGGCGCGCTGGTCCCGGCGGCGGTTGCTGCCGCGCGGGCCGCGACGACGGTGCTCTCGGGCCCGGCGGGCGGGGTCCGCGGCGCCCACGCGGCGGCGGCGTCGGAACGGGAGCCCAAGCCCGTGCTCGCGCTCGATATCGGCGGCACCTCGACCGACGTCGCGATCGTCGCCGGCGAGCCGACGCCACGGCCCGACGGCCAGATCGGCGACTGGCCGTTGCTGCTTCCGATGTTGCCGATCGACACCGTCGGCGCCGGGGGTGGATCGGTGCTGTGGATCGACGCGGGCGGCGCGCTGCGCGTGGGGCCTCGCTCGGCCGGCGCCGTGCCTGGGCCGGCGTGCTACGGGCGCGTACCTGCCGCCGACGCGCTGCCGACGCTGACCGACGCGCACGCCGTCCTCGGCCGGCTCGGCCGCGCTCTGGCCGGCGGCGTGCAGGCCGATCCCGACCGCGCCCGCGCGGCCATCGCGCCGCTGGCCGCGCGACTCGACAGCGACGTCGAGACCGTGGCGGCCGGGGCCATCGCCATCGCGTCGGCGACGATGGCGCGAGCGTGCCGACGCGTGCTCGCCGCCGCCGCAATCGATCCGGGGGCGCTGCGGCTCTGCGCCTATGGCGGCGCCGGCGCCCTGCACGCCTGCGAAGTCGCCGACGAGCTCGGCGTCCGCGAGGTGCTCGTCCCGGCGGCGGCCGGTGTGCTCTCGGCCGCGGGCATCGCCGCCGCGCCGCGCGCCGCCGAAGCAGGGCGCGCGTGGATGCGACGCGCCGACGCGTCCGATGCTGCAGCAGCCTTCCGTGCCGAACTCGATGCGCTGCGCGCCGAAGCGGCCGACGCCTTCGCGCGCGACTGGCCCGGTGCGCGCGCCGACGCCGAGCCGCGGATCTGGGCGGACGTGCGCTACCTCGGCCAAGATCGGCCGCTCACGCTGGCGCTGGCGACGCTCGCCGACGGTGCGCTCGATGCGCTGCGCGAGGCATTCGAGCAGGAGCATGCCCGCGTCTTCGGCCATCGCCTCGCACGGCCGGTGCAGGTCGTCGCGCTGCGGGTGCGAATCTGCGAAGCCGAGCGCAGCGCCGACGTGCCGCCCTCGGCGCCAGCGGGGCCCCCGCGACGCGGTCCGGCGCGCATCGCGCTCGACGGGGCGACGCTCTGGCTGCCCGAGGACTGGGTCGCGACGCCGCGGACGAATGGCACTTGGCTCGCCCAACGCGCCGACGCGGCCGGTACCGCGCTCGCCGAGGCGCTCGACGCGCCGCTCGCCATCACGGTCGAGGTCCATCGTCAGCGCCTCGAGGCGCTGGCCGAGGAGGTCGGCGCCGTCTTGGAGCGCGCCGCGCTCTCGCCGAATATCCGAGAGCGACGGGATTTTTCCACGGCGATCTTCGACGGCAAGGGCGCGATGTTGGCGCACGCCGCCCACATCCCCGTCCACCTCGGCAGCACGCCATTGGCCGTCGCCGCCGCCATCGCGTCCGGGCGGCTCGACGCGGCCGACGGCGGCGACGTCGTGCTCAACGACCCCTTCGCCGGCGGCACCCACAACCCCGACATCACGATGGTTCGGCGCGCCCCGAGCGGCGCGTTCCACGTCGCCAACCGCGCGCATCACGCCGACGTTGGCGGAATCGAGCCCGGCAGCATGCCGGCCCCGGTCGACCGCGAGGGTCGCTGGCGGCGCGTCACCATCGATGACGAGGGCTACCGCTGCGGGCCCGAAGTCTGCGATGCCGCTCGTCGGGCCGCGTTCGCGGCCGCCTCGCGCACGCCCGACGAGCGGCACGGCGACCTGCTGGCCCAGCAAGCCGCCAACCGCGCCGGCGTGGCCATGCTCGAGCGGCTCACGCACGAGCTCGGGCCGGCGCGGCTCGCAAGCCGCAACGCCGCGCTGCTCGCCCACGGCGAGCGCCGGATGCGGGCCGTGCTCGCAGCGCTCCCCGATGGCGCCTATCACGCCGAAGACGTCCTGGACGCGGCGCTGCCCGATGGCGCTCCGCTGCCGCTCCGAGTCACGATCCACATCGCAGGGGACGGCGCCGTCGTCGATTTGCAGGACGCTCCCGACGCCGTCGACGCGCCGCTCAACGCCGTCCGCGCCGTCACCCTCTCGGCGGTGTTCTACGCGTTTCGGATCGTCGGCGGCGCGCTCGCGGGCGGCGCCGGTGATCTCCCCGCGAACGCCGGCTTGCTGCGTCCGATCGAGGTGCGGACGCGTCCCGGCAGCGTCCTCGACGCGCGCCCGCCCGCGGCGGTCAGCGCCGGCAACGTCGAGACCTCACAGCGCCTCTGTGATCTGCTGCTGCGCGCGCTGGCGCAGGCCGCGCCCGATCGGGTCCCGGCCGCGTCGGCGGGATCGATGAGCAACGTCTTGCTCGGACATCCCGACGGCGCGTCGGGCGCCCCCTGGGTGCACTACGAGACGCTCGGTGGCGGCGGCGGAGGAGGTCCGGCCGGTCCCGGCGCGGACGGCCTGCACGTGCACATGACCAACACGCGCAACACCCCCGTCGAGGCGCTCGAGCTCGCCTTCCCGCTGCGAGTCGCGGCCTATCGCCTGCGCACGCCGCCCGCGGTCACGCCGGGGACCGATGGCCGCGAGGGTGTCCAGCGCGGAGGCGTCGGCGTGCTGCGGGTCTACGAGGCGCTCGCGCCGATCGCCGTCACGCTGCTCGGGGAGCGCCGCATCGTCGCGCCGTGGGGGCTGTGGGGCGCGCCCGATGGCGTGCCCGGCTGCAATCGGATTCGACGCGCGGACGGACGCGAGGCGAGCGTCGCGGGCGTCGCGAGTGTGCTGCTGGAGCCCGGGGACGCGCTCTCGGTCGAGACGCCCTCGGGTGGTGCCTGGCGAGCGCCCCCTGCGTCGGGGCGCGACGACGCTAGCGACTGAGCGCGGCGCGCACGCGCGCGAGGATGGCCTCGATCTCGGCCGCGTCGCGGTCCGGGCCGCCGACCTCGACGTGCAGCTCGACACCGCGGCCGACCGGTAAGCGCACGAAGGTCTTGGCCATCGCGAACGTCGCCGAATGCGAAGGCTGCGGCTGGCCCGGCGCGCTCGGACGCCGCGGCGCCGGCGGGAGGGTGCTGGCGAGGCGCGTGTGGTTGCCGGGGTCTGCGCCGGCGGGGCGCTGGGCAGGGCGCGGCGGCGCTGGCGGTCGGGTCGGCACCTCGTCCGGTGGCGCGTCGGGCAACGAGGGGGGCGCGACGTGCAACGCCGTCGCCGGCGTCGTGCTGCGGATCTTCTGCTCCTCGAGCGCGCTGGTCTCGAAGATGGTCTCCGCGTCGGCGGGCATCTGCGCCGCGGCGCCGAGCGCCTGCATCAGCCGCGCGGCGTCGCCGTGCGCGAGCGTGGAGCGATTCTGGCGCGCGCCCGCCGGAGCGCGTGGCGCGTCCGGCAGGCCGAGCGCGTCGAGATCCGGGGCCACCGGGGCCGCCTGGCGGAGCACCGACGCCGGCGGTGGCTGCGGCGGCGCTGCGACCACCCGCTCGATCTCGGGCTGATGCAGCATCGCGGTCTCGCCTCGATCGGCGCGTGAGTAGCGGCCCTTCTCCAACATCCCGAGCCAGTTCGACATCACCGCGGCCTTCTTCGACGCCTCTTCGGGCTCGTCGCAGAGCAGCTTCAGTTGGTCGTCGGCGATGCCCTGGACGACACCGGCGATGCGGTCGAGATCGAGAGCCACGCCGCGCAGGATCTGCACCGCGCACAGCTGCAGGAGCTGCCGCTGCCCGTAGATCTGCCGGGCGCCTTCGGGGTGAGGCGAGTCGACCAAGCCGCGTTCGACGTAGAAGCGAAGTTGCGCCTCGCTCACTCCCGCCGACGCCGGGTCGCCGGTGTGTTCGCGCAACAGCCCGCTCGCCTGCGTGAGCAAGCCGTGGGTGTCGAAACGCTGCGGCAGATTCGCGATCGCCTCGCTCACTCGCCGTCGTCGCGTCAAAACCGCCTCCCTCGTACCCAATGGGCCTCCAGGATGCCACGGCCCCTACTTGCAGTCGATGACCTCGACTTCGTAGCTGAACGGCACGGCGATGCCGCCGACCTCGACGTGGTAGGTCTTGCCGCCCTCGGTCTTCCAGCCGACCGGGCGGAAACCGACCGCGTACTTGCTGCCGTAGCCCGAACCCAGCGGCCACTGCTCGACCTCGAGCGCGTTGCCCGCGTCGTCCTTGATGGTGATCTTCGCCTTGGTCAGGATCAGGCTGTCGCTCTGTACCGACCAGCCGGTCGAGTCGATGCTCTCCTTGCCGTACGGGGCGAACGCCTGCAGCGGGACCTTCCCGGCCGGCGGCCAGCCCGTCCAGCTGACCTGCGCGTTGCCCTTGCCGCCGATGACGTGCAGGCACGAGGCCTTGGTCGCCGTCGAGCCGACGCCGATCGGGCCGAGCGAGCGCGAGAGGATCCAGCGCCGGTGGCCCAGCGTGTCGTGGTTGTGGGCACCCGAGTCGACCATGTACCGATCGACCGAGGTCACGCCCGGCGCGGTCGAGATATTCGACTTCTTCGCCGCGTCCGAGCCCTGCGCGGTCCAGCACTTCCACGACTCGGGCGGCGTGTGCGAGAGCGAGTTGTTGGCCGCCATGATGATCGCGCAGGCCTGCGCGTCGGCGTCCTTGGCCGGGTCGCGCGTCACCGACGGCAGACCGCACAGCCACCGGTAGAGGTTGACCAGCTTGAGCGCGTTGTCCTTGGCGACCTCGCTGACGTCGCCGGCGTCGCACGACGCCATGCTGCCCGAGAATTGGCCCTCCGAGAGCGAGGCGCGGTCATCGTTCCAGCGCTGACAGACCGCCTCGGCCGAGGCCGGCGGGTCGCCGCCACCGCCACCGACCGTGTCGCTGCCACCGGCACCGCCGCTGCCGCCCGCGTCCGCAGGCGGCGGCGGCAGCTGGCAGACCGTCGCGTAGGCGCCGGGGAGCTCGACCAAGCCGGCTTCGACGCATTGCATCGGAGCCTGGCACTCGTCGAAGATCTGCCACGTCCCGGTGCCGTTGTCGCAGAGCATCCGCTCCTGGCCGAAGCAGCCCTCGATCTGCGCGGTCGGATTGCACGGCGTGTCGGCCGCGCCGGCCGATCCGGTCGGCGTGCTGCTGCCGTCGCCGGCCGTGGCGTCGGTCGAGCAGCCGCACAGCGCGAGGGCGGAGCCGAAGAGAAGGGGCGCGATCGTGCGCGAGGCGATGGACATGGGCCGTCTCCGTAGCGGGGGCCGCGCGGTCGCGGCGTCGCGAACCATGGCAAAGTCGGGCGCGGAGTTGAAGCCTCGCCCCCCAGACCGCGCCGGCCGCAGCCCACGATCCGTCCGAGGCCCTGGCCGCCACGATCGTGCAGGTGCAGGGCCGGCGGGTGTTCGTGCAGGGCGCCGGCGTGGTGCGCTGGCGGATCGGCCTGGCTGTCAGCGTCCGCGAGGCCGGCGCGACCGGCCGTGCGCTGCAGCTCTCCGAGGGGCGCGTGGTCGCTCAGGCCGGCGATCGCGCGATCGTCGAGCTGCCCGAAGGTCCGCCCACGCTGCCGACCGGCGCCCGCGTCGAGCCGCGTTTCGTCGCCGAGGCCCGGGCCTTCGGTGCCGTCGCGCCCGTCGGTACCGCACCCGCCGGCACGACCGGATCGGACGACAGCGGAGCGACCAGCGAGCCCCAGGCGCAGGTCTGGCACCGGCCGCGCCCCTCGCTTGCTCGACCCGGAGCAGGAGACCCTGGAATCGCAGCGGATCCGGCTGTACGGCGGCTCGGCCGGCCTCGACCTGCGCCTCGGCGACTACATCAGCGTCGGGACGGGCCTGTGGATGGCGATCCACGGCGGCGGTGCCGGCCTCGGCTACGCGGCGGCGGCTCGGATCGGCGACGAGTCGGGCAGTCACATCACCGCCGGTTGGCGCGCCCTGCACGACCTGGATTCGGGCGAATCGCTCGTCGAGACGCTGCGCGTCGCGCTTTCGATGCCGGTCGGCCGCTCGCTGCGCCTGGAGGGTGTGGTCGTGCACGAGGCGCTGCTCACCGACGCGAGCAAGGGTCCGCGCTTCGCGGTCGAGGCGGGTGTCCCCTTCGGGCAGCACTTCACGCTGACGACCACGCTCGGCTTCGCCGGCCGTGACGCCGACAACCCCGGCTTCACCGCCGGCGCACGCATCGGCTACGTGTTCTGAGGGCGCGGCCGGCTTGAATCCCGCCGCGCCCTGGGCGAGCCTCCGCGCAGCCGCACAGGAGGCCCCGATGCCCTACGAAGCCGCCCATCCCGACCAGCCCGCCGTGATCAGCTGCGCCCTCACCGGCGTGCTCACCGATCCGAAGCGCCACCCCGTGCCGGTCACCCCCGACGAGATGGCGGCCGAGGCCGAGCGCGCCTGGAACGCAGGCGCCACCGTCGTGCACCTGCACTTCCGCGACCAACGGCCCGGCATGGGACATTTGCCCAGCTGGCGCACCGAAGACGCCGTCGCCGTGGCGGACGCGATTCGTGCGCGCGTCCCGGAGATGCTGCTCAATTTTTCGACCGGGGTGATCGGCCCCGATATCTCCGGCCCCACCGCCTGCCTCCGCGCCGGCAAGCCCGAAATCGCGGCCCTGAACGCGGGGACGTTGAATTACCTCAAGCTGCGCAGCAACGGCGAGTGGGCGTGGCTGCCGATGGTCTTCGACAACCCGGTCGACAAGGTCGCCGCCTTCGTCGAGGTGATGAACGAGCAGGGGATCGTGCCCGAGTGCGAGTGCTTCGACACCGGCATCGTCCGCTCGGTCGCGATGTTCCATCAGGCCGGCTTGCTCGGCGATCCGCTGCACATCTCGCTGGTGATGGGCGTGGACTCCGGCATGCCCGCCGACCCGGATTGGCTCCCGCTGCTGCTGCGCGAGATGCCCGAGGGGGCGCATTGGCAGACGATCGGGATCGGTCGCCAGGAAGTCTGGGCTCTGCATCGCCGCGCGGCCGAGCTCGGCGGGCACCTGCGAACGGGCCTGGAGGACACGTTCTACCTGCCCGACGGCGAGCGCGCTCGCAGCAACGGCGACCTGGTCGAGGCGCTCGTCGCCACCGCGCGCGCCGCGGGCCGCCAGATCGCGACCGCCGCGCAGGCACGAGCCACCTTTGGGCTCGACTGAGCCGACCCTGCCTGCCCCGGCTCCGTCTCCCGAGCGGCTGCGGTGGGCGACGGTGCTCCCGCTGCTCGCGCTCGCGACCCTGCTGCTCGGCCTGAGCAGCGGACGCGCCTGGATCCCCGGCCAAGGCGTGGTCGACGCCCCCGTCGGGGCCACCAGCGGCGACGAGCCCCACTACCTGCTCTTGGTGCACTCGCTGCTGCGCGACGGCGACCTCGACCTCGGCCCCGACCACGCCGCCCTCGCCGCCGGCGAGGACCGCGCCGGCGCGCGCTTCGTCGGCGTCGATCTCGACCACCACACCTGGGTCGTCGACGACGCCCGCGGCGAGCGCGCGCTCTGGTCCGAGCTCTACGATTGGCGGCGGCCGCAGCGGTGCGAGCCGGGGGCCTCCGACTGCGTGCGCTGGCGCAAACTCGACGCGCGGCTGCCCGAATCGAGCGCGACGCGCGTCGAACGGCCGGCGCACCCGCCCGCATCGGCGCTCGTGACCGCGGCGCTGCTCTGGCCGTGGCGGGACGACGCGGCGGCGATCGAACGCGGCGCCGTATCCCTCTCGGCGGTCTGGATCGTGGCGACGCTGCTGGCGACGGCAGCGCTGGCGGCTCGGCTCGGGCTCGGTGGCGGCGGCCAAGCCGCGGCGGTGGCGCTGCTGCTCGCCTCGCCCTTGCTCGCGTACGGTCATGGCGTCTTCAGCGAGCCGCTCGCGGCGCTCTCGCTCACCTCGGCGGCCTGGGCGTGGCAGCGGGAACGACCGAGCCTGACCGGCGCGCTCGCTGCGTTTGCCGCGGCGATCAAGCCGCCATGGGCGTTGCTCGGGCTGGCGTTGCTGGCGTGGGGATGGCGGTCGGACGCGCTGCGCCGCCGCTTCGCCGTGGTCTGGATCGGGGGCGGCGGGTTGCTGGTGCTCGCCAACCTATGGCTCGTCGGCGGACCGGTGATCTCGGGCCAGTTGGGCTGGCAATGGGTCGCGTCCCCGATGGCGTTGCCGGCGACCTGGATCGACGGTCGGCACGGCCTGCTGCCCTTCGTGCCGTGGGCGATCTTGGCGCTGCCATCGCTCCTCCGCGGCGGGGCCCTCGCCGTCTTCGGGCCCGGATTGGCGGCCTTGGCGGCGCTGCTGACGGTCTTCGGCAGCCTCGGCGAGGTCTGCTTCGGTCCGCGGCTGTGGCTGCCGGTGCTGCCACTCCTCGCGGTCGCCGCCGTCGATGCCGCCCGGGCGGTGCGCGCGAGTTGGCGGCCGATTTGGCGCCGCTGGCTTTGGCTGTGTGCGGTTTGGGCCGGCGCGGCGGCTGCTCCCGGCGTGTTGGCCTGGTCGGCGGCCTGGGAGCAGCCTGCCTACGCGCTGTTGCGCGTCGCGCTGCGTCGGATGCTGGCGGGCTAGATCTTGCCCTGCGCCTTCATCTCTTCGAGCTTGCGCTTGATCGTCTCGATCGCCTCACAGGAGGGCTGGTAGCCGCGCTCGCAGGCGTGCTTGAACCACTTCACGCCGTCGACGCGGCGCTCCTTGCCGCCGTTGCCCTTGAGGTACCAGAACGCGATCGCGTGGCAGAACTTCTGCTCGCCGTTGTCGCATTTGCGGGCGCCCTCGCGCACGTCGTCCGCCACGCCCGAGGGCAGCGACGACTCGCACGCGCCCGCGCCCGAGCTGCTGCCGCCGCCGCCACCGACCAAGTCGGAGAAGCTGCCC
>JBEARB010000358.1:0-60605 GCA_041163625.1 Pseudomonadota bacterium | reverse complement strand
GACGTGGCCGATCCCAGAGAGTTGCACCGTCATCGCGCCTCCGCGTGCGTGGCACCTCGCGCCCGCCGTCCGGGAAACCTGCCGCGCCCGTCGGCCGTGGTCGAGCCCTCCGGCGGCATTTCCCCAAAGTCACGACCGTGCTAGCGTCGCGCCCGCGCCGAAGGCGTGCAGGAGGCTCCGAATGTTCGACCGCGTGATGCTGCTGACCGACCTCGGCGACCAGCCCGAGTTGACCCTCAAGCCGCTGCAGGTGATCTCCGAAGTCTGCGGTAGCAAGCTGATCATCTTCCATGCGGTGCGCGGCTCGTCGGACCTGTTCTACCTCGAGGGCGAGGCGGCCAAGGTGCGCGCGCTGATCGACCAGCAGGCCGAGCAGGCGGCGATGCCCAAGCTCGAGGCGCTCGCCGCCACCTTCGAGGCCGCCGGCATCAGCACCGGCATCGTCACCCGCATCGGCTCGACCTTCGATCTCGCCGTGCGCGCCATCGAAGAGTTGATGATCGATCTCGTCGTCATCCCGCAGGAGGGTTTTGCCGACTTCACCGATCGCGTGACCGGCAGCACCACCGCCCGCATCATCCGCGAGACCGACGTGCCGGTGCTGACGATGAACCAATCGTTCAGCAAGAACGCCGAGACCTGGACGGGCTTCCACCGCAACCTGGTGCCCTACGACTTCGGCAACACCAGCGACGACCACATGTCGGCCGCCGAGGATTTCGCCGTCGAATTCGGCGGTCGCCTCGAGGTCGTGCACGTCGTGCAGCCGATCCACCAGCAGACGCTCGAGACGCCCGAAGGCCAGGTGTTGCTGCCCAAGGACCTGCACTACCAGGTCAAGGCGCGCCTGGAGACGCAGCTCTCGGACGCCGCGCACCGCATCACTCGCGTGCCCTCGGAATGGCGCCTGCTCGAGGACAACAAGCCGGGCTCGGGCCTGATGAGCTACGCCGACCGCGCCGGCCACGACCTCATCATCGTTCCGCCGATCGGCCGCGCCGATACGCGCAACACGGTCCTCGGCAGCGTCGCCGAGCACGTGATCAAGCACGCCCGCGTGCCCGTGCTGACGCTCAAGAAGGGCTGGCGCTCCTAGCCGACCCCGTGACCCGCGACCTCTTCGACGTCCAACCGACGGGCATGCCGCTGGCCGAGCGGGTGCGTCCGCGTACGCTCGACGAGGTGGTCGGCCAAGACCATCTGCTCGGCCCGCAAGGGACGATTCGCCGCTCGCTGCGCGCCGGTCGGCTGCCCTCGCTCCTGTTGTGGGGGCCGCCCGGGACCGGCAAGACCACCATCGCCCGCCTGCTCGCCGACGCCGTCGGCGCCCGCTTCGTCGCGCTCTCGGCGGTGATGGACGGCGTGCCGCGCCTGCGCGAGGTGGTGGAAGAGGCGCGCGGTGCGCGGCGGAGCGGCCGCTCGACGCTGCTCTTCGTCGACGAGATCCATCGGTTCCACAAGGGCCAGCAAGACGCGCTGCTGCCGCACGTCGAAGACGGCACCGTCACCCTGGTCGGCGCCACCACCGAGAACCCGAGTTTCGCGCTCACCGGCGCGCTCGCCAGCCGCGCGATGGTCGTGGTGCTCGAGCCGCTCGCCGACGACGCCGTGGTCGAGCTGCTGCGCCGGGCGCTGAGCCATCCGCGTGGCTTCGGCGAGACCGGTCTGCAGGCCAGCGACGGCGTCCTCGCGCGCATCGCCCGCGCCGCCGACGGCGACGCCCGCCGCGCCCTCGGTGATCTCGAAGCCCTCGCCGAGCAACGCATCGCCGATGCCGCACTCGACCCCACCATCGCCGCCGTCCTCGACGAGGAAGCGCTCGAACACGCCCTGCGCGTCGGCGGCGCGCGCTACGACAAGAGCGGCACCGAGCATTTCCACCTGCTCTCGGCCTTCATCAAATCGATGCGCGCCAGCGATCCCGACGCCGCGCTCTACTACCTCGCCCGCATGCTCGAAGGCGGGGAGGACGGCCGCGTGATCTGCCGCCGGATGGTCGTCTTCGCCGCCGAGGACGTCGGCAACGCGGACCCGCGCGCGCTGCCGCTCGCCGTGGCGACCGCGCAATCGCACGAGATGACGGGCCTGCCCGAGAGCCGCATCGCGATGGCGCAATGCGTGACCTTCCTGGCGACCGCGCCCAAGTCCAACGCCAGCTACGCCGCGCTCGGCCGCGCCGTCGAGGCGGTGCGTCGGCACGGCGCGCTGCCGGTGCCCAACGCGCTGCGCAACCCGAGCACCGCGCTCGGCAAGCAGCTCGGCTGGGGGCAGGGCTACGCCTATCCGCACGATCACGGTGGATTCGTGGCCCAGAGCGCCTTGCCCGACGCATTGCAGGGCGCGCGCTTCTACGAGCCCACCGACAACGGATACGACGCGCACATCGCGCAGCGACTCGCGACCTGGCGTCAGTTGCGAGAATCCGCGCGCGAAGGCGCCGAACCCACGGACGAGAAGGAGCCCCGATGAGCCCTCCCGCGCTGGTCTTCGCCCTCACCGGCACCGGCCTCGCCGTGGTGCGCGACCTGCTCGGCGTCGCCGGCCCCATCGTCGGCATCGACGCCGATCCGTGGCGCCCGGGACGCTGGAGCCGACACGTCCGCCGCGAGCCGGGCCTCTCGGACCGCTCGCTCGGCCCCGAGCTGGTCGACGCCGTTTCGCGCTACGCCCGCAAGACCGGTCAGCGCCCGGTGCTGATGCCGGCGGCCGACGACGCCTGCGAATGGATCATCGCCCACCGCGATGCGCTCGCGCCGCACGCCGCCTTCTCCGAGGGCCTGCGCGACGCCACCGCCGGGGTGATGCTCGACAAGCAGCGCTTCGCCGCCCGCTGCGCCGAGCTGGGCATCGACGTACCGCTGACGGTCCTGCCCGAGGACGAGTCCGATATTCGCAGCTTCCTCGAGCAGGCGGGCACGCCGTGCATCGTCAAGCCGCGCTCGGGCCATCGCTGGCGGCAGCGCCTCGAGGGGCAGAAGCTCGTCGTCGCGCAGAATCCCGAGCACCTGCGGCTGGTGATGGACGAGATCGTCGGCGACCCCTCCGCCGTCGTGCTGCAGGAGCTGATTCCGGGCGAGGAGTCGCAGATCACCGTCGGCGCCGTGCTCGCGAGCGAGCGTGGCGGGGTGCGACACGTGCTGACGGCCCGCAAGATGCGCCAATTCCCGCGCAACTTCGGCTCGGGCTCGTGGGTCCGCACCGAGACGCTGCCCGAGATCGCCGAGCGCTCGGCCGCCATCATCGAGGCCTTCGGCTATCGCGGACCGTGTGGCACCGAGTTCAAATTCGATCCGCGGCACAACCGCCCGCGGCTGATCGAGATCAATCCACGGCCGACGCTCTGGTACGACCTCTGCCGCGCCGCCGGCACGCACCTGCTGCGCGCGCACTACGCCGAGCTCGCCGGGCTACCCGAGGTGCGGCTCGAGCGGCAGCGCGACGGTGTGAGCTGGCGCTACCTCACGCGTGATTGGATCGCCATCGCACAGAGCGCGCGCGAGGCTGGCGGTCTGCGCGCTGCGCTGCGACTCGAGCGCGGCACGCCACACAGCGACACCTTCTGCACGATGGCGGGCAGCGATCCCGCGACCATCGCCGCGACCTTCGCGCATACGGCCTACCAGGCCGCCACGCATCTGCTCGGCGGCGGCCGCGAAGACTGAGCCCGACCGTCGCGGGCCGTCGCGACGCTCGAGACGCGACCAAAAAATCGCCAGGGGCGATATTTTGGTCGCGGCTCGTGGGGGGGGGGATGGTTCGCGAGAACCGCGCTTCTCGCGACCAGGGGGCGCCTAGCCCCCCAATCAACAGACGAGAGACTCGGCCGGAAAATGCGAAGCTGCATTTTCTGGTCGCGTCTCTAGGGGCGCTTGGTGCAGACCAGCCCGTTGCAGGCGGGCTGCGAGTGGCAGCCGCTACATGCGGCGCCGTTGTCGCAGTTCAGGCAGGTGCCGTCGGCGTCGACGTGTTGCCATTTCCAATCGCCGGCGTCGGGCGCGGCGCCCTCGGCGAGCTTCTGCATCGCCGTGAAGTTCTTCAGCTCCGCGCATTTGCTGTCGTCGTACTGCGCCTTGATCAGCACGGTGCCTTCGGGCCACGCGGCGGTCTCGGTGCTGCCCTCGGGCAGGGCGCTGTGGGCCGTCATCGCGTCCTTGCCGTTCGGGCTCAGCCACGTGATCACGTATTTCGCTGCCGGGTGCGCGCTCGGCTTGCAGTCGTGGACCTTCTCGTAGGTCGAAGCGTAGTCGGCCGGGAAGACGACGGAGCCGTCCCATTCGGCCGCGCAGCCGGCGACGCCGGTCGTGCCGACCAGGGCCAGGTGCAAGAGCGGGCGGGGGAAGCGACGGTTGGGACTGAACATCGGACTCTCCTCTCGGCGCCTCGTCGGACGCGCTTGCGAGCATGGGTGGGGTCGTCCGAAGGGGCAAATTCGTGGCAGCCCTCGCGACCGCAGTCGCCGAAAAAACTGACACGCCAGCGGGGCGCGCTACAAACGAGTCCGAGCGGGCGCCGCCCGCGGGAGTCCGACGATGCCCGCCCAATCCCACGCCCTCCGTTCCTCGATCCCGCCGACGCGTTGGCTGATCGCGACCTTGCTGCTCGCCGCCGTCGCGCCGGGCTGCACCGCCGTCGCCCGCGACGCCTACGATCGCGACATGGCCGCGATGCGGCAGCAGACCGACTGGCTCGAAGCGCAGAAGAAGCGCCTCGCGGCCGAATCGGAGAGTTGGCAGCAGAAGCATGCCGCCGCGATCGAGGAGCTCTCGGTCTGCAAGAAGAACCGCAGCGACCTCGAAGACGAGCTCACCAGCTGCCAGCAGAAGCTCGACGCGCTCGCCCGCAACTCCGGCCAATGCGGCGAGTTGTTGCGTCAGTGCGAGTCCGAGAAGAACAAGATCCGCGCCGATCTGATGGCCGAGCGTGACAAGAACGCGCGCCTCGCCAACAAGCTCGACGCCATCGCGCGCCAGCTGCAGGCCATGCGCGACTCGATCGCCAAGGTCCGCGGCAAGCTCGCCGACCTCGTGCGCGCCGGCAAGCTGCGCGTCGAGGTCAAGAACGGCTTCCTCGTCATCGGCTTGGAGAGCGACATCCTGTTCGCGACCGGCAAATCCGACCTGCGCGCCGAGGCGCGACCGGTGCTGCTCGAGCTCGCCGAGGTCCTGCGGCAGTTCTCCGGCAAGCGCTTCCAGGTCGCGGGTCACACCGACCGCCGCGGCGGCGACGACGTGAACTGGCGGCTCTCGGTCGACCGCGCCCTCTCGGTCGTGCAGTTCATGATCCGCAGCGGCAAGGTGCCGGCGAAGATGCTGTCGGCCGGCGGCTACGCGCACTACCTGCCGAACGCGACCGACGACGACGAAGAGGGCTGGAAGCAGAACCGCCGCGTCGAGTTCCTGCTGATGCCGGACCTGACCGAGCTCTACAACCTCGCCGACCCTGGTACCGGCGACAGCGACGACTAGCGCCGTGGCCGCTGCCGACGCGTCACTCCGTCTGCGGCCGGGCGATACGCTCGACTCCGATCTGACCGTGGTCCGCGCCGTCGCCTCTGGCGGCATGGGCGACGTGTACCTCGCGCAGGACGCCGGGCTCGGGCGCCAAGTCGCCGTCAAGTTGCTGCGCCCGAGCGTCCACGTCGACGCCACCGCACCGACCCTGCGCGCCGCGCACGAAGGTCGCGCCGCAGCGCGGGTCGTGCACCCGCACGCCGCGGCGATCTTCCGGCGTGGTCGCGCGCACGGCCGCCCGATGCTGGTCGGGGAGTGGGTCGAGGGCCCGACGTTGCGCGTGCGCCTCGCCGACGGGCCGCTGCCGGCCGCCGAGGCCGCCGCGATCTTCGGACAGATCGCCGGCTGCATCGCCTACGCGCACGCGCAGGGCTTGGCCCATTGCGATCTGAAGCCCGAGAACGTCCTCGTCGCCCGCGGTGCCGATGGCGGTCCCCACGCCAAGGTCATCGATTTCGGTCTCGCCCGCGGCGGCGCATTGCCGCTCGGTGACGAGGCGATCCGCCACGGCACCCGCGCCTACCTGCCGCCCGAAGCCTTCGACCCTGCGCTCGGCCGGCTCGAGGGCGTCGCCGTCGACGCCTGGGCGCTGGCCGTCCTCGGCTGCGAGCTCTTCGGCTACGCGCGGCCCATCGAGGCCGAGGGCGGGCAACGCGCGCTGCCGTCTGCCTTGCCGCGGCGGCTCGCCGAGGTCTTCGCGCGGGCGCTCGAGCCGACGCCGACGCGGCGGTTGCGCGACGTCCATGCGCTGGCGGCGGCCGTGACGGCGGCGTTGCAGGCGCCCACGGCGGCGACCGTGATGCCGAGCGTCGCGGCCTCGAGGCTGAGCGTGCAGGCGGCGTTCGCGCTGCTCGAGCGCCCGGGGCGCGGCCTGCTCGGCGCCGCGCTCGGTCCGGGCGGGCTCGAAGACTACGACGCGCTCGGACGCGCGGGCTGGCTGGAGGCCGACGGCCGTCCGGCTTCGACCGCGCTGGCGACCTTGGCCGCCGAGCAGCTCGGGGCCGCGGGCCTCCGAGCGGTGGCGTCCGCGTTGGCCGACGCCCGGCTCGCGCGGCCGGCACGCGGCGGCGGAACGGACGAGGCACTCGGACTCTTGCTGCACGCCGGGCGCCTGCGCGACGCGGCGGCGCTGATCGCCGAAGACGCGCGTGCGCGGCCCTCGTTGCGCGAGCGGCGGCAAGGTCTGCAACGCGCGCTCAGTCTCTCCGAGGCCGACGCGGCCGATCCGGCGCGGATCGCGATGCTGCTCGAGCGCGCAGAGCTCGCCGTCTCGGCCGGATGGCCGGACGTCGCCCGTGAGGACGCGTTGGCCGCGCGCGAGCTGCTCTCGGGTTCCGCACCGCGCCTGCTCGAAGCCGCCCCTCCCCACGAACGTGCGCGCTGGTCGGCGCGCGCGTCGCTGGTCCTGGCCGAGTTGAGCTTGGCCGCCGGCGACACCGAGACGGCGCAGCGCCGGCTGGACGCGCTCGCCGACGCGCCGGACGAGCTGGGGCTGAGCGCGTGTGCCGGAGCGCTGCGCGCGGCGGCCGAAGGCACGGGCGACGCCGTGGACGTCGAGGGTCGCCTCGCGGCGTTGCTGGCCCGGCTCGCCTCGGCGGCCGGATTGTCCGCGGCGCTGCGCGCGCGGATCGAACGCGCCCGTGCGGCTGCAGCAATGGCGCTCGGGGTCGAGGCCTCCGCGCGCTCGGCCTTGCGGCGGGCGGCGGCCGCGGCGCTCGAGGCCGGCGCGGCGCACGAAGCGGCCGAATGCCTCGTCGACGAGGCGGCGCTGGTCCTCGGGCCACGGCCGGACGAGGCCCGCGCCATCGCCGCCGAGGCCGCCGCACTCCTCGACGGACAGGGCGTGCTGCGTGCGACGCTGCGGTTGGATCTGGTCGAGGTCGCCTTGGCCCGG
Organism: Pseudomonadota bacterium; assembly: GCA_041163625.1. Taxonomy (GTDB): domain Bacteria; phylum Myxococcota_A; class UBA9042; order UBA9042; family UBA9042; genus JACKFC01. The sequence goes on along the minus strand of JBEARB010000358.1, from coordinate 53,201 downwards.
CAGGCCGGAGAACTGCTGACGGCGATGCGCCGCGCGTCGGTGGCGCTCTCTCGCGCCGAAGCCCTCGGCGGAGTCACCGAGATCACCCAGGCCGCCGAGGCGCTGCGGACGATCTGCGCCGCCCTGGGTGACGAGGCCGGTGTGTGGTTCGCAGACCAGCGGTTGCGTCGGCCGCATCGCGCCGCTGGCGGCGACGGATCGCGACGCGCGTTGCGGTCCTGAGCAGACGGCGTCGGCGGCGCGCGAAGGCGGGGCGGAGAATCGGCCGCGTCGGCCACGGAAAGCGCGTCGGGCGGCTTGCGCTCCCCGAGCAGATCATGCTACCTCCCCGCTCCGCCGCGCCGGTGCGACCGGTCGCGGGCTCTGCCAAACGGGGCGTAGCGCAGTCTGGTAGCGCACTTGACTGGGGGTCAAGGAGTCGCAGGTTCAAATCCTGTCGCCCCGACCAGACGGTCTCCGAGCCAGCTCGGAGGCTTCGAACAACGGCTTGCGCCGCCCACCCGGCGGCGCAAGTCGTTTTTGCCCCTGCCGCGAGGCGCCAGCCCCCCTTCGGAGCCGTCGATGTCGGACCACCACGAGTTGCTGCCCCGAAACGACCTGATGCGTCAGCGCGAGCAGAAGCTCGCGCGCCTCTCCGCGATGGGGCTCGGCACCTACCCCAACGATTTCCGCGCCAGCCACAGCACCGCCGAGGCCTACGAGCGCTTCTTGGCGCCCGATTGGCTCGAGCCGTTCTCGCCGCTCGCCGAGGGCCAATCGGCGCCCGAGGACGCGCGTGGACGCCACCAATACGCGCCGGAGATGTCGATCGCCGGTCGCGTGGTCGCGATCAACGTCAAGGGCAAGGTCGCCTTCGTCCGCATCGCCGACCGCGGCGCCACCGACCTGCCGGTCCTGCGCGCGCGGGAAAATGCGGTGCGCGTCGCCGCCGGCCTCGAGCCTCGCGACGCGACCAGCCCGACCTTCCAGCTCTTCTTCAGCCGCGCGGCCGATCCGGTGCGCTTCGACGCGCTCTTCAAGAGCGACGGCGAAGAGCCGCCGCTGCTCGACGTGGGCGACGTGGTCGGCGCCATCGGCCGCCCGTTCCGCACCAACACCGGCGAGCCCTCGCTGCGCCTCGCGACCGCCGAAGACGGCGGCCCGGTGCTGCGCATCCTGACCAAGTCGCTGCGCCCGCTGCCCGACAAGTGGACCGGTCTCGGCGACAAGGAGACGCGCTACCGCCAGCGCTACGTCGACCTGCTGGTGCACGACGAGGTCCGCGACACCTTCGTGAAGCGCGCCCGCATCATCAGCCAGATCCGCCGCTTCTTCGAAGACCGCGGCTACCTCGAGGTCGAGACGCCGATGATGCACTCGCTCGTCGGCGGCGCCGCGGCGCGTCCCTTCGAAACCTGGCACAACGCGCTCGGTGTGCCGCTCTTCCTGCGCATCGCGCCCGAGCTCTACCTCAAGCGGCTGGTCGTCGGCGGCATGGACCGCGTCTTCGAGATCAACCGCAACTTCCGCAACGAGGGGCTGAGCCAGCAGCACAACCCCGAGTTCACGATGCTCGAGTTCTACCAGGCGTTCGCGACCTACGAGGACCTGATGGTCCTGGTCGAGACGCTCTTCGCCGAGCTCGCCCAGGCGGTCTGCGGCACCACCGAGATCCCCTTCGGCGAGAACGAGGACGGCACGCCGCGGATGCTCTCGCTTGCGGCGCCCTTCGCGCGCGTCTCGGTCTGGGAAGGCATCGAGCGCTGGTCGAATCTCTCGTGCGAGCAGATCCACGACGCCGACGCGCTGCGCGCGGAGTTGGTCCGTCTCGGCCACGAGCCCGACGCCGGCTGGCCGGTCGGCAAGCTGCAGATGGAGCTGTTCGAGACCGTCGCCGAGCCGCTGCTTGTGCAGCCGACCTTCGTCACGCAGTTCCCGGTCGAGGTCTCCCCGCTCTCGCGCCGCAACGACGCCGACCCGCGCTTGACCGACCGTTTCGAGGTCTACATGGGCGGCTTCGAGGTCGGCAACGCCTTCTCCGAGCTCAACGATCCGTTCGATCAGTTCGAGCGCTTCGCCGAGCAGGTCCGCAACAAGCAGGGCGGCGACGGCGAGGCGATGGACATGGACGTCGACTACATCCGCGCGCTCGAGGTCGGGCTGCCGCCCACCGCCGGCTGCGGCATCGGAATCGACCGCCTCGTGATGGTGTTGACCAATACGCCGAGCATCCGCGAGGTGATCCTTTTCCCGCTGCTGCGACCCGAACGGTTCGGGCCCGCCGCCGCACCCGACGACGGCCCCGCGCCCGAGTAGCCGCGCCGCCCGTTCGGCCCGCGCGACCCCGCCCCTGGAGCCGCCTTGCACCTCCGCCGATTGCTCACCCTCGCGCTGATCGGCGTCGTCGCCGCGGGTCCCGAGGCCGCGATCACGCTCGCCGACCCGACGGTGGGCTTCCAGGTCTGGATGGTGCTGCAGCTGCTCGGCGTGATCGTCGCGGCGATCGGCATCGCGGCCGCGTTCTCCGTCCTGGGCCTCGGCATCGTCCGCGTGCTCACGTGGCCGCTGCGCGACCGCCCCTCCACCTTCGTCGCGTGGTCGTTCCTCCGCGCGGCGCGCCTGCGTGATCCGGTCCCCGTCCGCCTGCTGCGCGGCGTGCGCGACGCGCTCGACGCCGGTCCGCTCGCCTCCCGCGAAGGCGGCATGCGCAAGCTCGGCGTCGGCCTGCTCTGCCTCGCCCTCGGTGCCGGCGGTGTGATGCTCTGGCAGGGTGGCGGCGGCAGCTCGGTCGCCGAGCAGACGGCCCTGCTCGCCGTGCGCAACGTCGGCGTCGCCTGCGGGCTGCACGGCCTGCTCTTGCTCGCCGCGTCGCCGCCGTGGCGCCCGCTGCGCTGGGCGTTGCCGGTCCTGCTCGGCTTCGCCGCGCTCGCGGGTGTCGTCGCGCTCGGGCAGATCCCGGTGCTCGCGCCCTACGTCAGCGGCGTGGGCCTCGCGCTCGGCATGCTCGCCACCGTCGTCGCCGTGCAGCGGATCTTGCGCCTGCCGCGCCACGGTCGCGACCGCATCGCACGGCGCCGCGGGCTGCTCCTGATGCCGTTCGCGGGCCTGCTCGTCGGCCTCGGCGCCGCTCTGCCCAGCGCCGGCGTCCTGGAAGCAGCGCACGGCCTGGTGCTCTTGCAGGCGGGCGTGCCGCTCACGCTCGGCGCCGTCTACCTGCTGCTGCACGGGCAGGCGCGCGTGTCGGTGCCCGTTTTCGTGGCCATCGTCGGCGTCGCCGCCGGCACCTGGGCGCTGATCGTGGTGCTCTCGGTGATGGGCGGCTTCGCGGCCGACCTGCGCGCCAAGATGCTGGTCGCCAACGCGCACGCTTTGGTCGAGCGGCCGGGCGGTCAGGCGCCGATCCGTGACGCTGCCCGGCTCTCGCAAGCGCTGCGCGCCGCCTCAGGGGTGGTCGCCGTGAGCCCGCAGGTCCGTGGCGACGCGATCCTCGGTTCGGCCTTCAACGTCCACAACTTCGTGTCGTTGCGCGGCGTCGATCCCGAGCTGCCGGAAGTCCGCGAGGCCATCGGCGAGACGCTCGTCACCGGCTCGCTCGCGTTGCTGCAAGCGCCCGAGCGGATGGGGCGGCCACAACATTTCGCCCGCATCGATCGCGAGGAGATGCACGACGTGCCGCCGCCGCCCGAGGTCACGGCGACCGGGGCAGGGCCGGGCGCCGGCGTCGGCGAGGACGATATCGACGCGCTGCTCGAGCTCGCGCCCGGCCCCGCCGAGCCGCAGCCGCCGCGTCCGCCGATCGTGCTGCCGAGCGGTGCCGCCGCGGTGCCGCCCGTCGACTCGGCCGACGCGCCCGCCGGCGACCCCCCGCCCCTCCTCGGCGGCTCCGGCGCGTTGGGCGGTCTCGGCGACGCTGAATTGCTCGAGGCGATCCGCGTCGACGCCGCCAAAGACCCCGGCGGCATCGCGCTGCCGGACAGCCCCGCCGCCGACGCTCGACCCGGGCGCCTGCTCGATCTGCCGCTCTTCGACGAGGAGGCCGACGTGCCGGTCGCGCCCGGCATCCTGCTCGGCGTCGAGCTCGCCCGCAGCCTGCAGGTCGACCTCGGCGACCGCGTCGAGGTGATCACCCCCGACGCCGATATCGGCCCGACCGGTCTGCGTCCGCGGCTGCGTACGTTCCGCGTCGCCGGCGTCTTCGAGACCGGCTTGTACGAAGCCGACAGCAAGGTGGCCTACATCGACGTCGCCGAGGCCAGCCGCTACTTCAACCTCGACGGCGCCGTGAACGTCGTCGAGCTGCGCCTACAGCAGCCCGAGGAGCCGGACCCGGCGCTCGGCGCGGTCCGGCGGGCGCTCTCGGGCAGCGCGGTCGGCAAGGGGCTGCGGGTCGTGGATTGGCGCGAGCTGAACCGCTCGCTCTTCTCCGCGCTCGCCTTCGAGCGCTTGGTGATCTTCTTGGTGCTCGGCTTGATCATCCTCGTCGCGAGCTTCGCCATCGTCAGCGCGCTGACCATGGTGATTCTGCAAAAACAAGCCGGAATCGCGATGTTGGCGGCGATGGGCGGAACCGCCCGCACGATCGCCAACGCTTTCGTGCAGATGGGCTTCGTCATCGGCGCTATCGGGACCACGGCCGGCCTGGTACTCGGGCTCGGAACCTGTGGATTGATCGGGACTTTGGGCATCAAATTGCCCGACGCCTACTACGTGCGCGAGCTGCCCGTGGCGGTCGCCCCCGTCGAGGTGGCGGCGGTGGTGGTGGCTGCGCTGGGCGTGAGCCTTGTCGCCACGGCATTTCCTGCTAGAACGGCGGCCCGATCGCGCCCACTCGAAGGCCTCCGTCATGATTGATTCGTCCCATGCTGCCGCTTTGCCCGCCGACCGCGCCCCCGTGCGCGGCGAGGTGATGCTGCGCGCGCACGGGGTCGAGAAGTATTTCGAGATCGGTGGCCGCCGCGTCGACGTCCTGAAGGGCGTCGATCTCGAGGTCGCGACCGGCGACATGATCGCCGTCGTCGGGCGCTCGGGCTCGGGAAAGTCGACGCTGCTGCACCTGCTCGGCGCGCTCGATCCGCCCTCGGCGGGGCGCATCGAATGGCTGGGCCGCGATCTCGCCTCGATGGACGACGAGCAGCTCGCCGACTTCCGCAACCGCACCATCGGCTTCGTCTTCCAATTCCATCACCTGCTGCCCGAGCTGACCGCGCTCGACAACGTCGTGATGCCCGCGCTGATCGCCCGCCGACGCCGCGCCGACGTCATCGAGCGGGCGCGCTGGCTGCTCGACCGCGTCGGCCTCGGCCACCGCCTCGATCACCATCCGGGCGAGCTCTCCGGTGGCGAGCAGCAGCGCGTGGCGCTGGCGCGGGCGCTGATCATGGAGCCGCGCGCGGTCTTCGCCGACGAGCCGACCGGCAACCTCGACGCTGCCACCGCCGACGAGATCCATCGCCTGATCGAGGAGCTCAACGCCGAGACCGGCACCGCCTTCGTCATCGTCAGCCACAGCCAGGAGCTGGCGAGCCGGATGGGCCGCGTGCTGCGCATGGCTGGCGGACTCCTCGAGTCCGAATCGCAGGAGGCCGCATGATGCCGACGGCCCCGGCGGCTCGGCTCGCCCGTGCGTTGCGCTGGCTCTGCCTGGTGTGTGCGCTCGCGCTGCCGTCCTCCGCGGCGGCGCAGGGGCTCTCGCTGCAGGGCGTGCGTCGCTCGCCCGATCGTCCGACCGCCGGCGCCACCGTCGGCGCCGTCGAGCTGGGCGGCGCGGTCCGCGTCGACACGGCCGCGGTGCAACGGCAGATCCGCCTCAAGGCCGGCGCCCGCCTCGATCCGGCCGTCATCTCGGCCGATATCGAGCGCATCTTCGCGATGGGCCTGTTCGACGACGTGCGCGTCGGCGTCCGCCGCGACGACGACGGCCGCGTGGTCGTGCGCTATCAGGTGCTCGAGCGCCCGTCGGTGGCGCGGGTCGTGCTCGACGGCAACACGGCGCTCTCGCAGGAGGCGATCGAGAAGGTGATCAGCCTGCGCGCGGGCGATCTCTTCCAGCCCGCCGACGCGCAAGAGACGGCCAACAAGATCCGCGATCTCTACGTCGAGGAGGGCTACTTCCTCGCCAAGATCGAGCCGGCGGTGAAGCCGCTGCCGCAGAACCAGGTCGAGGTCCGCTTCAAGATCGAGGAGCGCGCCGAGATCAAGGTCCGCAGCGTCGAGATCTTGGGCAACAAGGGCCTGAAGGACGAGGAGATCAAGGGTCTGCTCAAGACCCGCGAGGGCTCGGTGCTCTCGTTCCTCGGCAAGGACGGCGCCTTCAAGCGCGAGAACCTCGAGTACGACAGTCAGGTCATCCAATACCTCTACCTCACGCGCGGCTACATCCAGGTCAAGGTCGACGAGCCGCAGGTCAGCCTCTCGCAGGACATGCGCTACGTCCGCGTCACGTTCCGCGTGCACGAGGGCCCGCAGTTCCGCGTCGGCAAGGTCGACGTCTCCGGCGATTCGGTGGTCCCGAAGAAGAAGCTGCTCGGCAAGTTGGCACTCAAGAAGGGCGATATCTTCAACTACGCCTTGGTGCAGAAAGACGCGCAGTTCCTCTCGGGTCAGCAGAAGGAATTCGGCTACGCCTTCGCGACCGTCTCGAACGAGTCGTTGCCGAGCCCCGACGGCAAGAGCGTCGATTGGACCTACCACGTCCAGAAGGGCAAGAAGGTCTACTTCGGCTCGGTCCGCATGGTCGGCGCCGAGACCACCCGCGACAAGGTGATCCGCCGCGAGCTGCGCTTCGCCGAGGGCGAGCTCTACTCCGAGAGCAAGATCGAGCGCAGCCGCGCGCGCATCCAGCGCCTCGGCTTCTTCGACAAGGTCGAGATCAAGACCCGCTCGACCGGTCACCCGCAGGTCGTCGACGTCGACGTCGAGGTCAAGGAGCGCACCACCGGCACGTTCCAGATCGGTGCGGGCTTCTCGACGCTCGACAACTTCATCACCACCGCCCAGATCGCCAAGGACAACTTCCTCGGTCGCGGCCAGCGCCTCTCGCTGCAGGCCAGCATCTCGAGCATCCGCACGATGTTCCAGGGCAGCTTCTTCGAGCCCTACTTCCTCGACACCAACGTCACGTTCGCCATCGAGCTGTACAACTTCCAGCAGATCTACTCGGACTTCACCCGGACGTCGCTGGGCGGCAACCTCTCGTGGGGATACCGCTTCACCAACGAGCTGATGGCGGACTTCACCTACAACCTCGAGCGCGTGCAGACCGAGATCGGCGGCTTGAACGGCCGCCGCGACGTCCCCATCGCCAGCCTGTTCAACTCGGGTCTGACCTCGAGCGTGCGCCTGACGCTGACCTACGACTCGCGCAACGACCGCTTCCTCGCCACCAACGGCTGGTTCGCCAGCGCCACCGCCGAGTTCGCCAGCGCGTACCTGCTCTCGCAGAACGAGTTCAATCGCTACACCTTCCGCCTGCGCCGCTACTTCCCGCTGCCGCTCGACGGCGTGCTGAAGTTCAACTTCGTCGGTGGCGTCATCACCGCTCCGCAGGGCCAGCGGGTGCCGCTCTTCGAGCGCTTCTTCATGGGCGGCATCTTCGACGTGCGCGGCTTCCAGCGGAACACGCTCGGCCCGAAGATCGGCGTGCCCGCGAGCTCGGACCCGGCCGCGTCGCTCTCGCCGTTCAATATCGGCGGCAACAAGCAGCTCTACCTGAACAACGAGATCGAGGTGCCGATCATCCAGGCGCCGATGAACCTGCGCGGCCTGCTCTTCTTCGACGTCGGCAACGCGTTTGGCGAGGGCCAGGCCATCACGCTCGATCAGATGCGGCTCGCGGTCGGTTGGGGTATCCGCTGGTTCTCGCCGGTCGGTCCGCTGCGCTTCGAGTGGGGCGTTCCGCTCGATCCGAAGCCGGGCGAAGATCCGCTGGTCTTCGCGTTCACCATCGGCAACTCGTTCTGATGCTCGACCAGCCCGCCGTCCTGCCCCTACGGCAGCACGACCCCCTGCCGCCGCTCGGGATGCGCACGCCCGAGCGCGCGCAATGGCGCCTGCTGCTCAGCGTGGACGCCGCCGACCTCGCGCAGACGCGCGACGCGCTCGACGCCCTGCGCGTCGCTCAGCCCAGCCTCGGCGTCGTGCTACTGCCCCGGGGCGACGGCGCCGAAGCGATCACCGACGTCGCCGAGGCCGAGATCCTGGTCGATCCCGAGGGTCGCCTCGCCGACCGCCTCGGCGCGTTGGCCGATTCGCAGGGGCGTCGCGCGGCGCTCTGGGTGCTCGTGGAGCCGCGCGGAACCGTTCAGGCCAGCGCAGCCGGCCTCACGGCGTGGGAAGCGGCGACGGCCCCGTTGCGGAAGGCGTAGGCGTCGGCGTCGTCGGCGTCGTCGGCGTCACCTCGGCCGGCAACGCGGCCGGACCGAGGTCGACCAAGCGCACGCGATAGGGCAGCTCTCCGGCCGGACCCGCGGCGCGCTCGACCACCACGTCGTATTCGCCGGGGGCGACGACCACCGGCGCGGCACCGACCTCCCCGCCGTCGTCGGCCACCACCGACGCCAACACCGCGCCCGAAGCTGTCCGCAGCTGCGCGCTCAAACCGGGCCGCCCGTCGCCGCGCAGGTCCAGACGCATCGTGCGCGGACCGGCAGTCTCGGCGACGCGATGACCGAAGACGTCGATGTCGCCGGCCGGGTGCAGGGTGCCCTCGGTCAACACGCCCGCTTCGGTGGCGTAGAGCGGCGTGCGCGGCTCGCCCTCGTGCTCGAAGGCCGGCTCGTCGCGCAGGCGCGCGTCGACGGTGTAGGGCGAGGTTCGGTCGCTGCCCGCGAGGCTGCGTACCGTGACCCAGACCCGCCGCGTGTGGATCCGGCGACCGGCGAAGGCCACCGGCGCGCCCGGTGATTCGCCCTCGAGCTCGGCCCAGGCTTGGTTGCCCTCTGCGATGGCGACGGCGACGCGGACGCCCTCGGGCGGGTCGACGGTGACGCGGAGAATCTGCCCGGGCTCGCCGTCGATCGCGTAGACGTCGACGTCGTCGGGGTTGTCGAGCACGGCGGTGATGGTGCCGCCCGCGCGGATGCCCATCGCGTCGGCGGGCGCGTCGTTCGGCTCGCGCTCGACCGGGATGCGCTCGGGGCAGGCGCCCTGGGTCCGACAGCCCGCCGGCAACAGCGGTCGGATGGTGGCGGCGTAGGCGTGTGTCGGGCTGCCGCCCTTGACGGCCCGTAGGACCAGCAGCGGCGTCGTGCCCGTACGGCGCACGTCCAGGTTCGGCACCAGCAGCGCCTCGCCTCGCGCACCGACGCGCCGCAGCACCGGCTCGTCGCGGCCAGCGACCCGCAGCTCGAGCGCGAGCGCCACGCCCGGCACCCCCGTGACCGAGAGCAGCGTCGCGTCGCCCGGCAGCGCGTTGCTCAACTCGAGCCGGAAGACGTCGACGTCACCGGCCGGCTGCAGCAGGCCCTGCACGACGGCACCGACGCCGAGCAGTCGCGTCTGCGCGCCAGCCACGTCGTTGGGCTCGCGCTCCTCCTCCGGCCGCGCCGGCCGGCTGCCGAGCACCAAGCGGTACGGGGCCGGCGCGGCGGGTGTCTTGCCCTTGCGGGCCTCGCAGCGGATGCGCAGCCACGCCTGCCGCCCCGGCAGGGCCAACGACGGCAGGACCGCAGCCTCGTCGCCGTGCGGGCGCGCTTCTCGCGCGGGCGCATCGGCGTCGGGCCGGTCGAATAGCGCCAGACGCGCGCATTCCGGCGCGCCCTGCAGCTCGGCGCGCCACAGCCCGCCGGGCTCGGGTAGCGGTTCGACGCGGTACCAGTCGACGTCCTGTGCGCCGTGCTCGCCGTCTCCGAGGATGCCGTCGACGACAGCGTCGGGCGGCAGCACCGCCGCGAGCTCGGGGCGGTCATCGGGTTCGTGGGCGGGGCGGGCTTGCACGCGCTGCAGCGGCCCGGCGGCGGTCGGCTGGCGTGCGGTGGGGCCGGCGTCGGGGTAGAGCGCCGCCTGCGGAAGCGGCTGGTCGGCGTCCCGCTTGCAGGCCGCGAGCAGGAGCAGCGTGGCCGCCAGCGCGGCTCGGCGCAGCGGCATCAGCGTCCCTACTTGCCGATGCGCTTGCTGACCTCGTCGGTGATGTCGACGGCCTCGACGGCGTAGACCACCGCGACGCGCGACAGCACGATCGAGTAGCCGCGCTCTTTCGCGATGGCGCCGATATGCGTACGGATCTTGTCCTCGATCGGCTTGAGCAGCTCGGCTTCCTTCTTCTGGAGGTTCTCGAGCGCGTCTTTCTGCGCCTGCTGGAACTCCATGACCTCCTTCTGGAAAGCCATGATCTTCTGCTGGAAGGCCTGCGCCTTGGCCTTGAGCCCGTCGGGGATCGAGGTCGCGCCGGCCTTGGCGGCGTCGGCGAGCTCCTTCTCGATCGCCACGCGCTCTTCGAGCAGGGCCTTCTCGCGCTTCTTCAGCTCGTCGTCCTTGCGCTTGAGCTGCTTCTTCTTCTTGTTCTGCAGCGCCTCGAACCGCGACTTGGCCGCCTTGCCCTCCTTGGTGGAGAGCAAGACCTTCTGCAGGTCGACGACCGCGATCTTATCGTCCGCAGCGCTGGCGACCGCCGGCAGCAGGAGGCTTGCGACCAGGGCGAAGACGAGGGCGAGCGGGCGGGTGCGTCGGGCGATGTTCATGCGTTCCTCACGACAGGGAAAAAATTCCGAGGGGCGGCGTTATCGCCCCTCCCCCGGGACGGGTCAAGCGTCCGAACGACGCGCGGCCAAGGGATCAACGCGCGGCTACAGCCCGCTATTCTCGACGATGGCTTCGCCGGTGTTGCCGACCGAGAACAGGAAGTCTGCCGCCAGCCTCGCGACCGACTCCTTCTCGAAGATTGTGAAGTGGCTGCCGCCGGCGACCTGCCGCAGCAGCGCCGTCACCTTCTCGTCGCCCAGCTGCAGGTTGTTGTAGACCGGCGCGTGCGCCACGGGGGTGCCGAGCGCCTTCATCGCTTCGCTGCGCTGCACCGCGGGCGCCAAGATCGACAGGCCCATGGCAACGGCCAGCGCCTCGCTCGCCGCCGCTGGCGTCGCCTCGTCTTCGATGCCCTCGGTGAGCAGGACGTGTGGCGGTCGCGTCCCCTTCGGGCGCTCCATGACCTTGCGTCCGTAGGCGATCGGGTCGACGGCGTCGACGATCATCTGGATCAAGGAGACCGCCGGGTGCAGCTCCGAGAGTTCGCCGTCGTCCAGATCGAGCTTGGTCTTCACCAATGCCGGGAAGTCCACGATGTCCTTGCGCCGGACGACCGTCAGCGAGAGCCCTGCGCCGGCGCCCGAGAGCACCAGCGCGCGCAGACCGGGCTCGACGCTCCCGAGCAGTGGCCCGACCAAGCCACCTTGGCTGTGGCCGTAGAAATGCAGGCGATTGCCGTCCAAACCGACCTTGTCGCCGCCGGTCGCGCTCGCCGGGATGTCCAGCGCCGCCTTCCGCAGCATCTCGACCACGAAGACGTTGTCGAGCACGGCCTGTCGGAAGACGGTGCGGCCCGCCGACGGGTTCAGGAAGTTGAACGAGGCGAGGTAGAGCGCCTGCTGCGCGAGGGCCTTGCCGGCGCGTGGCCCGTGCAGCGGCTGGTCGATGCCGACGACCGCGAAACCGGCCGCGCAGAGCAGGTCCGCCGGCGCCCAGGGCGAGGCGCTGGTGAAGCTGGTGTAGGAGCCGCCCGTCCCGTGCGAATAGAGTACGACCGGCAGCAGACCCCCGACGGCGAGGCCTTCGCCGGGCGCGAGCTTGGGTACCGCCACCGCGACGCGAAGTCCGGTCTCGGTGCGCTGCACGATCGGGTCGCCGTTGGCGTCGAAGACGAACGCGCCGGTCTTGGCAGTGGTGTAGGGCGGGTCGCCTTGCTGGAAGTTCGGGGCCTCGTACGTGGCCGTGTACAGGCTGTAGGTCTTGGTGTCCTTCGTCTTCTTCCAGCCCGTGGCAGGCTTGGGGGCGACGTTGGCGCGCAGCCATGTGGCGATGGTCTCGAGCTCCCCGGCGGGATGACCGGTGCGGAAGACCGTCGCGGCGGCCAGGTCGCGGGGCAGCAGGTCGAGTTTGCCGTCGGCGCGGGCTTGCGCCAGCGGCGCGAGGGTTGCGGCCAGGCGCGCCTCGGCTTCGTCGTCGGGCGCGGCGGCGATGCCATAGGCCGCGTCGATCGCGCGTGCGAAGACCTCCGACCGGCCGAGTGGCCGCCCCTGCACGTCGCGCAGGCCGCGCCGTACATAGAAGGCGTAGCTCGTGCCGGGCCGCAGCGCCGCGCCCCAGGTCGGCTGCGCCATCAGCAGGTTCGCGGCGAGCAGGTTCCCACGCTCGATGCCGCTCATCGCGCTGCGCAGCGGGATGCGGCGCCCGTACTCGGGGCTCTGTGGGTCGACGTCGACCAAGCCGATCGGCGCCTCGGGCTGCAGGCTCTCGGTCGGTGTCGGCAGGGCGGCGGACGAGGCGGCGCCGTCGAAGCCGATGTAGACGGTGGGCGCGACGCTGAAGCCGTCGAGCACGCTCTCGCCGAACGCCAGGTAGTCCGCGAGCAGGCTATCGGTCTCGCCCTCGCGCGGCTGCGGGAAGCCGGAGAGGTCGACGCCGCCATCCTCGCGACGGCGCATCTCGGACGGGAAGGGCGTGTCGTGCCAGCCACCGGCCTGCAAGTCATAGCGCGCGGAAAAGCCGGATTCCTGGCCTTCCCACGGGTCTTCGGCGAGGGGATCGACGGTCGCGTCGACGGCGTCGGCCCCGTCGGATCCGGGTTCGGTGCTGCAGCCCGCGACCACCAGCGCGAGCAGGGCCGCGTGGATCAGCCAGCCGCGGCGCCGGCGCATGCTAGTACCCGCCGCCACCGAAGGCGCGGCGGCCGGGCTTGGACTTCGCCGACGCTGCACCGCGCACGATCTCGACCGACGCCGAGGCGCCGATGCGGGTGGCGCCGGCTTGGATCATCCGGTCGACGTCGTCGGCGGTGCGCACGCCGCCCGAGGCCTTGACCTCGACATCGTCACCGACGACGGCCTTCATCAGCGCCACGTCCTCGGCGGTCGCGCCGCCAGGACCGAAGCCGGTCGAGGTCTTCACGAACGCGGCGCCCGCGATCTTCGAGAGCACGCAGGCGATGACCTTCTCGTCGCGGTCGAGCTCGCCCGTCTCCAAGATCACCTTGACCAGCGCGGGCTTGGCGGCCTCGACGACCTTCTTGATGTCCTCGAGCAGCAGCGCGTAGTCCTTGGACTTCAGCGCGCCGATGTTGATGACCATGTCGATTTCGGACGCGCCGGCGCGGACGGCCTCGCGCGTCTCGAACGCCTTGGCGTCGGGCGTGGTGGCGCCGAGCGGGAAGCCGACGACCGCGCAGACCGGCACGCCGCTGCCGCGCAGCTTGCGCGCGCAATACGCCACGTTGGCGGCGTTCACGCAGACCGACGCGAACTTGTAGCGCGCGGCTTCGTCGCAGAGCTTGTCGAGCTCCTCGCGGGTGGCGCGCGCCTTGAGCAGCGTGTGGTCGATGAAATGGGCGAGGTCGGCACGCACCAGCGCCGGGTCGAGGCCGGCCCCGTTGGCGGCCACACGAGCGGCGCCGAGGTCGATGATCTTCTTGGTGTCCTGCGGGCGGCGCGAGACCGACCAGCCGCAGCCGGTGCACTCGCCCTTGCCGGCCGAGCAGGGGCGCGACGGAATCGCGCCGTTGCCGGTTCCGCTGGTGATCGAGCTGCGCGGGGCGGCGGCCGGGGCAGCGTGGCCGCCGCGACCGAGTTCGGCGCGGACGCGCTCGGTGATGGCCTGAACCAGGGCTTCCATCTCGCGATCGTGCGGCATCGAGTTCCTCTTCCGTCCGGCGCTGGGCTGCGCGGCGGTCAGCGTCGCGGCGGGGCGTTCCGGTGTCAAGCCGCGCGGCTCGCCGCCCTGGCGGGGGCGTGGGCCGTCGTCAGGCGACGGGACGGGCGCGACGTCGGCTGTGGAGCAGCCCGAGCAGGCCGAGCAGCAGCAGGGCGACGCCGGCGCTCGGCTGCGTCGCGCCGCGGGTGTTGCAGCCGCAGCCGTCGCCCTTGGCGGACGCCTTCTGCGCCTGTGGGCTCGGCGTCACGATCCGGATCTTCAGCGGCTCGCGACCGCTCGGATCGAAGCGCAGATCGATGACCGCACCGGTCAGCAGACCCGACGCGTCGCCACCTTCGACGACCTCGTTCCACCCCGAGGCGTCGCCCTCGATGGCGAAGCCGCGTTGGCCGCCGTCCGGTGTGGTCACGTAGAGCTTGGTACCCCCGCGATCGATGACGCGCACGCCCGAGAGCGTCTCGATGCTGACCTTGGACTGCACCACGATCTCCGGCCGCACGACGCCCTTGGGGTCGAACTTCACCGTGACGACCGCGCCGCGCTGCAGGTCGTCGGGGCCGCCGCCGGCGATGCATTCGGCGAGGATCTCGCGATCCTTGGGGATTGGCACGGCACGCGTCGATTGTGCCGTCTTGCTCGCCTTGACGTAGAGGTAGTTCGCGGCGACGTCGTCGACGAGCACGTCGCGCAGCACGCTGAAGCGGAAGCGCGGCGGAGCCTTGGCCGTCGCCATCGTCTCGGGTGCGAGCTGCGCAGGGGCCGCCGGCGCCGCCGCCGGTGCCGCAGCTGGCGCGGGAGCTTCGCCCTGCTCGGCCTCGGCCGGCATCTCGGGCGCCGCGGGGGGGACGCGCTCCTCGGGACGTACGACCGGCGGCGCGTCGGCGAACACGGGCGCCGCCGCTGCGACGACCAAGACGAAGCCGAGTAGGCCTGGCGCGCGACGCATCACGCCTCCTTCGGGCCGGCCGCGCGCACGCCTGCGCTGGTGCCCTCTGCGAACTGCTGGAAGTTCGCGACGAACATCGCGGCGAGCTTGTCGGCTTGGGCGTCGTAGGCGGCGCCGTCCTGCCACGTCGCACGTGGCTGCAGGATGGCCGAGTCGACGTCCGGACAGCTCGTCGGGACCTCGAAGCCGAAGCGCGGGTCGACGACGTACTCGACCTCGTTCAGGGTGCCGTCGAGCGCTGCGTTGAGCAGCGTGCGGGTCGCCTTGATGCTCATCCGCTTGCCGGTGCCGTAGGCGCCGCCGGTCCAGCCGGTGTTGAGCAGCCACGCCTGCGCGCCGTGCCGCGCCATCTTCTCGATCAGCAACTCGGCGTAGACCATCGGGTGGCTGGGCATGAAGGGCGCGCCGAAGCAGCTCGAGAACGCCGCCTTGGGCTCGACCACGCCGATCTCGGTGCCGGCGACCTTGGCGGTGTAGCCCGAGATGAAGTGGTAGGCGGCCTGGTCGGGCGTCAGCCGCGCGATCGGGGGCAGCACGCCGAACGCGTCCGCGGTCAGGAAGACCACGTTCTGCGGGTGGCCGCCCATGCCCTCGAGCACGCGGTTGTCGATGAAGTCGAGCGGGTAGCTGCCGCGGGAATTCTCGGCGAGCGAGGCGTCGTCGAAGTCGGGCACGCGGTTGGCGTCGAGCACCACGTTCTCGAGGATCGTGCCGAAGCGGCGCGTGGTCGCGTAGATCTCGGGCTCGCTCTCGGCCGAGAGGCGGATCATCTTGGCGTAGCAGCCGCCCTCGAAGTTGAACACGCCGTTGGGGCCCCAGCCGTGCTCGTCGTCGCCGATCAGCGCGCGCTTCGGGTCGGTCGAGAGCGTGGTCTTGCCGGTGCCCGAGAGGCCGAAGAAGATCGCGGTGTTCTCGCCGGTCGTATTGGCCGAGCAGTGCATCGGCAGGATGCCCTTCTCCGGCAGGTAGTAGTTCATCGCGGAGAACACCGACTTCTTGATCTCGCCGGCGTATTTGGTGCCGCCGATGACGACCAGGCGTTCGCCGAAGTGCACCAGCACGAACGCCTCGCTGCTCAGGCCCTCGGCCTTGCCGGCCGCCTTGAGGTGCGGCGTATGCAGGATGGTGAAGTCCGGCACGTGATCGTGGAGGTCGGCCGCCTCGGGGCGCACGAACATGTTGCGGGCGAAGGCGGCGTGCCAGGCATTCTCGGTGATCACGCGGACCTTCATCCGGACCTGCGGGTCCTGGCCGCAGTACAGGTCCTGTACGAAGATCTCGGGGCGGCCGGCGAGGTAGCCCTGCACGCGGCTGCGCATCCGGTCGAAGAGCGCTTGATCGGTCGGCACGTTGACCTTGCCCCACCAGATCCGCTCGGTCGAGCTGGCCTCGTCGACGATGAACTTGTCGTTGGGCGAGCGGCCGGTGCGGGGCGTGGTGTCGGTCACGAAAGCGCCGTGGGCGCTGAACTGGCCCTCTCCGCGCCGAGCCGCGGCTTCGAGGAGCTCGGGCGTACCGAGGTTCCAATGGACCGTGGCGCCGGTGAGGATGCCGTGCTTGTCGATGCCGTAGCTGCTCGCGACCATGCCTGTTGCCTCCATTGCCTACGCGACCAGGGGGCCGCAAGGGGCCGAGAGCATAGACCCCGCGCCCCGCCGCGGCAAGGCGAGGATGCGCTCGCAGGGCGCTTGCAACGCTTGTCCGTGCCGCAGACTCTAGGAGGCGACGCGGCGCCGATCGGGGGCCGCGCGAGGAGCCGTCGATGTCCGACTGGAGGCCAGAGACCAGCGGCGAGGGGCCGAACCCCGCCGATCGTCACGAAGCTGTCGCCAACGCCGCCGTCCCCGCGAACGCCGCCGGTTCCTCGCCTGCCGAATGCGCCGACTACGAGGCCAGCCCGCTCGCCCGTGGCGAGTACGTCTCGGCGCTCGTGCACTTCTACCGCGGCGAGCTGGGGCGTTCGACCGATTGGCGGTTGCGGCTGGATACCACCACCAATTGGGCGATCCTCTCGGTGATGGGCCTGCTGACCTTCACGCTCGGCGAGCCCTCGCACCCCCACGCCGCGATCCTGCTCGGCATGGTCCTGGTCAGCACCTTCCTCGTGGTCGAGGCGCGGCGTTTCCGCATCTTCGATGTCTGGCGGGCGCGCGTCCGGATGCTCGAGATCAACTTCTACGGCCCGATCCTGCGCCGGGATCTCGCCAGCCCGGTCGACAACTGGGGCGGTCAGGTCGCGGACCACCTGGTCTATCCGACCTTCCGGCTCTCGCGCCGCGCCGCCATCGCCGCGCGACTGCGGTCGAACTACGTCCCGCTCTTCGGCGTCCTCGCAGCCGCCTGGTGGTTCAAGCTCGACCTGCACCGTGAGGCCGGTACGCCCTTGATGAAGGCGATGGCGGTCGGCCATCTGCCTGGCGAGGTCGTGCTGGCCCTGGTGGTCGCCTTCTACGCGTGGTTGGCGTCGCTGCTGCTCTTCGTGCGGGTGCCGATCCCCACCGACGCTGCCGTCACGTACTTCTCGCGGGATCCCGACGGTCCACCGCTGCGCTGACGTTTCTCCGCGGCCCGGTCACCAGGTCTGACACATCCTGTCTTACTGATCAGAGAACTTGCGTTCAGTGCTGAACGGGCGTACAGCTCGTGTTCAGGTGCCGCCACGCGGCAGAGGAGCGCAACATGAATCACGTCGTCGCCAACCGGAATGTCTTCGTGTCGAACCCGGCCACGCAGGCTGCTCGCGCCTGTCCGTGCTGCGGTGCCGGCTCCGCCCATTGGTTGCCCATCCGCTACGGCGTGGTGGCACCGAGCGTGGTGGCGCAGGCGCGCCGTGGTGAGCTGGTGCTCGGCTCCTTCAACCACGGCAAGAACGAGCCGCGGTGGGCGTGCACCGTGTGTGAGACGCGCTTCGGGCGTCCGCGCCCGGAGCTCGATCGCTTCGGTCGTCCGCTGCCGACCGAGGGCCCCGAGCCGGTCGGTCCGATCGCGGCGCGCGTGGTCGAAGAGCAGGTCGAGATTGCCCGGGCGCGCCGCGTCGAGGTGGCCGAGCCGGCGACGCTCTCGTTGGTGTGGCGGCGCGCGGCCTGAGGCTGCTGCCGGGGCGGAGCTCGACGGCGTACGCGGTCGCGTCGCCGGTGGCTCAGTCGATCTGTAGCGTGCGGATCCAACGGCCATAGACCCAGATGCCGATCGCGCTGAGGATGCCGACCACGCCCATGATGTTCCACACCATCGCGACATCGTGGAGGTTGTAGAGCTCGGCGGTCACGTCCCAGGGCTGCGCCTTCATCAGCTCGACCAGCTTGCCGAACGCCTCGCCCTGCGGGATGGCCTTGGCCGCGTCGGCGGCCATCAGGCCCTTGTCGATCAGCATCTCGCGGCTGAAGGCGTCCTTGCTGGCGTAGTGGTCGTAGAGCAGCGGGCCGAACTTGCCCTCGAGCGTCCAGCCAATCGCCAGCGGGATCTGCGAGAAGCCGAGGTACATCGCCTTCTTGTCGTCCGGGGCGAAGTTGCCGATGAACTCCGAGAACTTGGGGCTCGAGAGCATCTCGCCGACCGAGAACACGCCGATCGCGATGACCGACGCCCACCCCGCCGTGGCGGCGCCGGTGAGGAAGAGCGCCGCCGTCGCGAGCAGCGTGCCTACGACCATCGAGGTGGTCGCGCGCATCATCCCCGAGATGTAGGCGAAGCCGAAGCAGGTCAACATGATCAGGCCGGCGTTCAGGTTCAGCATGCCTTCGGGCTGTACCTCGGTGCCGTCGGCGTTCATCACCACGAAGAACTTCACCAGCTTGTTCTCGACGGGCTGACCGCCGAAGAGCGTCTGCACGACCTCGCGGGTGTCGACCCACTCCTCGATGTGCGCGGGCAGCACGTCGAAGAGCGCGTTGAACATGAACCAGAAGCCCGAGAAGATGAGCAGGTAGACCCAGACGTGCGGCTTGGCGAGCTCGTGCAGCGACTCGGTGACCAGGCTCTCCTTCGGACCACCGGCGGCGGCGCGCGCGAGGCGCTCGTCCTTGCCTGGCTCCTTGTAGATCAGGAGCATCACGAAGTTCAGCGAGATGATCGCAGCACACGCGAGGAAGACGTACGACCACTCCATCTTGCGCATCAGGCCGGCGAGCAGCGGCCCGAGGAAGCCGCCGATGTTCACGGTCTGATAAAAGATACCCCACGCCATCGAGGAGTTCTGCCGCGTCGTCGCCTTGACCAAGGTGCCCTGGATGCCCGGCTTGAAGATCGCGGTGCCGGTGGCGAGCAGGATCGCGCCGGCGAAGAAGCCTCCGAACGAGGGCAACATCGCCATGGTCAGGTAGCCGAGGATCTTCACCACGGTCGAGACGGCGATGGTCTCCTTGTAGCCGTAGCGGTCCGAAAGTCCGCCGGTGAACACCGGCAACACCGACTGGATCAGCGCCCAGACCATCAAGATCGTACCGAACTCGCTGAGCGTGACGCCGAGGCCGCCCTTGCTGACCGGGTCTTTGGCGTAGAGCGTGGCGACCGCCTTGACGCCGTAGTAGGCGAGGCGCTCGATCATCTCCATGCCGCCGACGACCCAGAATACGTAGCTCAAGCTCGAGATGGCGGCGAACAGACCGAGTTGTTTGACGGTCTGACCATTGGCGCTGGGACTTGCCGAGGACATGCGGGCTCCTTTGCGGGAAGGGGCCGCCGGTATAGCCGGTCGAGGGGTGCAACGGAAGAGCCCGCAAAAACGCGTCGCCCCGCCGGGTGGGGCGGGGCGACGTCGGGTTGCGGACCTGTGCCGCGTTCAGCGACCGCGGGCGGGCGGGCGGTTCGGCATCGGGCCTTCGCGCGTGTTCACCGGATCCGGCGGGCGCCGCGCGCTCGGGCTGGTGCTGTCCTTCTTCCTCTCTTCCCGCGGCTTACGCACCGGCTGTGCCGCACGCGGGGCGGTCTGGTACGGCGTCGCACCGTTGGTACCCGGGGCGGTTCGACCCGGCGCGGGCGCCGGCGTCGGGCGGGTCGTCGGCGGCGTCGGCCGGGTGGCCGGCGGCGTCGGCCGGGTGGCCGGCGGCGCAGGACGCGTGGCCGGCGGCGTCGGGGTGGGCCGGGTCGCCGGCGCGGTGCCGCGGCTCGGTACCGGAGCGTACTGCGGGCCCGGACGCGGCGCCGGCGTCGCCGGCGGCTGGTAGCGCGGCGCCTCGCGCGGGGTGGTCGGCTGCGCCGGGGGCTGGTAGCGCGGCGCCTCGCGGGCCGGCGGCGGGCCGTACTGCGGGGCTTCGCGCGGGGTGGTCGGCTGCGCCGGGGGCTGGTAGCGCGGCGCTTCACGCGGGGTGGTCGGCTGCGCAGGCGGCTGGTAGGTCGGGCGCTCCTCGCCACGTGGCGCGGCCGGCTGCGTCGGCTGCGCGGGCGGCTGGTAGGTCGGGCGCTCTTCACCACGCGGGGAGGTCGGTTGCGTCGGCTGCGCGGGCGGCTCGTAGGCCGGGCGCTCCTCGCCACGCGGGGTGGTTGGACGCGTCGGCTGCGCGGGCGGCTGGTAGGCCGGGCGCTCTTCGCCACGCGGCGTCACCGCGGGCGGCTGCGGCTGCGGGCGGCCGGCGTTCGGGTCCACACCGGGGCCCGGGCGCTGATTCGTGCCGGGCATCGGACGCGTGCCCGTGTCGCGCGGCTGCGGCGCCGTGGCGCGCGGCTGCGGAGTGGTGCGGGTACGGACCGCCGGCAGTTGGCGCGGACGCGCGCTCGGGATGGTCGAGATGTCTCGCGGCTGCGGGCGCTGACCGGTCCAGGTCTGCACGTTCTCGGCGCGCGGGCCGGCGTTGTAGACCACGACCGTGCCGGAAGTGTTGCGCACGCGGTTCTCGTTGCGGACGACCACGGTCTGGTTCCAGATGGTCTGGGTGACCTGCGGCTGCACGACCACGGTGTGCACGTGGTTGTGGTGGATGTGCTGCTGGTGCACGAAGATCCAGTAGGCGTAGTGGTTGTGCATCACGCCCGAGGGGCCCATCGGCGCCCAGCCGACGTAGCCGTTCGCGGTGCGCCACTCGACCCACGCCGGGGCCCACTGGTAGCCCGGGATCCAGACCCAACCGCTCGGCTGGTGCCAGAACCAACGCCCGTAGTGGTAGGGCGCCCAGCCCCACGCCTCGTCGCTGGCCCAGGTCCAGCCCCACGAGGTGTAGGTCCAATGGCCGTAGTAGTAGGGCCGCCAGCCGGCCACGCGGTTGGCCGACGGGCTCCACACCCAGCCGTAGGGCTGCACCCAGATCCACTGCCCGTGCGGTCCGAGATCGGCGAAAATCTGCCGCGGATCGTCACTCTGCGCCGCGGGCTGCACCGGCTGGGCGGGCTGCACGGGCTGCGTCGGCTGAGCGCGGTAGTAGCCGTCGTCGCGCTGGTAGTAGACCGGGCCGCACGCCGTGAGCGAGCCCAAGAGCAGGGCGGCGGCGAGCAGCGGCACAATCGTTCGGAGGCTGCGGGCGGTTGTTCGGTGCGGCGTCATCGTCGGGCTCCTTCTGTTCGCGTTGCCAGCGTCGCGGCGCTAGTCTGGACCACACGGCGCGCAGTGCAACCCTGCGTGCTGGACTCTCAACGCTCCGGCGTCGCCGCCGATTCGAGGATGATTCTGGCCCCGCACGATTCGACGCACGTCTATGGTCCCGAGCACTTGACGCTGGACCTGTTCACCGAGCGCGAGGGCGTGCTCTCGCGGGCCGGGCACGACCTGCACTTGCGCGCCGAGCAGCTCACGGCGCGCCGCGAAGGCGGGCTGGTGCACGTGGAGATCGTCGCGGGGAGCGTCGAGCCGATCTGCGCCCGCATCGGGGATCGCGACGCCTTCGGCCTGCTCTCGGACGCCGATCTGAAGCGGATCCGCAGCAACCTGCACGGCGAGATCTTGCAGGTGCGTCGTTTCCCGTGGATTCGCGCCACGATTGCGCCGCCGACCGAGCCCGGCCAACGCCATTGCGAGGCCGAGGTCGAGCTCTGCGGCCGACGCGGCAGGGTCCGGCTCTACCTCGAGCGCAGCGGCGATCGCGTGCTCGCGCACGCCGAGTTGGTGCAGACCGCCTTCGGGATCGAGCCCTACACCACGATGTTCGGTGCCATCCGCGTCAAGGACACGATCGCGCTGCAGGCGAGCGCGCCGACGGCCCTGCTCAGCCCTTGACGCCGCCAGCGGTCAAGCCGCCGACCAAGTGCTTCTCGAGGGCGTAGAAGAGCGCCATCACCGGCAGGCTCACGATCAGCGACGCGGCGGCGAAGAGCGACCACTGCACGTCTTTTTCGCCGACGTAGTTGCGGATCTGCACCGGCAGCGTGAACGCCGCCTCCGAGCTGAGGAAGGTGTGCGCGAGCACGAACTCGTTCCACGCCGTCATGAACGAGAACAGCGCCGTCACCGCCATCGCCGGCGCCGAGAGCGGGAGGATGATGCGGAGGAAGATGGTCAGGCGGCTCGCCCCGTCCAGAATCGCGGATTCTTCGAGATCTTTGGGCAAGGTGTCGAAGTAGCCCTTGAGCGTCCAGGTGCAGAAGGGCACCGACTGCGTGGCGTAGACCAGCACCAAGCCGGCGATGCTGTCGAGCAGGCCCAGGCGCTCGATCAGCACGTAGAGCGGGATCAGCGTCAGGATGCCGGGGAACATCTGCGTCGCGAGGAAGCCGAGCAGACCGGCTTGTCGTCCAGGGAACTCGAAGCGCGCGAAGCCGTAGGCCGCCGTCGCCGCGAGCACGATGCCGAGCGCGGTCGTCAGGCCCGCGATGACCACCGAGTTGAAGAGCTGCGCGCCGAAGAGCCAGGTGCCCTCGGCGTCGGTGCGGCTCATCACCGCCTCGAAGGCCGAGAAATCCAGGCGCGTCGGCACCGGAGAGGCCGAGGAGGTCACCCCCGCCGTGCCCGAGAGCGCCAGCTTCACCACGTAGAGCACCGGGTAGAGCGTGAAGAACGTCACCGGCACCAGCAGGACGTGCGGCAGCCAGGGCCGAGAAGTTCGCGTGCTCATCGGTCCACCGCCTCGGTCGCCTGCGTCATCCGGTTGGTCACCAGTGTGTAGCCGAGCAGGAGCAGGAAAATCAGCACCGCGTAGGCGGCGGCGAGCCCGGTCCGGCGCAGCACGGTGAAGAGGTGGTACGCCTCGGTGATCAGGATCTCGGTCTTGTGGTCGGGGCCGCCGCCCGAGACCAGGTAGATGATGTTGAAGGCGTTGAAGGTCCAGATCGTGCCGAGGATGATCGCCGGGAACAGGGCCGGGCGCAGCAGCGGCAGTGTGACGTGCCGCAGCTTCTGCCAGCCGCTCGCGCCGTCGATGTCGGCGGCTTCGTACAAATCGGCCGGGATCGACTGCAGCGCACCGAGCGAGATCACCATCATGAACGGGAAGCCGAGCCAGACGTTGGTGGCGAGGTTGGCGACAAAAGCCGTCGTGCCCGATTGCGAGAGCCAGTCGATGCGCTCGATGCCGGCGGCGGAGAGCATCGAGTTGATCGGACCGTATTGGGTGTTGAACAGCCACTTCCAGGTCAGCGCCGTGATGTAGTTCGGCACCGCCCAGGGCACGATCAGCAGCAGGCGATAGATCTTGCGTCCGCGCAGATCCGGGCGATTCAGCACCAAGGCGAGCCCGAGGCCGATGACGACGTGCATCGTCACGTTGGTCACGGTCCAGAGCACGGTGTGCAGGAAGGTGCGCCCGAACTGTGCCGATTCGTCCGCCTCGACGACCGTGCGCAGCACCGCGGCGTAGTTGTCGATGCCGGCGAAGCCTCCGCCGTCCGCGCCGAACGAGAGGCCGACGCCGACCGCGAAGGGGACGAAGACCAGCACGCCGGTCGCGACGACGCTCGGACCGACGTAGAGGTAGGGCGCCGGATCGCGTCGCGCCGCCGTCAGCCCCTCGGCGATGCCGGGCAGCGTGGCGCCGAGCACGCCGCCGAGGGCGACCAACGCCAGGCCCAGCCATTGCTCCGCGGCGGCCAGCGCAGCCGAGCTCGGGGCCGGCGCGTGCGGGATCAGGTAGTCGGCGGCGAGGATGTCGACACCGCCGGTGCCCGCGGCCGTCAACGCCGGCGAGAGCGCGACCGCGCCGGCGGCGGTCAACACCCCGGTGACGATACCGGCGACCACGCCGGGCAGGGCGCGACCGAGGCCGACCATCGCCAGCGCCGCGAGCAACACCAGCGCCCAGCGCAACGGCGGCTGCGGCAACGCGCCCTCGATCGCCGGCAGACGGACGCCCGCGACGCCCGCGGCTTCGCTGGCGCCCTTGCCACGGTAGGGCACCGCGAGCAGGCGTTCGCCGCCGGGGCGTTGCTGCACCATGCGCGTCCAATCGAGCTTCTCGCCGGCCGCGAGCGCGCGGTTGGCGACCTCGGCCAGCGCGGCGCCGTGGTCCAGGGCCGCCTTGCGGGCGTCCTCGGGCCAATCGTCGGCGAGTTCGAGCGCCGCCCCGCGGGCGATACCGAACTCGTCGACGCCGCCTTCGCGGCTGACGTACAGGCCGAGCACGCGGTGGCCGTGGCGCTGCTGCAGATCCGCGGCGACCTTCGCCAGCGTGCCGGGACGATCGGCCTCGCCGCCGGCGGCCTGCGCGAGCGCGTCGGCGATGCGGGCAGCGTCGGTCAACTGCGCCGCTTGCGCCCGCGCGCCCTCGAGGGCGTCGTAGCCGGCGCTGGCCGCCAGCAACAACAACGCCGCCAGCGCCGCCGCAGCGGCGCCCCGGGCGAGCGTCGAGGCCGGCGCGTGGCCGCTCACTTGCGCAGCTTCTCCAGCGCGCCGGCGGCCTGCTTCTGCGCCTCGGAGAGCGCCTCGGCCGGCTTGGCGTCACCGAAGATCGCCTTGCGCAGCGCGCCGGAGTAGGGCGTCCAGGCGACGCCGGCCTCGATCGAGTTCGACATCGGCATGGCCTGATCGGCCTGCGCACGGAAGACCTTGAACACCGGGTCGGCCGAGAAGCGCGGATCTTCGTAGATCTTGACGTTGGCGACCATCTGCTTGCCCTCGGTGATGCGGGTCAGCGCGGCCTCGTCGCTGGTCAGGTAGTCCATGATCGTCAGCGCGGCGTCCTTGGCCTTGCTGTGCGCCGAGAGCAGGACCGCCTCGCTGCCGAGGTAGGGGCGCAGCGGCGAGCCGTTCGGGGCGGTCGGCAGCGTCGCCACGCCCCACTTCAGTTTCTCGTCGATCTCGCTGATGAACCACGGCCCGTTGAACACGAAGGGCACTTTGCCGTCGTTGAACATCGCCGTGATGATGAAGCCCGTCATGCCCTTGCCGAGCACGCCGTCGTCCTTGTGCAGCTTGCGCACCGCCTCGATGGCCGCGGCGGCCTCGGGCGTGTCGATCTTGAGCTCGCGGCTCTCCTCGTCGAAGACCAAGCCACCGTAGGCGTGCAGCCACGCGGCGTGCTGGTACAGGTCCGAGGCGTCGTAGGCCAAGCCGAACTTGCCCTCCTCGGCGTCGGTGTGCTTCTTGCCCGCCTCGACCAGCTCGTCGATGGTCGCCGGCGGCTTCGCGACCAGCGCCTTGTTGTAGAACAGCGCCAGCGACTTGAAGGCCATCGGCAGGCCGTAGACGGCGCGCTCGAAGACCAGCGGCTTGACCGTCACCGGCAGGAAGCGGTGCAGGCGGGCCGGGGTAGCAAAGGCGCCGAGCGGGGCGATCAGGCCGTCGCGCGCCCAGGTGCCGATCTTGTCGTGCGCGATGATGATCAGGTCCGGGCCGTTGCCGCGCGGGATGGCGACCTGCGTCTTGTCGATCAGGGCGTCGTAGGGCACGGCGAGCGCCTTGAGCTCGATCTCCGGATGCTTCTTGTTCCAGGCCGCGACCAGCGCGTCGAGCGCGCCGCGCTCGGCGTCGCGGTAGGCGTGCCAGAGCAGCACCGTCTGCTTCTCCACCGGCGGCGGCGGCGGCTCGGCGGCCTTGGCGGGCTCGGCGGCGGCCTTGGCCGGCGCGGCGGCCTCGGCGCTGGGCTTGGCCACACCCTCGGCGGCGTCCTTCTTGCCGCAGCCTGGCAGCAGCAAGAGCGCCACCGCGGCGAGCAGCACGAGCGATCCACGCGCGCTGGGGCGGGGCAGGCAGAGGGGCAAGTGCATCGTGAACTCCGTGGCTTCGGTTCGGTCGCTCGAATCGAGACGACTCGACTCAGAGGCGGCGACCGTGCAGGTCGAAGAGGTGGCCCGCGCCCGGCAACAGGCGCACGCCCAAGGTCTCGCCGGCGCGGACGCTGGCGTGGGGCGGCAGGCGCACGATGCTCGGGCTCTCGCAGCGCTCGCGGGTGGCGGCGTCGCGCTCTCCGGCGGGCAGCCAGCCGTCGCCGGCCGGCTCGCCGTAGACGAAGGTCTCGGCGCCGAGCGGCTCGACCACCGCGACGGTCAGGGAGACTTCCATCGCGTCGCCCTCGGCCGGGACGAGATCCTGCGGGCGCGCGCCGAGCGTCAGTGCGGTGCCGTCGGGGGCGTCGCCGATGGCCTCACGCAACGCGCCGGTGGACCGCAGCTGTACCGCGCCGCCGTCGAGGCGCACGTCGTCGCCGTCGCGGCGCACCACCACCGGCCAGAGGTTCATCGCCGGCGAGCCGATGAAGGTCGCGACGAAGGTATTGGCCGGCCGGTCGTAGATCGCACCCGGCGCGTCGACCTGCTGCAAGAAGCCGCCGTGCATCACCGCGATGCGGTCGGCGAGCGTCATCGCCTCGACCTGGTCGTGGGTGACGTAGAGGATCGTCGCGCCGAGGCGCTCGTGCAGCTTGGCGACCTCGAGCCGCATCGCGACGCGCAGCTTCGCGTCGAGGTTGCTCAGCGGCTCGTCGAAGAGGAAGACCGCCGGCTCGCGCACCACCGCGCGGCCCATCGCGACGCGCTGGCGCTGGCCGCCCGAGAGCGCCTTCGGCCGCCGCTCGAGTAGGTCCTGCAGGCCCAGGAATCCGGCCGCCTCTCGCACTCGACGGTCGATCTCCGCGTCGCTCAGCTTCCGGATCCGGAGGCCGAACGCCATGTTCTCGTAGACCGTCATGTGCGGGTAGAGCGCGTAGCTCTGGAAGACCATCGCGATGTCGCGGTCGCGCGGGCTCACGTCGTTCGCGACGCGGTCGCCGATGGTCAGCGTGCCGCCGCTGATCGACTCCAGGCCGGCGACCATCCGCAGCGTGGTCGACTTGCCGCAGCCCGAAGGACCGACCAGCACGACCAACTCGCCGTCCGCGACCTCCAGATCGAGGTCGTGGACGATGTGCACATCGCCGTAGCGCTTGTTGATCTTCTCGAAGCGTACGCTCGCCATCGGCCCCCCAGCCCTACTTCTCGGTCGGCAAGCCGGCGGCCTCCCAACCCTTGATGCCGTCGGGCATGACCCACAGGTTGGTGTAGCCCTTGGCCGCGGCCAGCTTGGCGGCGCGGTGCGAGGCGCCGCACTTCGGCGAGCCGCAGTAGAAGACGAGCATCGCGTCCTTGTTCGGCGGCAGCGGGGCGGCGTCGAACTCCTTCAGGCTGACGTGCTTGGCGCCGGCGATATGGCCCTTGGCGAAGCGCTCGGCGCTGTTGACGTCGAAGACGTGGATCTGCGCCGCACCCTGCATCTTGGTGTTCAGGTCCGCCGCGGGGATCAGCCCGAAGGCCATCGCGTTGCCGCCCTTCTCGGTCGGCAGGTTCTTCTCTTCCCAACCCTTGATGCCGTCGCTCATCACCCAGACGTTGGTGTAGCCGAGGCCCGTGGCGGTCTCGGCTGCCTTGTGGCTGGCCATGCACTTGGGCGAGCCGCAGTAAAAGACGATGCGGGCCGCGGTGTCCTCGGGCAGCTCGGCGCGGGTGATCGCGGCCTTGTGGGCGTGCACGGCGCCGGGCAGGTGGCCCTGCAGGTAGCGCTCCTTGCTGTTGACGTCGAAGATCACGCCGCCCTTGCCGGCCTCGATGTCCTTGGCGAAGACCTCACCGGGCACCAACTGGAAGGCCGCCTTCTTCTTGCAATCGTCGCACTCGCCCTTCTTGCAGTCGCCCTTGGCGGCGCCGTCCTTGTGGCAGTCGCCCTTGCAGTCGCCCTTGGCGTGGCCTTCGCCCTTCTTGCAGTCACCCTTGGCGCCGTCCTTGTGGCAGTCACCCTTGGCGGTCTCGGTCTTCTGGGCGCCCGAACAGGCGGTCAGCGTCAGGCCGGCGGCGGCCACCAGCGCGAAGGTCAGCAGGAACTTGGGCATCTCGAACTCCGATTCGTTGGCTCGTGGCGCGCGTGTCTGCGCGGCCGGGGCGGGTTTTCGTCCCCTGGGGCCGCGCTGTCAATCGACCCGATACAACCGGCGGGGGGTCGACACCATTCCCGCGGCCCACCAACATGGCGGCGTGCGTCGCCTCGTCACCACCATCACCTGCGTGCTCGTGCTCCTCCCCGGCCTGCTCGGACCGCGTGCTGCGCTCGCGTGGCCCGTGGACGCGCACACCACGTTGTTGCTCAAGGCGCTCGGCGATCGTGTCGAGCACGGCGCCTTGGTGTTGCCCGAACCGGAAGACGTGGTCGGCATGTACAGCTGGATCGCGCACGCGCTCGCCGGTGCCCGCGAGCCCGACGTCGGCGGTCGCGAGCGCTTCTTCGCCCTGTACCCCGAGGCGCGCTCGTTCGACGCGATCGGTGCGCGCCGATTCTTCGGGCTCTCGACCGACCCCAACGTCGAGGTCTTCGGCATCTCCAACTTCGACAAGGACGCCGAGCTCGACCGCTACGACGTGTTGCTGCTCGCGTCTTCGCGCTTCCACCTCGACCATCGCTTCCGCCAGCCGATTCGGCACGACCACGTGCATCAACCGATGCGTTTGCGCGACGGCAGCCCGCTGCCCGAGGACCCGCAGACCCTGCACTTCGGCCCGTTGCAGGGCCCCGCGAGCGACGATTGGGCGCTCTCGGCGCTGCCGGCGTCCGCGACCCGGACCGACGAAGCGGCGCTGCACGAGGCGCCGTGGGCGTTCGTCGCGCCGGTCAGCGACGGCGTGCCGGTGGCCGGCGGCGCGGCGCGGATGGCGCAGCTGCATCTCGACATGTCGCTGATGTCGCTGTTCTGGGGCGGCATCGAATTGAAGGTTGCCGGCGAGTATTTCTCGATCATCTGGCTCGGCGTCTCGCTCGGCGTGATTTTCGACGCGGCTTCGCCCTTTGCCGCGAGCCAGATCGGGGGGCCGGCGGTCTGGAGCGCCGCCGGGCGCGCGTACCTGCTGCGCGCGGCGACCTCACTCGGTGGCGTGCGCGGGCCGATGCCGTCGCGTGCCTACCTCGCGGCGCGGATTCGCCACAACGTCCGCGTGGTCGGCGAGCGCTTGATCGCCGAAGCCATCGCGCAGGAGCTCGACGCGCCCGGCCGGCGACCCGAGGCAGCGGCGCTGCTGCGCGACCTCGGCACGGACGACCCGGTGTTCTCGCGCCGCTTGCACGAAGTCGCCGGGCCGTGGTTGCGCCACGACGGCAAGCCCGATCCCTTCGACGCAGACGGCGGCCCGGCGCTGCGCGGCGTGGCGGTGCTGGCCGAGGCGGCGACCGCCGACACCGTCGCGGCGTACGAAGCCGTGGTTCCGCTGGTGCAGGCGCGCTGGCTCGACGGGGACGCCTTGCTCGGCGACCGCCCGCTGCCACTCGACGAGTTGGTGCGCGACCCCGACGACCCGGCCGTCGAGCTCGCCCGGCGCGCGCTGCTCCGCCACGCCGCCCCGGGTCTGCGCCGCGCCGCGACCCTGGCGCGCGAGCTGCATCGCTTCTGGGATACCGCCAACGGCCGCACCGCGCTCGGTCGGTTGCGGCAGGGCGCGCTCTTTCATCTCGAGGAGCGCGCGCGCCGCGGTGACGCCTGGCGGGCCGGCGAAGATCCGCCGCCGGGCGGCTTCGGCGGTGAGCGCCGACCGTGGATCGCCGGGGTCTTCGCCGCGCTCGCGCTGCTGCTGCTCGGTGGCATCGTCTGGCGCTGGCGCCGACGCGGCTGATCGACGCGCTGCCCGTTCGGCCGGATTTTTTGGCCGAATCCAAGAGTTCTCGCATGGTGCAGAGGAGGCCGGGTGTCCGACGGGCACGCGGCCGGGGAGTTCGCCATGCGTCCCATCACTCGCCTCCTGCTCCTCGCGACGGCCCTGCAACTGGGCTGCGCGGCGTCTCACGCGCGGATGACGCCGCCCGGACCGGCCGCGCCGGCGACCCCGGCAACGCCGACGGATCCGGCGTCCGAGCTCACCCCGGACGACGGCCCCGCCGCGGGCGACCGGCTCGCCAACGCCGTCACCGCTGCCCAGACGCCGCCCGCGTCTCCGCCTCCGCCGGCGCCTCCGCAGGCCGTCGACGTCGCCGCGCTACCGACGACGCGCCTCGCCGGGGCCGGCGCCGAGCTGACCCAGCGCCTGCAAGCCTGGCTCACCGGCACGGAGGACGCCGCCCTCGTCGGCGTCAGCCGCCCGCAGAGGGTGCCGGCCCGAGCGCCCTCGGGCGTCCTCGCCGGTGCGGTCCGCCACGGCATCCTCGCCGACGCCGAGGCCGGCTTCGCGCTCGAACGCCGCCTCTGCGAGCCGGCGGCGGGAGAGACCGTCGCGCAGCGTCAGGCCGCGTGCCTGCTCGACGCGCTCGCCTACGTCCGCCTGACCGGCGTCGAGGGCGCCGAGCTCGGCCCGCGCTCGCAACGCCCGGCCCCGCATCGCAAGGGTCGCTCGGCCGCCGAGCTGCGCGCGGCCGAGGACGCGCGCGTCGAACGGATGGACGCGCACCTCCGCGCGGTCGCGCTGGCCCTCGCCGCCGGCGGTGGCGACGCCGAGACGCTCGATGGCTGGCTCGATCAGGCCGGTCCGATGCGTTACCCACCCTATCGCGCGATGCTCGACGGCCTGCAGCGCTATCGCGGCGTCTCGGCGACGGGTTGGGCCAAGCTGCCCGAGGGCCTGCCGATCGCGCCGGCCAAGGCGTATCGCGACAAGGCCGCCGAGAAGGCCTGGCGCGCGGCCCTGGACGACAGCCACCGCGCCGCCCTCGCCGCCCGCCTCGCCGCCGAGCCCGCCGTCGCCACCGTCGAGGACGCCGCGCCGGACGCGCCCGTCGCCGCCCCGGATCAAGCGGCCCTCGAGGCCGAGATCGCGGCGTTTCAGCGACGTCACGGCCTGCGGCCGACCGGCCTGGTCGACGCCGCCACCCGCCGCGCGCTGGATGTGTCCGTGGCCGAGCGGGTGGGCCAGCTGCGGTTGGCGCTGCAGCGGATGCGTGACGCGGAGGTCGGCGCCGACGCGCGCTACGGCGTCGCGAACGTGCCCGCGTTCCGGGTCGACTTCTACCGCGACGGCGCGCTCTGGCGTCGGCATCGCACGCAGGTCGGCAAGGCGACGCGCAAGACCCGTACGCCGCTGCTGCGCGCCGCGCTGCGCTACATCGTGGTGAACCCCGAGTGGGTGGTGCCGACCTCGATCCAGCGCGAGTACCGGAAGAAGGTCTCGAAAGATCCGGACTATCTCGCCAAGCACGGGTTCCGCATGGAGCCGGGCGGCAAGATGGTGATGCGGGCGGGCGACGACAACCTGCTCGGACGCGTCAAGTTCCTGTTCCCGAACGAGCATCTGGTCTACCTGCACGACACCCCGAACCGCTGGGCATTCGGGCTGCCGACCCGGCTGCAGAGCCACGGTTGCGTGCGCGTCCAAGACGCCGAAGCGCTCGCCCGCGCCATGCTCGACGCCGACGAGGCCGACGATCGCCGTTGGGACGAGCGCCGCTGGAAGAAGCTGCGAGCCGAGGCCAACGACAAGTGGATGCGGCTGGACCAGCCCTGGCAGATGCTGCTGGTGTATTGGACCGCCGACGCGGTGCAGACCGCCGCCGACGCGCCGACCGAGCTCCGCTTCTATCCCGACGCCTACCGCTACGACGCCCGCGACCGCGCGCAGACTCGGCAGCGCTTCGCCGCGCTGCTCGCCGCCCGCTAGTCGCCGAGGTCCGATGCGGCGCCGGCATCGCCGGTCTCGGTGACGTCCCCGGCGCCGTCGGTGGCGGTGACGTCGTCGGTGGCGGTGACGTCCCCGGCATCGTCGACCGCGTCGCCGAACGCATCGCCGGCGTCCCCGCCGGAGGCATCGGATTCGGTCGCGGTATCGGTGCCTCCGGTCGTGTCGCTCGAGGCGTCGGACGCGCGGCCGCCGCCGCCGCCGATGTCCGAGCCGCCGCCGAAGCTGTCGTTGGTCGCGAATCCGTCGAATTCGCCGCCGGTCTGCTCGTCCGAGGGCGTCGGCACCGGGTTGACGATGCAACCCGAGATCCAGAGCACGAGCGCGAGCACCCACGTGGCGCGTGTCGAGGTCGTGTGCTTCACGGGGCACCTCCGAGGTCGGCGCCGGCGCCGCCGTCGTGGTCGGGCGAGCCGTCGGGCGCGTCGGCGTCGCCGGTCGCGGTCGCGTCGGCGGGCGGAGCGGTGGCGTCGTCGTCGAGCCCGACCCCCGTATCGCCGCCGGCCGCGTCGGGGGTGCGGCCGTTGCCCTGGTCGCCGCTGCCGTCGTTCGCGACACCGTCATGGTCCTTGCTGCCCGTGGCGAGGCCGCCGCCACCCCCCGGTGTCGGGATCGGGTTGACGATGCAACCCGGCAAGCCGAAGAGCAGGCCGAACAGCGCCCACAACGCCCATCGGGACGCGCGCCCCTCCTCGCTGCGATGCTGCCGGTTCATGCTGCCTCCCCGCGAAGCCGAGGGTCCTCGGCCTTCTACCCTCCTCCATGCTAGCAAACGTCGTGCCGACCCGTCAGCAGCGGAGCAGTCCATCGATTCGGCGATCTGCGGCGCTTGGTAGCGTGTCGAAGAAATCCTCAACTGTTCCTAGATTCCACAACATCAGGCGAAGCGCGATGAATTCGGAGCCCTTGCCGGACGTGTTGAATTGTTCCCCAGTCGCCACTAGCGTGTTCGGAGCACGGGGAGGTCGGCATGGGCAAGGGCAAGGCAGCGGCGGCGCCGCGGATGGCGGCGTGGACGCTCGGCGAGCAGCTCGCGGCCGGCGGCGGCGGCGCGGTCTTCGCGGCCCGACACGACGACGACGTCCTGGCCCGCCACGTGATCAAGCGTGTGCCGCGCGAGGACGCGGCCTCGGTCGCTCGCCTACGGGCCGAGGCGCGGCTGTTGCTGGAGATCCCCTGCCCGGCATTGCCGGACGTGGTGGCGTGGCTGCCGCCCGGCCACGACGGCTTTGCCGGCCTGGTGCTGGAACGTCGCGCCGGCGAGCGCCTCGACGCCGCGCTGCCGGCCCGCGATCTCGCCACCTTCGCCCGCGCCGGCGAGGCGGCGCTGGTGGCGCTGATGGCGGTGCACGCGAGCGGCGCGGTCCACGGCGATCTGCACCCCGGCAACGTGCTGCTCGACGCTCGCGGCAATCTCTCGCTGCTCGATCTGGGCCTGGCCGCCCGGCGCGGCACCGTCACCGACGGGCCCGGCCTGCCGGCTTATGCCTCGCCCGAGCGCCTGCGCGACGAGCCGGTCGACCCGCGCGACGATCTCTTCTCGTTGGCGATGACGCTCTGGCGCAGCCTCGGTCTGCCGGCTCCCTTCGCCGACTACCCCGCGATCATGCCGGGCGACCGCGATCGCGCCGAGGTCCCGGCCAAGCACCCCGCGGCTGCGATGCTGCGCGTGCTCGCCGGCTGGCTGCACCCGCGGCGCGCGCTGCGACCGGGGCATGCCGAGGCGGCGCTCCGAGAGTGGCGTGCGGTAGCCGGCGCGCTGCTGCACGAAGGGCCGACGCCGCTCGGTGCGCTCGCCGGTCGCAGCTGGATCTGTGCGGGCGTCCCGGGGCAGCCCGAGGTCGCGCTCGACGGCGACGCCGTCCTCGTCGGCCCGGCCGGTAGCGGACGGACCGGCGCCCTGCGCGGCGTGGCGCTGCAGGCCCGGGGCCCGGTGGCCTGGCTGCGTGGACGCTTCGGCGCGTTCGCGCTCGAGCGCGCCGAGCAGGAGGCGCTCCGCGTCGGCACCGTCGCCGAGCGCAACGAGGACGCCGAGCTCGCCGGCGGCCACGACGGTCAAGCGGTCGAGGGTGGTCTGGGCGGCGCGGCCGCGGCGGCTCAGGCGCGCGTCGACGCCCGCCTGCGCGCGATCGGCCGCGGCCTCGGCGCCGAGGGCGTCCTGCTCGTCGACGATTTCGACGCGCTGCCGGCCGCTGTGGCCGAAGCCGTCGCGAGCCTCTGCGACAGCGCCGTCGAAGGGCGTGCTCGTGTGGTCATCGCCGCCGGCCGCACGCTCGACCTCGCCGGCCCGCGCCAGCTCGTCTTGCAGCCGATGCGGGCGGAAGAAGTCGCCGAGTCCGTGCAGGCCGCGGACGGCGGACGCGCCTGGGACGCCGGCCTGAGCGCGGCGATTGCGGGCTCGGTCGGCCTGCGTCGCGATCGCGTCTGGCGATTGGTCGCGGCCTTGGTCGAGCAGGGCGCGTTGCTGCGCAGCCCGGACCGGGTCGAGGCCGCGTCGCTGGAGATCGAGGCGACGGTGCAGGCCACGCTGGCTGCGTTGGAGCAGCCGCCGGCGCCGCCGAGCGCGCTGCTGCCGGTGCTGGCGCATCTGCTCGTCGATGGCGACGGCCTGCGCGGGGGCGCGGACGATCCGGCTCCGGCCGTCGACGACGCCCTGCTCGACGCTTGGCCTTGGTTGCGCAGGCGCCGTGGTGGTGGGCTGATGCTCGACGCCGCCGCGCTGGCGCGGGTCCGTGAGGCCGTGCCGGCAGAACTGCGCGCGGCCGCCGCCCTCGCGCGGGCCGAATTCGCGGGCAACCGGGACCCGGATCGTGCGCTCGCGCTGCGATTGCAGGCGGCCCGCGCGGGTGCGCCGCTGCACGTGCGGACCGCGGACATCGCCCGCCGGGCCGAGGCGTGCCTGCAGGCCGGCGATGCCGCCGCCGCGCTCGAGACGGTGCAGGCATTCGCCGAGCTGAACGGCGCGCTCGACGACGCCGCCACCGCGCTCGGCGTTCGCGCCGCCACCGCGCTCGGCCGCTTCGACGACGTCGAGTCGCTGCTGGCGGGACGCCACGACGCACCCGCCGGTGAGGCGCAGCTGCGTGACGCGGTCGATTTGCACCTCGCGCTGGCCGAATCGCATTTCCGGCGGGGGGCGTTCCCCGAGGCGCGCGCCGACGCCGAGAAGGCCCTGGGGCTGCTCGAAGTCCGGACCGATCAGCTCGGCGACTGGCCACGCGAGGCAGCGCTGGGTCTGGTGCTGCGCGCGTTCGCCGCGACCTGGCAAGGCGATCTGGAGGCCGCGCGCTTGGACCTCGAGCGCGGTCGCACCGTCACCTCGCCCTGGCCCGAGCTGCGCGCGCAGGTCGACTACCTCGACGCGCTGTGCCGCTACTACGCCGGCGAGATCGAGATCGCCCGTCGCGGCTTCGACGCCTTGGTCGGGCAAGCCGTGGCGCCGGCGATCACCGCGGCGGCGGCGGCAGGCGTGGGCCTCTGTGCGCAGCGCGGTGGCGACCTGCTGCGCGCGCGCATGGCCTACGACGAGAGTCGGCGGCTGGCCGAGCGCGCCGGCGACCGCGCCCGTGTGCTGAACATGACGATGAACCTGGCGACCATCGACCACGAGGCCGGCGACCTCGGCCTGGCGATGGACGGCTACGACCGCGTCGTCACCGGCGCGCTGCGCCTGGGCAACGAGGGCGCCCGCGTCCGGGCCCTGGTCAACCGCGGCAACCTCGCTTGGCTGCTCGGCTTGTGCGACGCGGCGAGCGCGGATCTGGAGACCGCGCTGCCGCTGCTCGCGAGCTCGGGCAATACCTACCTCGAAGGCAACGTGCGCTGCGTGCTGGCCGAGTTCGCGCGCGGATCTGGCCGGCTCGACGCCGCCGCCGCGCTGATCGGGAGCGGCATCGCGCGGCTCGAAGAGGTCGGCGCCGCTTCCGAGCTCGCCGAGCTCCGACTCGAAGCCGCGTGGCTCGCCATCGCCCGCGGCGAACTGCCCGAGGCCCGCCGTGCCGCCGAGGAGGTCGAGGGACGCGCCGCTGCACTGCAATCCGAGGAGCTCGCGGCGCGCGCGCTGCACGTCCGCGCCCGCGTGGCGTGGCATTCGGCGATGGCCGAAGCGGCGACGCCGCGGGAGGCAGCGCGCCATCTCGACACCGCGCTCGGGCTGCTCTCCGACGCCTCGGGGCGCATGCCGTCGGGCAAGGTCATCGGCGGCGTGCGCATCGACGCCGACCGGGCGCTGCTGCTCGCCGCGACCGGGCGCGCGGGCGACGCGCAGATCGTGGCGCGGGCGGCGCTCGAGCGGCTCGATCGCGTCGCTGCGACGCTGCAACCCGACGTGCGCCGCCGCTTCGTCGCCTCGCCGACCTTCGCCGCCGCGCGCGACATCCTCACGGTCTGCGTGCGCGTCGGCAGCCGCGAGACCCACAGCAGCGCCGGCAGCTTCGGCAGCAGCGTCGACTTCACCATCGGCCGCGCCGCCCACCACGCGGTGATGGCGATCAACCAGCGCCTCTCGGCCGAGCACGATCAAGAGCGCCTGCTCGAGACGCTGATGGACAGCGCGATCACGCTGACCGGCGCCGAACGCGGCTTCCTGCTGCTCGATACGCGCGACCCGGACGCGAGCGACGCGCCCCTGCGCGCGCCGCTGCCCTCGGAGCTGCAGGTCGCCGTGGCCCGCAACCTCGACGGTGAGAACCTCCGCAAGCCCGCGCACAAGCTCAGCCACTCGCTCGCGCTCGAGGTCTTCGACAGCGGCGAGCCGGTGCTCGCGACCGACGCGCAGCTCGACCCGCGCTTCGCCGAGCAGGAGAGCGTGCACACCGGCGGGCTGCGATCGATCTTGTGCGTGCCGTTGATCTCGCGCGGTCGCACCATCGGCGTCATCTACGTCGACAACCGCTTCGCCGCCGGCGCGTTCTCGCGCGAACACGCCACGATCCTCGAAGCGCTCGCGAGCCAAGCGGCGATCGCGATCCACACCGCGCGGCTGATCGGTCGGTTGCGGCAGCGCGAGGCCGAGCTCGAGCACAGCCGCGCCGAGGTGGTGGCGCTGAACGCTCGCCTCGAAGCCGAGCTCGCCAGCACCGAAGACGCGCTCGTCGAGGCCCGCCGGCAGCTGCTCAGCGAGCGCGGCGACGCCGCGCGCCGCTCGGACTACGACAATATCCGTGGCGAGAGCCCGCAGCTGCACCGGCTCTTCAAGCTGATCGACCGCGTCCGCGACCACGACTTCCCGGTCCTCGTCATCGGCGAATCGGGCACCGGCAAGGAGCTCGTCGCCCGCGCGATTCACTTCACCGGCACGCGCAAGGCCTCGCCCTTCGTCGCGATCAACTGCGGCGCGCTGCCGGAGAACCTGCTCGAGTCCGAGCTCTTCGGTCACGTCCGCGGCGCCTTCACCGGCGCAGTCGGCGATCGCCGGGGCCTGTTCGAGCAGGCGCACGGCGGCACGCTCTTCCTCGACGAGATCGGCGAGATGCCCGCGGCGATGCAGGTCAAGCTGCTGCGCGTGCTGCAGACCGGGGAAATCACCCGCGTCGGCGGCAGCGGCTCGCGCCGCGTCGACGTGCGCGTGGTCGCCGCCACGCATCGCGATCTCGACCGTATGGTGCGGGACGGTGATTTCCGCGAAGACTTGCTCTACCGCCTGCGCGTGGTCGACCTGCACGTGCCGCCGCTGCGCGATCGTGCCGGCGA
Organism: Pseudomonadota bacterium; assembly: GCA_041163625.1. Taxonomy (GTDB): domain Bacteria; phylum Myxococcota_A; class UBA9042; order UBA9042; family UBA9042; genus JACKFC01. The sequence continues at coordinate 15,820 of JBEARB010000358.1, read as the reverse complement.
CCTCGAGCTGCTCGCGGATCATTTCCTGGCGCAGAACCGCAAGGCGGGGCTGGGCGACGTGCGCCGCATCACCAAGGGCGCCCTGCGCCGGATGCGCAGCTACGGCTGGCCCGGCAACGTCCGCGAGCTCGAGACCTTCCTCAAGAGCGCCTGCCTCTTCGCCGAGAGCGACACCCTCGACGTGCCCGACGTCGCGCCGCTGCTCGAGCGCGCCGAGGGCAAGGCCGCCCGGCGGAGCGGCGGCTCCGGCGGCGGGATGGCGCTGCCGGCAGCAGCTCCGGTGCTCACCGGCACCCTCGCCGAGATCGAGCGCGCCGCGATCCTCGGCCGTCTCGAATCGCACGGTGGAAACAAGCGCCGCACCGCCGAGAGCCTGGGCATCGACCGCGGGACGCTCTACAACAAGCTGCGCGCGTACGGCGAGCACGATCCGGCCTGAAGCGCCGCAGTGGGGGAGGGCACGTGGGCAGCGCGAGTGGTGACAGCATCGAGGCCATCTTCGGCCCCTTTCGCCTCCAGCGATTGCTCGGTGTCAGCCGGGTGACCGAGGTCTGGTCGGGCGTCGCGCCCGGGGGCGTCGGCGTCGCCGTCAAACGCCTGCTGCCACACCTGAGCCGCGACCCGCTGCTGCGGGCGGCGCTCGGTCACGAAGCCGACGTCCTCCGCCGCGTCGGCGGGCGTTGGCCCGTCCCGCGGCTGCAGGATGTCGACCTCGAAGCCGCCCGCGCGCCGCTGCCCTTCTTGGCGCGTGCGTCGGTGCGGGGCGCGCCGCTCTCGGCGCTGGCCGCCTCGCCGATGCCGGCCCGGATCGCCGGCCTCGGCGCGCTCTGCGACGCGCTCGCCGCCCTGCACGGCGCCGGCTTCGCGTGCGGCGACGTCGCACCGCGCAACGTCGTCATCGACCGCAACGAGCGCGCCTGGATCATCGACCTCGGCGCCGGCCGCGTGCTCGATATGGCGTCGGAGGAAGAGGCCGTGCCGCTCGGAGGCGTGGCGACGCCGGCCTTCGCCTCGCCCGAAGTGGCCGCAGGCGACCGAGCCGACGCCGCCTCCGACACCTTCTCCTTCGCCACCGTCGCCTGCTGGCTGCTGACCGGCGCGACGCCGTGGTCCTCGCTGCGGGGAGAGGCTCGGCGTGCGGCCATCGCCGCCGCACAGCGCGCGCCCGACGCCCCCGAGTGCCCCGGTGCGCTCGGCGAGCTGCTGCGCCCCTGCTGGGAGCGCGACCCGCTCGAGCGCCCGTACCTGGCCGATCTCGCCGCCGCGTGGCCGCGCAGCGCCGAGGCGAGCCGCGCCCTGTGCGACGCCGTCCTGGCGGTGCCGCAGGGGGAGCCGCTGCGTCTCGCCGCCGCCGCCGAAGATCGCGGCGAAGTGGTCACGGGCCCCGACGATCCGGACGCCACCTGCTACCGCGAGGAGTAGCCTTGCTCCTGCGGTGCGGCATCGCTGCTCCAATCGTCCCCACGGGGCGCAGGGCAAGCCGCTGAAATCGTATCGCTCTCGCCGATGGCACGGGCGCTGCAACCCATGGTTGCGGCCCGGGAGAGGCCATTCGGAGGCAGGACGGAGGTCCTGATGATGCACAAGCGAATCGTCCCGGCGCAGGCCGCGCTCTTGGTCTCACTCCTTGCGCTCTTCGCGTCCGGATGCGGCGCCTCGTTCGCCCCACCGGCGACGATGTCCGGTTTCGGCGCCACCGCCCGCGGCGAGGGCGTCGCCGCCGTGCACGGGCTCGGCACGCACGACGGCGTCTGGCAAGGCGACGTGCAGGTGCCGATCCGCACCGATACCGACGTGCGGGTCGGCGTGGTCGGCCACCAATGGCCCGGCCAGAACAAGGAGAGCTTCACGCTCGGCCAGCTCGGCCTCCGACATCGCTTCTCGCCCAACGACGCGCGGTTTCTGCCCAGCGTGGGCGCGACCCTGGCGATGGGCCTCGGTGGGCACAACCGCGCCTGGGGCGACGACGTGCGTCGACCCCTGGTGGTGGCGGCGGCCGTGGACTTGGGCCTGAGCTACCGCGCGCTCCCGTGGTTGCAGTTCTACGGCGTGGCCCGCACGCAATACGGCACCGGCCTGCGCGACGACGCCGAAGGCCTCGGCGTGCCGCCGACCGTCTGGTTGCAGGCCGTGGCGGGTACCCGCCTGAACATCGGCCCCGCGACGGTCGGCCTCGGTCTGTCCCTCGCGCAGTTCTGGAATCGCGACGACAACGACGACCTGCTCGGCGGCACGGTCACCGTCGGCTGGACGTTCTAGCGTCGAGGTTGCTGTCGGCGCGCCCACAGCGCGCGCACCAGGGCGGCACGCGTCGCGGCGTCGACGCCGGGTTGCAGCCGCAACGCCCGGCCGCTCCCCTCCCACGCCCAGCCTGCGCCGCGCACGCTCGCCACGCCCGCGCCGCGCTCGTCGGGCGAGGCGATCTCCACCCGTAGCGACCCTCGGCTCGCGGCCGCCGCCAGCGGCGCCACGAACGAGGCCGCAAAATCGGCCTGCAAGCGACGCTCCTCGTCCGCGGGTAGGCGGCCGATCCAGGCCCCCGAGCCGATCCATCGGCCGCCCTCGAGCCGCCAGCCGCCTGCGTCTTCGGTCGCGACCGCGCCCGCTCCGACGGCGTAGCGGGTCGGGTCGACGTAGAGAAGCGGCGCGGCGTGCAGGCCGATCAGCGCGTCGACGTCGGCTTCGTCCGGGGCGTCGGCCCAACGCTGCGCCAGCGCCGCGAGCGGCTCGGTGATCTCGGGCGGGAGCGCGGGCAGGGCGGCCAACGCGGCCAGTCGATCCGGTTCGGCGACGCAGGCGAGCAGGCTGCGCTCGGCCAGCGCCTCGCTCGCTGCACAGGCCAGGCTGCACGGGAAATGCTCGATCCAGCGCCCGGGCAGCCGCGGGTTGACCAGCGGCAGGGCCGGACCGACGCGCGCGTCGCAGAAGACGTGGGTGAAGCTCGCCGCGAGGTCGAAGCGCTGCATCCGCACGAAGGCGCGGCGGCAGCAGGCGGGCACGCCGTAGCCGACACCGAGCGCGTCCATCGCGGCGGCGCGGCGCGCGTCGTCGGTCGCCGCGAGCAGGGCGGCGTGCTCGCGTCGCAAGGGCTCGAGCAGCGCGGCGTCGCGTGCGATGGCCAGGCTGACGCGCGTGCCGGCACCCTCGACGCGCGCGGGCAGGGCGTGCTCGTAGGCGTCCAGCACGGCGACCTCGAGCCCGAGCGCCGCGGCCACCGCCTCGCATGCGGCGCGCTGCTCGGGGCCGACGTTTTCCCAGCTCGCCGCGGGTCGAACGCCTGCCTGCACCGCCAGCGCGCGACCGACCAAGCCGACGGCGTGGGCGAGCGCGCGGCCCGGGGCTTCGGCGGGCGTCTGCCAATCGACCGCTCCGCCCCCGGTCGCGGCGTCTGCGCGTGCCTGGGCCCCGAGCGCGCCCGGGCGTTGCCAGGCGCCGCGGGCCCATCGGGCCACCGCCGCCTCGACGCGATCGAGCGTCTCGACGGCGCGCGCGTCGTCTTCCGGCCAGGCGGCGCCGGCGAGCGTTGCCGCGACCTGCCGGAACCAGGGCTGCGGCCCACGCGAGGTCCCGACGCTGCGTGTGCGCGCGCCGATCTGTAAGTGCAGCACGCCGCTCGCCGCCAGGCGGGCTTCGCCGTCCGCGCCGACGCATCGCAGCGCTGGCAGCAGCCCGCCGCCTTCGCAGCGAACCCGCAGCGCGCCGACGCCATCGACCAGCGTCGGGGCGGCCAACTGACCGTGCATCGCGAGGTCGTCGAAGCGGCGGCCGGCGAGCGTCTCGGCCAGCCAGAGGCCCTCCCAGAGGCGCAGCGTCGCGGCCAAGACCGCGTCGCCGTGTGCCTCGGTCGGCATCAGCGGCCCGGCGCCGGCCGGAACCTGCACCTCGATCCGCTGCAGCGCGCCGAGCGCGCCGACCCGCACGGCCCGTCGCAGCGCAGCGAAGCCCTCGGTGGCCGCGGCGAGCGGTAGCACGTGCGGGGGCTGCCGCTCGCCCAGATCGCTGCGGCTCGGGGGGTGCATCGCGAACGCCAACGGCGCGTCGGCCGCCCGCCCCCGCGTCAGCAGCGGACCGAGTTGGAGCGTCGGCCATCGCGACGGGCCGACCGGGTCGGACGCTGCGAGGCCCAGACTCGCGCGTTCCGGCGGTCGCAGCGCCAGCCCCTTTGCCGCCGCCACGCGCACCGCGCTCTGGTCGCAGAGCACGCGCAGCCAGCCGGGCGCGAGGGCGTCGTCGCCGCCCCCATCGAGCGCGACGGCGGGGCGCGCGGGGCGGGGATCCACGACGACGCCGGGGTTGCCGAGCGCGACGCGGACGCCCTCGAGCCAGACGACGTCCAGCCCGGCGCGGCGGGCGCAATCGAGCGCGTCGCGCGGGTGTTCGACGATCGGCTCCCCGGCCTGATTGAAGCTCGAGTTCAGCACCATCGGCACGCCGGTCCGCTCGGCAAAGGCGGCGATGGCGCGATACCACGGCGCTTGCGTCGGTGAGACGGTCTGCGCGCGGACGGTGCCGTCGACATGGACGGCCGCGGGGGCGCGCTCGCGGCACGTCGCCGTGGCCTCGAAGGCCATCAGCATGAAGGGCGAGGGCGCCGGGCGGCGGAGCCAGTCCGTCGTCCGCTCGGCCAGGATCGAGGGGGCCACGGGGCGCCACGGCTCGCGCAACTTCGCCTCGTTCAGTCGTTCGGCGAGGCGCGGATCTCGCGGATCGCCGGTGATCGAGCGATGCCCGAGCGCGCGCGGGCCGAATTCGCTCGGTCCCGAGAAGATGCCGAGCAGCCGGCCGGCGCAGAGGTCGTCGGCGATGGCGGCGGCCACGCGCGGATCGGCCGCGTCGCCGGCGAATTCCTCGACGCGCGCGCCGCCGGCCGGCAACGCGGCGAGGGCGTCGCGGATGGCGTCGGGGCCCCAGACGACACCGAGGCCGCCGTCGAGCAGCGCGTCGGGTGGGGGCGTGCGGCCGAGGCGATGCGAGGCGAACAGCGCGGCGCCCGCTGCGTTGCCCGGATCGGCGGGGTCGGGGCCGACCCAGAGGCCGTCGAGCCACGGCTCCCGCCAGAGCCGACCGGCGAGCGCACAGTTGAGCGCGACGCCGCCGCCGAGCACGAGGTGCCGCTCGCCGTGGGTCTGCAAGAGTTCACGCAGCAGCGGGAGCAAGCTCGTCTCGAACGCAGCCTGCGTACTGGCGGCGAAGCGGGCGTGCCGCGTCATGTCGAGCGGTGCCCACGGCGCGCGGCGCAACGCCGTCAACTCGGCCGCGAGCGGGTGCGCCGGGTCGTCGAGCGCGCCCGCTTGCAGGGGGCTGCGCAGCCGGCCATCGGCGTCGCGGTGCAGGACGACGTCTCGCCAACGTGGGTCGGGCTCGGCCCAGGCCGCCAGGCCCATCAGCTTGCCTTCGCCGCCCGCGCCGAAGCCCAGGACGGCGGTGGCTTCCTGGTAGGCGCCGCCGATGGCGAGTTCGCGCCACGGCACCGAGAAGACGCGCTCGAGGCCGCTGCTGCGGTCGGCGCGGAAGGCGACGAGGGTGTCGGCGTCGCCGTGATCGTCGATGGTCACGACCAGCGCGCGTTCGAAGGGGCTGGTCCAGAAGCCGAGGCTGGCGTGGGCGAGGTGGTGGTAGCCGTGCGCTTCCGGGCCGTCCGGCGGGGCCGGCAGCGGCGTCGACGGGCGCTTTCGTGCGGGCTCGCCCATCGCCGCCCGCAGCGCGCGTTCGCCGAGGTTGCCGACCACGCGGTCGATGGCGTCGAGCGTGAGCCCGTGCGCCTCGAGCAGGCGGCGCACGGCGCGGCGCGGCACGGCGTCGTCGCGACGCTCGCGCGAGAGCCGCTCCTCACGGATGGCCGCGACCAGGCGGCCGTCGACGACCAGCGCCGCCGCCGACTCCTTGTTGCCTGCTTCGATGCCGAGGATTCGCAGCGGCGTTCCACGTTCGCCCATGTCGCGATGCTGCCCAGCCGGCCGCGGCGCAGCAAGGGCCCGGCGTCACGTGCGCAGTGCAGGGCGCGGTTCGGCCTGATTTCCCGCGTTTTCTCCGCGTCGCGTTGTCAGCCCGACGTGGCCGACGTAGGCTGCTGGCGTGGTCGATCCCCTCGCCGCATCCCGCACGCCGCTGCCGCTGCCCGCCCGGGGGATCGCCTTGAAGTGGATCGAGCTTTCGCCCGGTTTCGCCTGCAACTGCCGCTGTTCCGGCTGTTTCTCCTGCAGCGCCGATCCCGACTCGCAGATGGAATGGGACGAAGTCCAGCGCTGGGTGCTCAGCGGCCGGCGCCGCGGCGCGCGCCATATCTGGCTGAGCGGCGGCGAGCCCACCATCCGTAAGGACTTCCTGCGAACGGTCCGCTTGGCCCAGCAGGTCGGCTACCAGCGCATCAAGGTGCAGACCAACGGGATGATGTTCGCCTACCCGGGCTTTGCCGAGCGCGCGCTCGCAGCCGGCTTGAACGAGGCGAACCTGCTGCTCAAGAGCCTCGATGCGCGCGTGCACGACGGCCTGAACCGGACGCCCGGCTCGTTCGAGCTGCTCGCCAAGGGCATCGACGGCCTGCGCGCGGCGTCCGAAGCGAGCGGCCGTCCGATCCGGCTCGAGGGCGATATCCTGATGACCTCGCGCAACTACCGCGAGCTACCCGAGCTGGTCGATCACTACGGAGCGCTCGGCTTCCGCCACTTCAACGTCTGGCTGTTCAGCCTGGTCGATCAGGGCGATCGCGACCTGCGCCGCTTGGTGCCCTCGCTCTCGGCCGCGCGTCCCTACTTGGTGGAGGCGTTCGACCGCGCGCGCGAGCGCGGCATCACGTTCGCGTCGCTGAATACGCCGCATTGCTCGGTGCCAGCCGACCGCTGGGCGATGCAATTCGATCCGGCCGGGATGCAGCTCTACGTCGTCAACCCGGGCGGCCACGCCTTCATGCTGGAGCATTCGAGCATCGAGCTGGGCGTGTACCTGCCGCCGTGTGAGCAATGCGCCGTGCGCTCGCATTGCCACGGCATCCGCCAGGACTACCTCGACGTGCACGGCGCCGCCGAGATTCGCGCCGTCTCTGCCGCCGAGGCCGAAGGGCGCGATCCGGTCGGCACGGTCCTCGACCTCTAGCCGGGGCTGCCCTATCCTCGCGCGCCTGCCGGCCCCCGGGCCGCACGAGGAGCAGACGATGGCCGCCTTCCGCAAGCCCGAAGCCGACCCCGATTTCCCGCGCCTGGAGTCGGAGATCTTGGATCTCTGGGACGCCCGCGACGTCTTCCAGCGCTCGATCCGCGGCGACCGCGCGTTCGTCTTCTACGACGGCCCGCCCTTCGCCACCGGCCGCCCGCACTACGGTCACCTCCTCGCCGGCACGCTCAAGGATATCGTGCCGCGCTATTGGGCGATGCGCGGCTACCGCGTCGAGCGCCGCTTCGGCTGGGATACCCACGGTCTGCCGGTCGAGATGGAGATCGAGAAGGACGAGGGGCTCAGCGGTCCGCGCGATATCGAGCGCTTCGGCATCGCCAACTACAACGAGGCCTGCCGCGGCATCGTGCAGCGTTACACCGAAGAGTGGCGCGAGGTCGTGCGGCGGATCGGCCGCTGGGTCGACTTCGACAACGACTACAAGACCATGGACTCGACGTTCATGGAGTCGGTGTGGTGGGTCTTCGACGCGCTCTGGCAGAAGGGCTTGGTCTACCAGGGCTACAAGGTGATGCCGTACTCGTGGCGCCTCGGCACGCCGCTCTCCAACTTCGAAGCGAATATGGACTACCGGCGGGTGCAGGACCCCGCGGTGACCGTGCGCTTCCCGATCACGGACGCCAGCGCGACGGCGCACCCAGAGCTCGCCGGCGCGACGCTGCTGGCGTGGACGACCACGCCCTGGACGCTGCCGTCCAACGTCGCGCTCTGCGTCGGCCCAGCCATCGACTACGCCGTCGTCGAGCACGAGGGCGAGCGCCTGCTCGTCGCCGAGCCGCTGCGGGAGAAGGTCCTCGGCGAGGCGGCCGTCGCCGTCGCCACGATCCCGGGCGCCGAGCTGGTCGGCCTGCGCTACGAGCCCATCTTCTCGGCCTTCCCGGACGCCGAGGGCGCCTACCGCGTGGTCGCCGACGACTACGTCACCACCGAGGACGGCACCGGCATCGTCCACCAAGCCCCGGCCTTCGGTGAGGACGACTGGCGCGTCTGCGAGCGCGAGGGCATCGCCCTGGTCGACGCCACCGACATGGAGGGCCGCTTCCGCGAGGACCTGCCGGCCATCGCCGACGGCGCCGTCGCCGGGATGCACGTCAAGGAAGCCGACAAGCTGCTCATCGCCGACCTCAAGGCGCGCGGCCGCTTGTTCCGCCACGACACCATCGACCACGAGTACCCGTTCTGTTGGCGCTCGGGGACGCCGCTCATCTACAAGGCGATCTCGACCTGGTTCGTGCGCGTGACCGACCTGCGCGAGCGGATGAGTGCCCACAACGCGACGACCCGCTGGGTGCCCGAGTACGTCGGCAACCGCCGCTTCGGCAATTGGCTCGAAGACGCCCGCGATTGGGCGATCTCGCGCAACCGCTATTGGGGCACGCCGCTGCCGATCTGGAGCTGCCCGGCGTGTGGCCACCACGACGTCGTCGGCTCGGTCGCCGCGCTCGAAGACAAAGCGCGTGCCGGCGGCCACGCGCTGCCGGAGGGCGTGCAGGACCTGCACCGCCACCATATCGACGCGCTCGATTGGGATTGCCCCGCCTGCGGAAACGCGCGCGTCCAGCGCACCCCCGAGGTGCTCGATTGTTGGTTCGAGTCCGGCGCGATGCCCTACGCGCAGAACCACTACCCCTTCGAGAACCGCGATTTGGTCGAGGAGAACCTGCCGGCACACTTCATCGCCGAGGGCTTGGATCAGACCCGCGGCTGGTTCTACACGCTGCTCGTGCTCTCGACCGCGCTCTTCGATCGCCCGGCGTTCCGCAACGTCATCGTCAACGGCCTGATCTTGGCCGAAGACGGGCAGAAGATGAGCAAGCGGCTGAAGAACTACCCCGATCCCGCCGACGTGCTCGAGCAATACGGCGCCGACGCCCTGCGCGCCTACCTGATCAACTCGCCGGTGGTGCGCGCCGAGCCGATGCGCTTCTCCGAGCGTGGCGTGCGCGAAGTCGTCCGCTCGGTGATGCTGCCGCTGTGGAATTGCTACGCCTTCTTCGCGACCTACGCCGCCGCCGACGGCTGGACGCCGCCCGCCACCGCAACGCCGGTCGGCGAGCGCGCGCTGCTCGACCGCTGGCTCGTCAGCATGACGCAGACGCTCGTCGCCGACGTGCACGCGGAGATGGAAGCCTACCGGCTCTACAACGTGATCCCGCGCGTGCTCGGGTTCGTCGACCACCTGACGAACTGGTACATCCGACGCTCGCGGCGGCGCTTCTGGCGCAACGACGACCCGACCGACAAGCAGCACGCCTACGAGACGCTCTACGAGGCGCTCGGCACCTTCTCGCGGCTGCTCGCGCCGATTCTGCCGTTCGCGGCCGAGCTGCTCTATCAACGTCTCGAGGTCGAGATTCGCGGCGCCGTCAGCGGCGACGACGACTCGGTGCACCTGCAGCCGATGCCGATGCCCGACGACGCCCTGCGGGATCCGGAGCTCGAAGCGGCGATGGCGGCGGTGCGCGAGGTCGTCGCGCTCGGTCGCAACCTGCGCGAGCAGCACAAGCTGCCGGTGCGCCAGCCGCTGCCGACGCTGGAGATCGCCTTTGGTCACGGCGCCCCGGCCGATCTGCGCGCCGGCGCCGCCGCCGGTGTCGCCGAGACGCTGCTCGCCATCGCGGCCGAGGAGCTCAACGTCAAATCGGTCGTCGTCGTGCCCGACGTGCAGGACCTCGTCACGCTGACGGCCAAGGCCAACTTCAAGACGCTCGGCCGCCGGCTCGGGCCGAAGATGAAGGAGGTCGCCGGCGGCATCGCCGTTCTGGACGCCGCGGCGCTGCGGACGCTGAGGGAGGGCGGCACCGTCGAGGTCGCCGGCGAGGCGCTCGGTCCGGACGACGTGCTCGTGGTGCAGCAGCCCAAGGGCGAGGGCGCCGCGGCGAGCGCCGGCGACGTGACCGTGCGGCTGGACACCCAGGTCGACGAGGCGCTGCGGCTCGAATACGTCGCCCGCGAGCTGGTCAACCGCGTGCAGAACGCGCGCAAGACCGCCGGGCTCGAGGTCGAGGATCGCATCGTGCTCAGCCTGCGGCCCGGCAGCGACGCGATGCGCGCCGCCATCGACGCGCACGGCGATTGGATCGCCGGCGAGACGCTGACCGTGGCGCGCGAGGCGCTCGACGCCGCGCATCAGGACGAGGTCTGCGGCGGCGAGCCGGTCGCGGTCGCCGTGCAGAAGGCCTGAGATGCGGGCGGCGCTGGCGCTGTGCGCGGTCCTGGCGCTCGGCCTCGGCGTGCCGCGATGGGCGCACGCCGAAGCCGCCACCGCCGTCCGCGACGTGCCCGACGCGCCCGACGATCCCGACGCGCCCGAGGCGCCGCCCTTCGGCGCTGCGACGCTGCGTGAGATCCTCGATGCCGTCCGCGCCCGCCACCTCGCGCCCTTGCTGGAACAGCCGCGCCCCTGGGTCGCCGGGGCCAACGGCGCGCTCTCGCTGCTGCATCCGCCGCTGATGCTGATGGAGGCCGGCCAACGCCGCGCCAGCGCCGCCGGTTGGCCCGGATTTTCCGGCTTCGGCGAGCCCCTGCGCTGCGGTGGGCCGCCGCGCACGGACGTCCTGCTCGTGCCGCGCGCTTCGACGAATTGGTCGCCGCCGTGGCGCGACCAGCTGCCGCCGCTGGCGTGGGGCGTGACGACGGCGCGGGCGCTCGACGTCGAGGTCGCCGCCGGCTTCGCCGCCCCCTTCGACGAGGCGGCGTTCCGCTGCATCGTCTCGCGCGTGCTCGAGGCGACGCCCGCCGAGCAGCACGAAGACGTCTGGCGGCGGGCGGTGCGCTGGCTGCTGCGCGCGCACGACGTGCACACGCGTCACGCCGAAGAGCGGCTCTGGGAGGCCGTGAACCGGGCCGAATCCAGCCACGCCGAGCTCGGCTTCTCGCTGCGCTGGCACGAGCAGCGCTGGCAGATCAGCAGCGTCGTCGCGCGCGGTCCGGCCGACGAAGCGGGCATCCGCGCCGAGGATTGGCTGCTCGCCGTCGCCGGCAAGACCACCGTCGGCATGAAGCAGCAGACGCTCGCCGGACTGCTCGATCGCAAGCCGGGGTCGCGCATCGCCTTGCGCGTGCAGACCGGCGCGGAGCGGGCGCGCGACACCACGTTGGTCGTGCGTGAAGTGCGCGAGCTCGACGTCACCGCGGCGCCGTTGGCCGGCGTTCGCGACGCGCTCGTCGTGGCGATCCGCAAATTCGCGCCGGGTGGCGACGCCCGCCTCGCCGCCGCGCTGCACCCGAAGAAAGGCCGGCCGCCCAAGCTGCTCGTGCTCGACCTACGCGGCAACGGCGGCGGTATCATCCCCGTGGCGCTCGCGATCCTCGGCCAGCTCGCCGGTCCGGTCGCCGCCGCACAGGTCACCACCCGCGACGGCAGCGCCACCGTCGATGCCGACGCCGCCCCTGCCGGCGGGCCGCTGCAAGTGCCGCTGGCGGTGCTGGTCGACGCCGGCTGTGCCTCGGCCTGCGAGCTGTTGACCTCGGCGCTGCGCCGGCATCGCGGCGCCGTGGTTTTCGGTCGGCCGACCTACGGCAAGGCGACGCTGCAAGACGCGATCCCGCTCAAGCAGGGGCCGGGGCGCCTGATGCTGACCATCGGCCGCTTCGACCAGAGCGACGGCGGGCCAATCCAGGCGGTCGGCCTGCTGCCGGACGTCATCGCCGCCATCGGCCGCAACAAGGGTCCGCGCGAGGGCGACCTCGACTTCGCGTTGCGCGTGCCCGGCGCGCCCTACGCCCCTGCCGCAGCGGCGAAGCGGCCCGCGCTGCAGCGTTGCCTCGAGCGCTTGCCGGCGCCTGCGGTCGGGGATTCGACCGCCAAGGCCGCGCCCGCGGGAACGACGCCGGCGCAGCGCGCGGCGAAGCATCCGCTCGTGGCGTGGATGGCGCGCGTGGTCGGGTGCGTGGCGGGGCGCGGGTAGGGCGATTCCGTCCGCTGCGACTTGCGGCGGCCACAGCACCCTCGACCGGTGCAAGCGTCGCAGATGGCTCGGCGGCGGAAGCAAGATCCCAAGCGCGAATCGTCGCCTGCTCAGGTGTCCGCAATACATCACACAGATCTTTACACAAATCTTGCAAGGAAATCTTGACAGGCAGGCAGGCAGGCAGGCAGGCTCCGCGAATAGATCTGAAAGCAGAACTCCGAGCGCGTCCTGATGGCGTGTCGGAAGTCCAACTCGCGGAGTTTCGCATGGGATGCGGCTGCAAAGGTGATTTCTTCGTTCTGGCGAGCAACACGCGCCTCGAATCGGAGCGCAATGGCGCTCCGGCGATCTACTGGGACGATCCTTCCAACGCGATGAAGGTGCTCGGGGCCACCAGCGTGCAGGTTTGGGTGAACATCATCGAGTCGTTCGGTGGTGCATCCTATGAGGTGGCGCTCGTCGCGCAGCAGAGTACCGATGGCGTAGATTGGGACATCGAGAGTACGCAAAATCTGACCACATGGACAAGCCGAGGGAAGTCCGCTGCACGCATCTTCGTCGAGAGCCGGGCCGAGTTTGGACCCTACGTTCGTCTCGGCATCCAGATCCGCAACACTTCCGCGTTCGGCGAAACCGATGATTTCGCCTTGATGAACCAAGTGGCAGCTCGGCTTAGCATGGCGATCTTGCCCTACGGTGGCGAGAACGAGGTGGGCCACGGCGGCGAACTGAGTGCTCCGCACAACATGACGGTGACTGGCGAGGTCGACGGTACGATCATCGAAGTTTCGCAGTACAAGAGCTTGGTTGTCGGAGTCGAGTACAGCGGCGTCGACGGGAATCCCGTGTTGGTGATCCAGACCGCACCGAGCAGCAGCGGTCCGTGGTACGACACGGATGGTTCGTTGACCGGATCGAACAGCGGCCTGCTCTCCACCGAGAAGCTGCTTGCTTTCGCGCGGCTGTATGTGAAGACTGCCGCAACGTCTACTGGAACGCTCGAAGCGTGGTCGCACGTCGAGCGCTCGTTTTGATGTGTGTGGGCGGGGCTCGCAGAAGGAGGCGCTCATGATCGACCCTTCTCGGAAGGACCTGTCGGGTTCCGCCTCTGGTAGCGTTGAGCGATGGCTACCGTCGGTTCGACCGTGGCGGGGTGGAGTGACGGGAAAGCACGCGAGAGGTGGATTGCCGTTTGGAACTTCAGGCTCAAGCAAACTCCCACAGATGCGTCCACGACAGGCGATGCCTGTGCAAATTCCGTGTCCGAGTCCATTGCCTCCAGGACCTCCTCTTCCGGAATTGTGGCACTGCTATGATCAACTCGACATTCCTCCCGGGCCGTATGCTCCCTTCGAGCCCCCCAAGGGAGGAGAAACGAAGGCCAACGATCCTACCCTCGATGCCTGCTTCCCAGGCAGTGCAAACTGGCCTGGTTGCCAGCAGCAATGTGGTCCGTTCACATACCCGTGCGACATACATCCGGGCCTGCCCTGCGGCCTAGATGGGTGTTGTTGGCCACTGCAAACAACGAAGGACTGGTGGCGGCCACCGACAGAGTCTGGAAAGTTCACGCCATTGGCTGCGTTCAGTGTTCCCAGTGTGCTGTCTGCAAAATCCGCACGAAGCGACAAACATTTCACTGCCGACGAGATTGCGTACCTTGATTTCGCCGTCATACGCGTCATTCTAGGCACGTCACCTTGGTTTCCCCATCTTGCACGTCCACTCCTGCTCTTGTTGATTCGACCGGTGGTTGAGGAACTGCCTTTTCGGAGTCCAACGGCTCTCGTGCCGGGGCGTGCTCTGTCCTTCAATTGGCTTGAATTCATGCCAGGCACGAGCGTTGACCCGCGCAGTGGTTCGAACTTCTCCGGAAAATACGTCGTGTGGCCCGTATCATGGGCATCCCTGTCCGAGCTTGGTGCGCCATATCCTGTGAATTTCCCATGCAATGTCCCGCCGAACTCAATCACGAAGGTGCAGTTTCATGGTATCGCGGCAGGCTGGAAACCTGATGCCACCCTTCCCGCGCTCACCATGAGCAGCCTGAGCGAGATGGTAAATGCTTGGTCTGCCGCTGGTTCTCAGCTGAAGATCGTACTTCCTGACCAATACATTGCCGCGGCCCCGGAACTCCTTGGTGGCTTTCGCGCTCGTGGCGGCACTACTTTTGTTGTCTCCGGGCTGTCATGAAAAACCTACACGGTTTACGGCGGTTAGCGAGGCGTGTGCCAATCGTCGTTGCGGCAGTCGTGATCGCAGCCTGCGCCGATGACAAGGCACCGGGCTCTGCCGATGCCGCAATGGCGGACGCCGCGCTCGTGGACGCGAGCTCAGGTGTGGACGTCGTGAGCAACGCCGACGGCAACTCGGATGCAGCACGCACGATCGACACGGATTCGACGCGCGGCTTCGACTCGGCCGATGACGCCGGCGACGTCTACGATTCCGAGGCGCTCGCGAAGGCCGTGAAGGAGGCGATCGACGGCAAGAACTTCGCTTGGCTCCCAGAGGGCTCACTTCATCCGGACGGCACCAAGGCTGTCTGTCGTGTCTTGAACTCGCTGCACCGGAGTGGCCTGAAGGAAGGATGTACGGCGTATTGCGGCACGGGCAGCGTCCTTGTCGATTGCGAGTCGCTGCGGCTGACGGGGATGTGCAAGCCCGACGAGCAATGCGTCATCGACGCGTGCCTTCCGGCACCAGCCTGCACGCCGGGAACGTACACGTGTCTCTACGAAGACGACGACTGCCAGAAGCCGAGGGGCGTCGTTCCGTGCGGCGACCCCGGCGCCGGCGTGCTCGTGCCCATCGGTGCGGATTCGAGCTGCGAGGTCTGCGAAGCGGTCTGCCCGAAGTGGCCGGAGTCGAAGCCATAGGCCGATGCGGTCGAGGTGAATCCCGCCTTGGCCGCGCTGCGCCGCGTGCGGGGAAGCATCACTTCGAGGCGGCAGCAGCACGCCCGACCGGCGCGCTCTCCGCCGTCACCAGCCCCATGTCGAACCAGGCGCCATCCTTCATGATCACGTAGGGCCGACTCTCGAAGCCGAGGCCGCCGGCGCCGTCGTGGCGCAAGATCTGCATCCGGCCCATGCCGTAGCCCATCGGCCCCATGCTGTAGTAATGCGCCATCAGCGCGTAGGGATAGGCCTCCGGACGGTCGATACGGAAGCACTCGGGGCCGTAGCCGGTGGTGATGTCGGCGAACAGTGCGCCGTTGGGCAGGAATCGCCCCGAGTACGAGGCGTGATGGTCCGCCGCGTCGAAGATGTGGAAGTCGACGTCGTTGGTGTCGGTCTCCCAGGTGAGCACGAAGCGCAGGCTGGGCGCGGTGTCGGGCTGGAGGCCCCGGGCGTCGAGGCGCGCGAGGACCTCCTTCTCCAGGCCCGGATCTGCGGCGATCGCGGCCCGTGCGACGATGGCCATATCGTCTTCGAGGATGCGTTCGACCATGCGGAAGTTTCCGGACCGTCGCTCGTGGCGGAGCCCGGCCAAAGCCGCGTCGAGCGCCTCGATGTAGCGCCTGGCCGCGGCCAGCGCCATCGTGCGCATCTGGTGTCCCGCCGGATGGTCGGGGCGCTGCTCCACCGCGACGCCGTAGATATCGACCGCGACCGCGTCGCCTGCGCCCGAAGCCCGCTCGACGAGGTTGCCGGCGTAGCGACGCAGGTCGGCGCGGCTGGGGTAGAGCTCGATGATCGAGGCGTAGGCGCGCGCTGCGCGCACCTTGTCGCCCT
>JBEARB010000357.1:0-13365 GCA_041163625.1 Pseudomonadota bacterium | reverse complement strand
ACGTCGGCATCCGCGTCTCGGCGCTCGAGCCCGCGCTCGCGTTCTACGGCCTGCTGGGCTTCCGGCGCGTCGCTGGCCCGTTCCCCGGCGAACCCGTGGTGGTGCTCGACCACCCTGCCGGCATGGAGCTGAACCTGATCGTGAACGCTGCCGAGCGCCCGACCGACAACGTCTTGATGGACGTGCCGACCAAGCACGCGGGCATCACCCACGTCGCGCTGGCGGTCGCCCGGCTCGACGACGCAATGGCGGCACTGGAAGCGGCCGGGATTCCGCTCTCGGGCGGCCCGGTGACCTTCCCGAACGGGGCTCGCTCGATCTTCGTGCGTGATCCGGACCGCACGGTCATCGAGCTGACGCAGGCGCCCACGGCCGACTGACCCCGAGCGCAGCGACGGTCAGGGGTATTGCGCGTCCATGCCGGCGCGCAGCGTCGCGCGGTCGAGCACGCCCGACGCGACGGGCTCCGCGCGATAGAGCAGCGCGCCCTTCTGCAGCGTCAGTCGGTAGTGCTGCTTGCCGGCGGGGCTGACCTCGCTGATCGTCTCGCGACCGCCCCAGCCGATCACCCACGAGCCGGAGGCGAGCTTGCGGACGCTGCCGCAGCAGATCGACTGCGCGATGGTGGCGTCGCTGTACGACTCGAGCAGCGTCGCCACGCCGATCGGCGGCGGCGCGATGTGATAGCGCAACATCCGCGGGGGACGACCGAGACCGCTGCCGTTGTCGTGCAGGGTGATGCTGCCGTCGGGGAGCAGTCGGGCGTCGTGCTGGCCGCCGAAGCTCCCCCACGGGAAGACCGGATCGCCGACGATGGTCAGGCTCTCGGCCGTCGGCGTGCCGCCGAGCTTCCAGCGCACCTTGCCGGTGGCGCGATCGATGGCATAGACCGCGTCGAGGTGGCGGAACGAGAGCAGATAGCCGCCCGGGATCGGCTCGATCGAGTTCCAGTGGTGGACATCGTAGGGCGGCTTGCCCTTGTCGATGAATTGCGGCCGCCACGTCGGCGACATCTCGCTGACGGGGATATGCGCCGCCGAGCTCCACGACCAGACCACGCTGCCGTCGGCGCCGAGTTCCTGCATCACCTGATCGAAGATCGACGTCTTGCTCGGCCCGCCGATGGCGCTCAGATCGACGTCCTTCACCTCGGTCCAGGCGGCGATCAGGATCGTCCCGTCGGGCAGGCGGATCAGGTCGTGGATGTCGAAATCTCCACCGACCGCCTTGTAGGCCGCGAGAACGTTGCCGTCCCAGTCGACCTTGACCGCCCCCTGGCTCGGTCCGCCGGGGACGAGGCCCATCTGCGTCCACGCGGGCTTGCCGTCCGAGAGCAGCGTGAAATAGACCGCGTCGCCCGACTTACCCCACCAGATCGGCACGCCGAAGCGGTCCCAGACCACGGGATAGGGCTTCCAGGCGCCGTCTTTGGGGTCGATCGGCGAGAGGCCGACGGCCAAGTAGAAGTCCGCCGTGGCCGCGCCGTCGCTCTGTGCCTGGAAGGCCGGAAAATCGGCCGGCAAGCAGCGGATGTGCGCGACGACGGGGCTGCGGTCCGGCGCCGACGCGGTGATCGTCACGCGGCGACCGACGGCCCACGGTAGCGAGACTGTCCCGCTCGGCCCCGGCTGCGCGACGGCGCCCTGCCCCTGCGCCTGCACCGACACCGTCGCGCCGAGCTCTGCCGCATAGGTCAGCGTGACTTCGCCGGCGCCGGCGCACGGCACGACGTAGTCGGTGATCTCGGGTGCGTAGGCGGGCGCGAAGGCGGGTGAGGCCTCGAGCGCGAGCGTCACGGGCGGGGGCGGCGGTGGCGTGACGTCGGGCGCGGCGTCGGCGTCGTCGGTGTCCGCAGCGGCTTCGGCGTCCGCAGCGGCGTCGGCGTCGTCGGCATCCGCGACGGTATCTTCGGCGTCCGCGGTGCCGGCATCCTCGGCGTCGTCGACCTCGGCGTCGCCCGCGACGTCGGCCGTCACGTCTGCGGCGCCATCGAGCGGGTCGACGACGTCGATGCCAGCGTCCTCGAGCGCGGCGTCGACGGTGTCGGCCGAATCGGGGCCAACGGCCATGTCGCCGCCGGCGTCGAGCGTGGCGTCGAGCGTGGCGGCATCGAAGCCGACGTGCCCGCCGTCATGGTCGTGCACGTGCGCGTCGTCCACGTGGTGGTGGTGGACGTGCTCGGTGCACGCCGCAAGGGCGACGACGCACGCCGCGAGCGCAGCCATGCGGAGGGCGAAGCGATTGGATGGAGTCATCGGCGGTCCTGGGCGCGCAGTCTACGCTCTGGGGATGTCAGGCTAGCACGTCCCTCGCCGTTTCGCGCCTTGCTCGCGCCGGACGCACGACCTACCGTGCGGGGGTGGACGCGCCGCGTCCCACGGAGTCGCCATGCAGGCCGCGCACGCCCCCTCTCGCTTCGGAACGGCCCCCGGCCCCTCGAGGGTCGCGGACGGCGCGCGCATCGCGGCCCTCGCCCTCGGGCTGGCGCTGCTGGTCGGCTGCGGCACCGATCCATCCGCCGACGCCGGCAGCGACGCGACGGCGGGTGCCGGCGCCGGCTTCGGCGCGGCATGCAAGGTCGACACCGATTGCCGCAGCGGGCTGTTCTGCCAGACCGGCGATTGGGCCCCCGAGCCCTTCTGCACGATGGCTTGCGACGAGGCCAAGACCTACTGCGACGAGGCCACGACCGGTGGTCCGCAGGGCTTCTGCATCGAGCTACCGAGTGATTTCCAGGGGCCGGTGGCGCGCTTCTGCGCGCCGATGTGCAACAACACCGCCGAGTGCAAGGCGATCTCGGGCATCTGGGCGACCTGCGCCAAGCCGGAGTGGAAGAACACGCCGCTCTCGCCCGAGTTGCCGACGCGGGTCTGCCTTTCGCCCGACACGCACGGTCAAATCGTCATCGATCCGGTGCTCTGCGATTGGGAGCAGCACGTCACCGACCAGAAGTACGCCAGCGCGCGCAAGGTCTGCAAGGCGTACTGCTCGTTCCTGCAGACCTGCAAGTTCTGGGACAGCAAGAAAGAATCGCTGGATTGCTGCGGCTGGCGCTGCTTCCAGAAGATGACGCCCGGCGGCGCCGTCGACGATACGGTCGAGGACGAGACCAAGTGCTACCTCAACGCCTTCGGCGCGGCGCAGGGCACGGGCAAGGTCTGCGACCCGGGCTACTACGAGCAGAGCTGCGGGGCGATCGGCGACCGGCACGCGCCCTAGAGACTCGGGGGCTAGGCGCCCCCTGGTCGCGAAAAACGCGGTTCTCGCGAACCATCCCCCTCCACGAGACGCGCCAAACGCTCCCTTCGAATCTTCGGGCGCCCTGCCGCGTCGGGAATCTGGCGCCATCGGCGGGAGATGGCAGGCTGGCGACGCGCGCCGGACCTGCGCCCGTCGGGAGCGTCGCCGAGGAGGATTCGCATGACGAACGAGAACCCACGCCAGCCCCGCGCGCTGCGCCACCGCCTCGCGCTGCTGCTCGCCGCCGTCGTCGCGGCCGGCGCCATCGCGGCCGGCACCACCGGCGGCCCCGAGATCTACGTCAACGGCGTGCGAGCCACCGGCCTGCGCGGCGCGGACATGGCGCATTGCTCGGTGAAATTCGACGCCGACGGCAACGTCCACGTGCTCTCGCCCGGCTACAAGGTCGAGGTCGACGCCGAGGGCAAGCCGGTGCGGCTCTCGGGCCAGAGTGATTTCGGCGAGCCCGCCCGGGCCCGTCGTGCGGCCGGCGCGCTGAGCCATCACTACGTCCTGCTCTACGAGCCGAACCCGCGGGTGCCGTTTACCTTCGAGCTCTTCGTCAATGGCAAGCCGTTCAAGACCATCGGCCTCGACACCAGCTCGTTCACCGTCGATCTGACCGCCGCGCTCAAGGCCGGCGAGAACGCGCTGCGCATCGTCGCCAAGCCCGCGGGCGCGCCGCCTCCGGGTGGCAGCGACGGCGACGTGGTCAAGCTCCGCATCCTGCGCGGTGACGAGCGCCCCGACGGCACCTTCGTCGCGAAGATGCCACCGGTCTGGGAGTTCGTCCGCTCGGCCGTCGACCGGGATCCCGTCGACCGGCAGAGCGTCATCGAGTTCGACTGATGCCCGCGCCCGCCCTGGCGCGGGTGCTCGCCTCGGACGCGACCGCCCTGCTGCTCTGGCAAGACGGTCGCACCGTGCGACGCCCGGCCGTCGCGCCCCCCGAACGCTTGCAGCCCGGCGATCTGGTGCGCGAGCAGGCCGAAGATTGGGCCGTCGTGGCGCGACCAGGGGCGGACGCCCTGCACCCCGACGGCGATCTCGGCCGGCTGCTGCGCGACGGCGCGCGCCGCGACGCCGCCCTGCGCGACCGCGCTGCGCTGCTGCGGGCCATCCGCGCCGACCTCGATCGCCGCGGCTTCCTCGAGGTCGAGACCCCCGCCATCGCGACCAGCCCGGGCCTGGAGCTGCACCTCGACGCGGTCGGCGCCGCCCTGCGGGAGGGCATGGCCGGCGCGCCGGTGCAGCGCTGGCTGGTGACGAGCCCCGAATACCATTGCAAGCGCCTACTGCACGCCGGGCTGCCGCGCATCTATTCGCTCGCCAAGGCTTTCCGCTCGGGAGAGCGCGGCGGCTGGCACAACCCCGAATTCACGATGCTCGAGTGGTACCGAGCCGGCGAGGACAGCGGCGCCATCATCGCCGACGCGCTGCGCTTGCTGCGCCGCACCGCCGCCGCCGTCGAGCGCGCCCGCCGCGCGCGCGGCGACGACCGCTCCGTGTTCCGGCCCAGTCGCGCGCTGCGCCTCTCGTTCGCCGGCGCGCTGCGTCGCTTCGCCGGCATGGAGATGAACGGCCGCGACGGCCTGCCGCTGCCGATCGCCACGCTGCGGACACGCGCGAACGCGGCCGGCGCCACTGTCCGCCCGGACGACGCCGAGGCCGACGTGCTGCTCGCCGTCTTCGCCGAATGCGTCGAGCCGGCGCTGACTGCGCACGATGTGGTCGTCATCGAGCGCTGGCCGCAAAGCCTCGCGAGCCTGGCCCGGCGGCTCCCGGACGCGCCGCACCTCGCCGAGCGCTTCGAGATCTACGTGCGCGGTGTGGAGCTCGCCAACGGCTTCGGTGAGCTCGTCGATGCGGACGAGCAGCGCCAGCGCTTCGAGGCCGATCTTTCGGCGCGGCGAGCGCGTGGCTTGCCGATCTACCCGATCGACGAGCGCTTCCTCGACGCGCTGCGGCGCGGCTGCCCGCCGGCGTCCGGCGTGGCGCTCGGCGTCGATCGCTTGTTGATGGCGGTCGGCGGCTACGACGATATCGACGAGGTGCTCGCCTTCCCCTTCGAGCGCGCCTGACGCGGCCTCAGGCCGGCGTCTTCGGCTCCCAGCCCTCGGTCCACTGCTCGAGGTACTGCGGCAGGAAGTGGCGCCAGGTCACCCAATCGTGATCCCACTCCTTGCCCCAGAGATCGACGCGGTTGGGGATGCCGCGGGCGCCGAGCGCGCGCGCCACCGTCCAACACTCCCACGGCGCCTCCCAACGTCCCTCGCCGCTGCCGAGCACGACCAGGCGCTGGCGCAGCAGGCGGAGCTGCTCGGAGTCCTCGGGTAGGCCCGGGATGAAGTGGAGCGGCGAGCTGACGTGGTAGTCGAAGCTGTGCTGCCCGCCCATCCAGCGGCTCATGTCGTAGGTGCCCGAGAGGCAGAACGCCGTGTCGAACAGGTCGGGGTGACGGCAGATGGCGCCGAGCGCGTTGAAGGCGCCGATGCTCATGCCAGCGACGCCGACCAGCAGGTTCGGGTTCTGGCAATCGGCGCGGATCGCTGGGACGAGCTCGCTGGCGATGAAGGCGTCGAAGCGGTTCTGCACCCGCGCGCGCTGCACGCCCGAGAGATCACGGTCCATCCAGGCGCGACCGCTGATCGAGTCGCAGGTGTAGACCTTGAGCCGACCGGCCTCGAGCAGCGGACGCAGCACCTTGATCATCAAGAAGCGCTCGCTCTCCTCGGCGTCGCCACCGGCGGTCGGGAAGAGCAGCAGCGGGCGGCCGAAATGGCCCCAGCGTCGGACCTCGACGCGGGTGCCGACGCGGTCGGAGTACCAGCCGGTCGCGACGCGAGCGATCTCGCTCATGCGGCACCTCCGGCGGCGGCGGCGCGGCGGTCGAGGCGGTCGCGCTCGGTCTTGCGCCAGAACTGCACCAAGCCCCAGAAGTGCTCGGTGAACTTCTCGTGCTCGTGCGCGGGGAAGAGCGCCTCGACCTTCTCGCGGACCAGCGACTTGCAGGCGGGCGAGCCGAAGAACTCCCAGGCGACCTCGTCGAGGTGCGAGAGGTGGTCGTGGCAGAAGGCGACGAAGCGCTCGTGGTCCATGCGCTCGCGGGCGATGGCGGCGTAGCCGGCGAGACGCTCGCGGAAGGGCAGATCTTTCTTCGCGACCTCGAAGAAGGGCTCCCAATCCAGGGTCTTGTGCATCTTGCGCTGGGTGACTGCGTTGAAGATCGTCCAGCGCAGCATGTCCTTGACCAGATCCGGCCAGTAGAAGTGCAGGCTGGTGACCTGGAAGTCCGGGCACGGGTTGGCGAAGTCGATCGGGTAGAAGACGCCGTCCTTGCGCAGGGACTCGCAGGAGTTGTGCTCCCAGCCGAAGAACGCGTTGATCGTCAGCATCTGGTCGATCAGGTAGCTGTACTCGGGGCCGTTGACGAAGTTGAAGTCGACGACGTAGCGCGCATGCAGCGGCGCGCTCGGGTCGTAGCGCATCAGGCGGACCTGCGGGCCGATTCCGACGGTGCGCACGAAGAGGTCGTAGTCCGCGACGGCCTTCTGCAGGTGCATCACGCGGGTGCCGGACTCGGCGTAGGCCTTGTTCAGGTCCTCGGGCGACTGGATGTGGCTCACGCCCACCCACGCGCCGCCGTCGTAGGGCTTCATGAAGAACGGGTAGCCGATCTGCTCACCGACGCGCTCGAGGTTGAACAGCCGCGCGTACTTCTGCAGCGTCGGCTTCACGTCGGGGTTGGCGTCACCGTGCTCGCGGGGCGGGATCATCCAGGTCTCGGGCACCGGGAAGTCCATCTTCATCAGCGCGCAGTAGGAGGTCTGCTTCTCCATCGACTGCACGGCCCACGGATTGTTGAGCACGTAGAGGCCGTCCATGATCACGGCCTTCTTGATCCACTCGCGACTGGTGTGGAACCAGTGCGTGAGCCGGTCGATGACGACCTCGTAGCGGCAATCCTGGCGCAGGTCGTAGGGCTCGACCGTCACGCGCTCCGAGGCCACGCGCACACGCTCGTTCTGGTAGGGGATCTCGAGCTTGAGGCCCGAGAGGATGGCCTCGTACGCGCCGGGCCAGCAGATGTCGGCCCCGAGCGAGAGGCCGATGAGGCGCGTCGCTTCGGTCAACGACGTCGGCTCGGGCTTCGCAGCGCTCGCCTTCTTGGCAGCCGGCGGCGTCTTCGCGGCGGCCGGCTTCTTCGCGGCGGCCGGCTTCTTCGCCGTCGCAGCGGTCTTGGTCGTCTTGCTCGTGGTCGCCACGCTTGCCTCCCCCATCGGGCGCGCGGGCACCCGTGCGGCGCGTTCTACACCAGCCGCAATGGCCGGGAAATAGGGTCTTGCATCACGCGCCACCGCGCCCCTTGCCAGCCCAGCCACGGCTGCCTACGGCTCGTCAAAGAACGTACGCCCCCGTTCCGGATCGACCATGACGCTCGCCTCCTTTGGCCAGGCGCCCTCCTCTCCGCCCGGCCACGACTTGCTCCAGGCTCGCTCGGCCGACGCGCCGCCCAAGGCCCCTTCCGGCTACATCGTGGGCCCGGCCTACGACTTGACGCTGCTCGTGCTCTCGCCGGTGCTGGCGATGGCGGCGGGGTTGATGCTGTTCCGGAGCCCGCTCGCCGAGCTCCCGATCGACGGCGGCACCTGGAATCCGCGCTTCTCGCAGCCCTTCGCGCTCTTCTTCATCGCGGTGTTCACGCACGCGCACCTGGTGCTGGTCTTCTTCCGCAGCCACGCCAACCAGAAGATCTTCCCGCTGCATCCGATTCGCTTCCGCATCGTGCCGATCGCCCTGCTCTTCGGGATGCTGACCTGGCGTTGGATGTTCGTCGCCGTCGGCGTGGTCGTGGGCAGCTTCCTGCTCGAGCGCCAGCCCGAGATGCGCTGGCTCGTGCTCGGCGCCGGCATCCCGCTGGGCCTGGTCTGGATCGGCTTCTACGTCCGCGAGAGCCGCGCCGGTCGGAGCCACGTCGTCTCGATCATGCACTTCTGGTACGACGGTTTCGTGTGGAGCGTGCGCAAGAAGCAGGTGTAGGTAGCGGCTACTCGTAGAGCATCCACAGCGGCCCGGGGAAGAGCCAACTGAGGCCCTCCTGCAACCGGTCGCGCCAGTTCTCCCAGTTGTGGCCATCGCGGGACTCCGAGAACTTCGTCTCGATGCCGATGCCTTGTAGGAAGGGCACCATCGAGCGGTTCTCGTAGATCAGCGACTCGTATTGGCCGCAGCTCAGGTACGCCCGCGTGGCCGGTTTTCCGGGGTTTTCGCGGAAGGCGTTGACGAAGCGCACCACCGGATCGAAGGCGGGGCCGCGCTGGTGCTGGCCGATATCGGTGAAGGCGAAGCTGCCCGATTGCAGCAACAGACCGCCGAAGACGCCGGGGTAGCGCCACGCGACCGAGAGCGAAGCGACGCCGCCGAAGCTCGCGCCCATCAACACGCGGGCGGCCGCATCGGGCCAGAGCGGGTAGCGCGCCTCCATGAAGGGCAGCAGCGTCTCGGCGACGAACGACGTGTGGCGCGGGTCGTCCGGGTATTCGACCAGGCGGTCGCCCGGATGCGAGAGCGCGACGATGAGCGGCTGCACCTCGCCGCGATGGATCAGGTTGTCGAGCACGGTCTGCAGCGCGGCGAAGCGCATGTAGTCGCCGCCGTCGTGGACCACGAGCAAGGGGTAGCGCCGGCTCTGGCGGAAGCGCGCCGGCAGGTAGACCGTGACCTTGCGCGCCTCGCCGAAGGGCGTCGGCTCGAGCCAATGCTCCTCGAGCGTGCCGGCGCGGGCTTCGGCGTCGGGCACCGTCCAATCGGGCACGACGTAGCCGTCGCAGGCGCAGACCGAGTTGGCGCCGAAGGGATCGGTCGCCATCCGGCTGTTGAGCGGGTCGCGGATCCAATGGTGCTTGCCACCCCGGACGACGTCGATCTTGTATTCGATGCGCGAACCACGCGGCAGGTCGAGGCCACAATGCCAGAGGTCGGTGCCGGCGACGCGCTGGAAGTTCACCTCGGTCTGCAAGGCGTAGACGAAGTGGCGCAGGCGCACCGCTTCGGCCTGGCCGCGCCAGATGAACGTGACGTGGTTGCCCTCGACCAGCGGGAACTCGTGCGCCTCGAGGAAGGCGTCGATCTGGGCCTTGCGCGGGCGGCCACCGGCCAGCAGGACGCGAAGTGCGCGGCTCATGCCTCACCTCCCGGGCGCAGACCGACGGCGTCGGCGAGCGGCGTGACCGTGCCGTCGGCACGTAGGCGACGCGCACCGCGTACGGTGACGAGGCGGCCGTCGTCGCCGATGACGACGACGTCGCGGACGTCGAAGGTGGTCGGCCAATCGGGCGCGAGCCGCTGTGCCATCAACGAGACGCGGACCGGCTCTCCGAGGCGCAGACGCCGCGACGCATGCGGCAACGCGACCACGCCGGGGACCAGGCCGAGGCCGTGCTCGAAGACCTCGGCGTTGCCGGCGCCCTGCGGCGGGCTGTCGTGGAAGAGCGCGATCCGCTCGCAACACGCCATCGCGCCGGCGGACCAGGCGATCACGTGCTTGCCGGGGAGGTGATCGGCGATGCCGAACAAGCGCAGGCGGTTGAGCAGCACACCGACGTGACCGCCCGCGATGACCAGCACGTCGGCGCCGACGAGGACCTCGGCGATCTCGGCGCGATGACGCAGCAGCGCGGGATGCTCGAAAGGCCGCACGCGATCCTCGAACGCAGCGTGGATATCGGCGACGCGGCGGAGGTGGTGGTCGTCGAGCGCGCGCACCGCGTCCATCGCCGAGGCGCGCTCGGCCTGCAGCAGCTCGACCGGCTCCTCGGCTTCGAGCAGCTCGCGGGCGGCGGCCATCACGTGGGCGAGGCGCTTGTCGTAGAGCTCTTCGAGCGCGCGCAGCTGGTCTTGCCGCTCGCGGTGCGCTGCGAAGAGCGTCGGATCGGTGCGCGCGACCTCCTCCCAGCGATGATAGAGTTGCAGGTTCACGCCGGGCAGGCCGAGGGCAGCGAACAGCTCCTCGTCCTCGGCCTCGCGCTCTTGCCAGCCGGCGGTGACGACGGCAGCCCTTCCGTGGATGCCGTGCTCGCGCGCGACCTCCCCGACGATCGGCGCGAGCCGTTGCGGCCCGAGCAGGATGATCATGCGGCAATCCCCCTTGTGATTCGGCGGGCAACGGTGCCACGCTGCGCCGCGGCCCGCGGGCCCCGGAGGCAACCATGCACGTGCTCTTCGTCGCACCTGAGTTCCCGAACTATCAGCGCGAGTTCGTGCGCGCCCTCAAGAGTGTGGGGGCGCGCGTCACCGGCATCGGGGAGCGGCCGATCGAGTGGCTCGATCCCGAGCTGCGCTCCTGGATGGACGATTACGAGAAGGTCGGCTCGGTCTGCCACGAGGGCGAGCTGCTCGCCGCGGTGCATCGCTGCCAATCGCGCTCGTGGGTCGACCGGCTCGAGGCCACCGTCGAGGCGCACATCATGTCGACGGCGAAGGTGCGCGAGGCTGCGTCCATCCCCGGCCTGACGGCCAAGGCGGCGTGGCTCTGTCGCGACAAGCCGGCGATGAAGGAGTTTCTGCGCCAACACGGTATCCCCTGTGCCCAATCGACCGCCGCCGACAGCGCCGCGGAGGTCCGCGATTTCGCCGAGGCGGTGGGCTACCCGATCATCATCAAGCCGCGATCGGGAGCGGGGGCGGACGGTACCACGCGCGTCGATCGGGCAGAAGACCTCCCCGCGGCGCTGCGCGGCATCCACTTCGAGCGCGGCGCGAGCATCGCGGTCGAGGAGTTCATCGAGGGCCACGAGGGCTTCTACGACACGCTGACGGTGCGCGGCGAGGTGGTCTACGAATTCGTCAGCCACTACTACCCGAACGTGCTCGAGGCGATGCGGCACCGCCACTACAGCCCGATGATCGTGCACACCAACCGCAGCGACATGGACGGCTACGACGAGCTGCGCAAGCTCGGACGCCGCGTCGTGGCCGCGCTCGGCTTGGGCACCACCGCCACCCACATGGAGTGGTTCTACGGCCCGAAGGGTTTGAAGTTCAGTGAAATCGGCGCGCGTCCGCCCGGCGTCGGCCAATGGGACCTCTACGCCGCCGGCAACGACATCGACATCTACCGCGAGTGGGCCCACGCCATCGTGCACGGCCGCGTCTCGCGGATGCCGAGCCGCCGCCACGCGGCCGGCATCGTCGCGCTGCGTCCCGAGCGGGACGGCCGAATTCTGGGCTACGAGGGCCTGGACGCCGCGCGCGCCCTGCTCGGCCCGGGCCTCATCGACTTCCACCTGCCGCCGGTCGGCTCGCCCGCGCGTCCGATCGAGGGCGGCTACATGGCGAACGCCTGGATCCGCGCCCGCCACCCCGACTACGACGCCTTGCGCCAGCAGCTCGCCCGCGTCGGCGAGTTGGTCCGCGTCCGCGCCGGCTAGCGAATCCGTGCCCACGCCGGCCCCTGCCGCGCGCACCCCGAGGCCATCATGAAGGTCGTGTTCATCCAGCCGAGCTACCCGGTCGAGCAGCAGGAATTCTGCCGCGGCCTCAAGGAAGTCGGCGCCCAGGTCATCGGCGTCGGCGCCGGCCCCGAGGCGGCGCAGCCGGCCAAAACGCGGCGCCACGTCGACGCTTGGCTCGACGCCGGCAACCTCCTCGACATCGACGGCGCCGCCGTGCGCATCGCCCGCGCCGTCGCCCACGTCGGCGTCGACCGCGTCGAGTCGTTGTGGGAGCCGACGGTCGAGCTCGCCGCCAAGGTGCGCGAGTTGCTGGGCGTGCCGGGCATGAGCGTCGATACCGCGCGCGGCTTCCGCGACAAGCAGGTGATGACCGATCGCGCAAAGGCCGCCGGCGTGCGCGTTCCGCATTCCTTCCGCATCCGCACGTCCAAAGAGGCGTGGGCCGCAGCGGAGCAGATCGGCTTCCCGGTGATCTTCAAGCCGATCGCCGGCGCGGGCTCGGCCGATACCTTCCGCTGCGACGACGCCGAGGCGTTCGCGCAGGCGCTCGCCCGCACAAAGCACGTCAGCGAGGCGGTGGTCGCGGAATTCGTCGACGGCGAGGAGTTCACCTGCGATTGCGTGGTGATCAACGGCAAGCCGGTGTTCGAGAGCATCACGCAATATTTCCCGCGTCCGCTCATCGCCCGCTCGGAGCAATGGATCTCGCCCTCGCAGGTGACCTTCCGCAACCCGTACCGCCCCGACCTGCTGCCCGGCATCGAGATGAGCCGCAAGGTCATCGCCGGGCTCGGGCTGGGCACCGGCTTCACCCATATGGAGTGGTACCGCAGCAGCAAGGGCGAGGTCGTCTTCGGCGAGATCGGCGCGCGCAACGGCGGCGGCCACCTCGTCGACATGATGAACTGGAGCAACGACGCGGACATCTACCGCGAGTGGGCGCGCTCGGTGTGCTGGCATTCGTTCGAGGCCGAAATCTCGCGCCGCTACGCCGTCGGCATGGTCTTCAAGCGCGCGCTCGGCAACGGCCGCATCAAGGCCAAGGTCGGCGTCGAGCAGGCTGCGGCCAAGTGCGGACGCTGGCTGGTCAGCGAGCAGCTGTTGCCGATCGGGAGCCCGCGCCGCGATTGGAAGCAGACCTTGGTCTCGGACGGCTTCGCCGCCGTGCGCCATCCGGACGAGAACGCCGTCAAGCAGATGATGGGCTATTGGATCAAGGACGTGCGGTTGTTCGCCGGCTAGCTTTTTGCATCGGCACAACGGCAGAGTGCCGAGGGAGAGGTGCGAATTCCGAGCAGGGGCTGCTACCGTGCGGCCGCCTCGCCGGAGCCCGCATGCGAACACCCGACCATCCGACCCCTTGTGCCGACCCGAGCCGGTCGCGGCCGCTGCACCACGCCGTGCTCGCCGCCTGGCTCGTCGTCGTCGCGGCGGCCGCAGCCTGCTCGAGCGAGGACACCATCGTCCCCGGCCCGGCCGACGTGGACGCCAGCGCGCTCGACGTGCCGGTCGACATCGCCGTCACCGACGCCGACATCGGCCCGGGTGAGCCGCCGGACTGCCCGATCGGCTACCGCGCCTTCCCGCCGGACGCCGGCGCGGCGGCGAAATGCGTGGTCGACGGCGGGATGCAATGCGCGCCGTGCAGCAGCGACGCGGATTGCCTCGGCGG
>JBEARB010000356.1:0-2646 GCA_041163625.1 Pseudomonadota bacterium | reverse complement strand
TTGCGATCTCGCAGCTACGGCAGCTTGTCGTTGACGGGTGTCGGGCGGGTCGGTAGCGTCGATCTGTACCCGGGCTACAGTTGGAGTTGTCCGAGAACGGGTCTTATGTTTCCTACCCCCTCTTATGTTTCCTACCCCCGTGGCGGCGGTGGCGGTGTTGCGGTGGTGGGTTGGGGGTTAGGTCGAGCATCCCGTTGCCCACCTCTGCGTGGATGTGGCACGCTCCGCCGGTCCCGAAATCGGAGGTTCCCGTGCCTACTTCCCACGTGCCGCGCGCAATCCCCGCGTCGCTTCGCCCCCTCGCGGCCCTCGCCGCAGTCCTGGCCGCCGCCGGCGCCGCGATCGCGGTCGGCACGCCGACCAGCTCGCCGCTGGTCTGGGGCGGAACGGTCACCGACGACGCCGGCAAACCCTACGACAAGGCGGTGGAGGTCTCGGTGGCGTTCTACGACGGCCAGGCGGCGACGACGCCGGTCTGTTCGAGCCAGACGGTGAACGCCGAGGCGAAGACCGGGCGGTTTTCGGTGGTGTTGCCGGATGCGTGCGCCAAGGCGGTGCACGACAGCCCAGATCTGTGGAGCGAGACGGTTGTCGGGCCGAGCAAGACCAAACTGCCGCGGGTGAAGGTGGCGGCGGTGCCGTATGCGCTGGAAGCGGCGGTGGCAGGCGTGGCGGAGAAGGCCGGTGGGGCGCTGGCGGGCGAGATTTCTGGGCTTTCTGGGAAGGTTTCGAAGTTGGAGCAGGATGTGGCGGCGCTCAAGAACGCTGGTGGGAGCGGTGGCCCGGTCCTCGTTGACGCAAATGGCATGGCCTGGGGTACGCACCAGAATATCGTCCTTCCCGGTACGAACGGCACTGTCGCCCTTGTCGGCGATGTGTTGGTCACGTCGAAGGGCTGGGTGGTATGGCTCAAGTTCAAGTGGAGTCCTTCAAGATTCGAGCGTGCTAACTCCGTACTCTATGCGAGTCAGGACTGCACGGGCACAGGGTACATCGCAAGCCCCAACCCCTACTGGGCTGAGAGCGAAATGACGGCGTACTCGGACGGCACAAGCTGGAAGCACTTCAAGCAGCCTGCACCAGGATCTGTGTTGATGCCGAAGATCGATATTTTGGTGGCCTCCTACCTCCTTGTTGACGGTACTTGCAAGAAGGCTGACAAGCCCTACGCTGCCAAGGTCAACGACGTGGTTCCCTTGACGCTCTCCGAAGTCGGCTTGCCTAGCGTGAATCATCCCAACGAGTTGTATTGGGGGAAGCCATGAAGAGCCACCACCCTCGCATCCGGCGGTGCGGTATTGCTCTGCTCGTGGGGCTGTTTGCAACCCTCGCGCTTCCGGCCTGCGGCACCGAAGACAAGCCCGACGACGGCAAGGCCAAGACCGACGCGGCGATCAGCGACGGCGGCAGCGACGGCAACGGCGGCGGCGGCAGCGATAGCGACAGCGGCAGCGGCAGCGGCAGTGACACTGGCAGCAGCGGCGACAGCGCCGGCGACAGCGGCAGCAGCGACGCCACGACCGACGCCGCGACCACCGGCCCCACCCCCTGCCAATCCGACAAGCAGTGCATCGCCGAGGACCAGGTCTGCAACACCACGGCCGGGCTCTGCGTCGACTGCCTCGCCGACACAGACTGCCCCGCGCCCAACGCCTGCAAGGGCTTCACCTGCGCGCCGCCGGCGTCGCCGTGCCAATCGAGCAAGGAGTGCTCGCCCGAGCAGGTCTGCCACAAGGGCGTCGGGCTCTGCGTCGAGTGCGAGAGCGACGACGATTGCCTCGGCGGCAAGGCGTGCCTGGAGACGGTCTGCGTCGACCCCAAGCTGGCCGGCAAGGTCTGCACCGCCGGCGAGACGCGCTGCGAGGCGGACGGCCAGCTCGGGGTCTGCAAGGCCGACGGTACGGGCTTCTCGGCGACGGCGTGCCCGAGCGGGCAGGTCTGCAGCGGCGGCGCGTGCCAGGCGCAGGTCTGCGTGCCCGAGGCCAAGGGCTGCGACGGCGACAAGGTGACGCAATGCGCCGCCGACGGCCTCTCGGTCGCGACGCTGCAGGATTGCAGCCAGACGCCGGGCTCGACCTGCCTCGGTGGCAGCTGCCAGAGCGCGAGCTGCTCGGCGGGTGAGAAGAGCTGCAAGGACGCGGCGACCGCGGTGGTCTGCGCCGGCGGGGCGTGGAAGGAGCAGTCCTGCGGCAGCGGCGAGGGCTGTGTGCAGGGCGCGTGCGCCAAGCAGGTCTGCACGCCCGAGAGCAAGAGCTGCATCGGCGCGCAGGTGGCGGTCTGCAACGCCAGCGGCACGGCGCAGGTGCCCGGTGAGGATTGCGATACCAGCGGCAAGGCCTGCGTGGCTGGCGCGTGCGTCAGCCAGCAGAGCGGCTTCGCCAGCCACGGCGGCTTCGTCGCGCTGCCGGATACGGCGGCGGCGGGCGGCTACCGCGTCATCGACCAGGGCTTCCGCAGCGGGATGAGCTGCGGCGGCGGCTATTGTCAGGTTGGAGGGTTCCGATGAAGGACAACGCGACGCGCCGGCCGTGCGTCGATCGCTGGATTTCGAGTCGATCGTCGTGTGTGTTGCGATCTCGCAGCTACGGCAGCTTGTCGTTGACGGGTGTCGGGCGGGTCGGTAGCGTCGATCTGTACCCGGGCTAC
>JBEARB010000355.1:0-12228 GCA_041163625.1 Pseudomonadota bacterium | reverse complement strand
CGGAACATCCACAGCACCCAGGCGCCGCCGACCACGCCGATCGGCACCACGCCCTCGGGCCGCGTCGCGACCGCCAATCCGAGGAGCCCGAAGGCGGCCGCGGTCATCTGCAACCCCGGAGTTTCGGCCTCGACCTGCCGCACGAGAGCCAACGCCGCGCCCAGCACCATGCACGAGAAGAAGGCATTCTCCATGCCCATCAACGCGTTGATGCCGCTGGACGGATCGGCGAGCAGCAGCAACCCGAGCAACGTCGCCACGGAGGAGGTCGCGCCGAGGCGCTGCGCCAACAGCTTGGCCAGCCACGCGTTGCCGAGCCACGCCGCCACGCACAGCAACTTGATGCCGCCGAGGGTCCAGGTGACACCGCCGAGTCGCCAGAGTACGGCGCCGACGACCGTCCAAAGCGCGGAAGTCGACGATGCGTCCGGGATCCCGCGGTTGAACTCGAACCAATGTCCGTTCGCCGCGTTCTCCATGAAGATCACGTGAATCAGCGCATCACCGGAGAAGAGCGGTCCCCAATGCCAAGCGACGTAGCCGGCCACCAGCACCGCGAGCGCAGCCAGTCCGCGGGTCCACTGCGGTGCCGCCCAATCCTTCTCCGGCCGGCTGGTCTGAGCTGTACGCACCGCGATTCACCTCGAAAATGGGGCCACGGAGGCTGCCAGCGGCCCGCCATCGCGTCAATCGAAGCGAAGGTCGCGACAGACCATTCGAAATATCCCGTGGTGTGCGCAAATGGCCGCCGGAGCCGCCATTCTGCGGCACTGCGACGGCGACTCCGTCCTCGCTGCCGTCGGCGCTCACGACCGTCAGCACCACCATCAGGGTCTCGGAGCTGTCGAGCTTGGCCATCTTGAACGACAGGCTGCTGCCGTCGAAGCCGGCAGTGCTCGCGGCGACGGGCACGACCTGCTCCTCGTCGTTGACGGTCAGCACCAGCGGCTGCAGCACCTGACCCGGGAGCGGTCGATGTCGTGGGTGAGGAAGATGCCGAAGAGCACAATGAGCACCAGGGCCTACGCCCCGTCCCGAAGCCTGCGGAGTGCTCAGTCGCGTTCCTCGACTAGTGCGAACCCTTCTTCGGCCGCAACGTCTTCTCACCGGCGACGGCCTCGTTCCAGGTCGCCTCGCCGAAGCCGTTGTCGACTTCGACCATCGTGATGCAATCCGGGACCGGGCAGACGATCTCGCAGAGGTTGCAGCCGACGCACTCGTCCTCGTCGATGGTCGGCACGCGGGTGCCGTCGGTCGCGGGGAAGATGCATTGGTGCGCGCCGTCCCGGCAGGCGGCCACGCAGTCGTAGCAGCCGATGCACTTGTTCGGGTCGATCTTGGCGACCGTCTCGTAGTTGAGGTTCAGCAGACCCCACTCCGAGTACGCCGGGACAGCCTTGCCCACCATCTGGTCGATGGTCTCGAAGCCGTGCGTGGCCATGTACTCGGTCAGGCCCTCGATCATGTCCTCGACGATGCGGTAGCCCTTGAGCATCACCTCGGTGCAGACCTGCACGCTGCTGCTGCCCATCAGGATGAACTCGACCGCGTCGCGCCAGGTGGCGACGCCGCCGATGCCCGAGATCGGGATGGTGAAGTCGGGGTCACGCGCGAGCTGACCGACCATGTGCAGGGCAATCGGCTTGACCGCCGCGCCGCAATAGCCGCCGTTGGTCGACTGGGTCTGCACGCGGGGGTAGGGCACGAAGTTGTCGATATCGACGCCGATGATCGACTTGATCGTGTTGATCAGCGAGACGCCGTCCGCCCCTCCGCGCTGCGCGGCGTGGCCGTGCGGCAGGATGTCGCCGACGTTCGGGGTCAGCTTGATCAGCACCGGCAGGCCCGGCTTGTACTTCTCGGCGTACTTCTTGGCCCAGCTGGTGATGCGCTCGTTGACCTTGGGCTCCTGGCCGACCGCCGAGCCCATGCCACGCTCGCACATGCCGTGCGGGCAGCCGAAGTTCAGCTCGAGGCCGTCGGCGCCGGCGTCGACCGAGCGCGCGATGAACTCCTCCCACTCCGCCTCGGTCTCGACCATCAGGCTGGCGATGACCGCGTGCTTGGGGAACTTCTTCTTGCACTCGAGCATCTCGCGGAAATTGCTCTCCAGCGGACGGTCGGTGATCAGCTCGATATTGTTGAAGCCGATGTTCTTCTTGCCGCCGTAGCTGAGACCGCCGAAGCGGCTGCTGACGTTCTGGATCGGCTGGCCGAGCGTCTTCCAGACCGCGCCGCCCCAGCCCGCCTCGAAGGCGCGCTCGATCTGCGGACCCGAGTTGGTCGGCGGCGCGCTCGCGAGCCAGAAGGGGTTGGGCGAGATGATGCCCGCGCAGTTGGTGGTCAGGTCCGGCACGACGCGCGCCGCCTTCTTCATCTGGTTGCCGTCCATGACTAGCCTCCCTTGCTGCGCAGGTACGCGTCGATGGCGATCGCCGCGCGCTTGCCCTCGGCCACCGCGTTGACGACTTCCTTGCCGCCGTTGCGGCAATCGCCGCCGGCGTACCAGCCGGGGCGGCCGGTCGCGCCGTCGTCGTCGGTGACGACCTTGCCGCGGTCCAGGGCGATGCCCTCGATGCCGCCGAGCAGCTCGCCGAGCTTGCCCTGGCCGATGGCGAGCAGGACCAGGTCCGCGCCGACGGTGAAGGTATCGCCCGTCGGCTTCTTGTTCGCGTCGAGCTTGGCACAGTGGATCGACTGCACGCGGCCGGCGCCCAAGAAGGCCAGCGGCTGGCTGCCCCACGAGGCCGTCACGCCCTCGACCTTGGCCGCCTTCCACTCGTGCTGGTAGCCCGACATGCCGGCTTCCTGGCCGCGGTAGACCAACACGACCTCGGGGATGCCGAGGCCCTTGAGCTCGCGCACCGCGTCGATGGCGGTGTTGCCGCCGCCGACCACCGCGGCGGTCTTGACCCAGCCGAGGTCGAGCGCGCCGAGCTTCATGCACTCGATGAAGTCGACGGCGCCGTGCACGCCCTCGAGGTCCTGGCCGGGCACCTCGAGCGAGCTGTCCTCACCGAGACCGAAGCCGAGGAACACCGCGTCGTGACGCGCCTCGAGCTCCGCGAAGGGCAGGTTGCCCTCGCCGGGGCCGACGCCGACGCCGAGCTGGATGTCGATGCCACCGATGCGGAGCACCCAATCGAGCTCCTCGATCGAGGCCTCGGCCTTCATCTTGTACGGCGCCACACCCCAGGTGTTCAGGCCGCCGATGACGTCGCGCTTGTCGTAGATCGTGACGGCGTGGCCGGCGATACGCAGCTGGTGGGCGGCAGCGATGCTGGCTGGACCGGCGCCGATCAGCGCGACGCTCTTGCCGGTGTCCGGGCCCGCCTCGAAGAACTGCCAGCCCTCGGCGAGCGCGATATCGGTGGCGTAGCGCTGCAGCTTGCCGATCTGGATCGGCGGCTGGCCGAGCTTGTTGTAGACGCAATCACCGACGCAGAGCACCTCGACCGGGCACACGCGCGCGCAGCTCATGCCGAGGATATTGCTGTCGAAGATCGTGCGCGCCGAGCCCTTGATGTTCTCCGTCGCGATCTTCCGGATGAACTGCGGGATGTCGATGCTGGTCGGGCAGGCCTGCTGGCAGGGCGGCTCGTCGCAGTACAGACAGCGGCTCGCTTCCACGATGGCGTGGGCGCGATCGTAAGGCGGCTTGAAGTCGTCGAAGACGCTTTCGGCGCGGTCGCTTTGGAGTCGTACGGATTCGGGCTTGCTCATCGGGCCTCCGGCATGGGGTCGGGCCGACGCCGGGGCGCTGGGCCGGACTCGCTGGGTGCAAGGGGAGCGATCGTAGGCGAGTGGGGCGATCTTGCCAAGAAGGCGAATCTACCAGAGCACGCGCTCGACCGTGGCGAGCGCGCCGCCGCTGCCGGTACCACCGACGACGAAGATGTGCCCCGACGCGACGACGCTGCCCATCAGGTAGCGGGCGGTGCCCAGACCGATGCCGGCGTTCCAGTTCTGCACGTTCGGCATCTTCGCGTTCTTCGGGCACTTCTGGCTTCCGCCGCAGAGCTGGCCGCTCTGTCCGCCGGTGCTGGCCGAGAGGGCCGAGCCGCCGAAGGTGAAGAGCTGGTTCGCTGCCGCCGCGAAGCCGTAGCCGCCGCTGCTCTTCATCGCCGTGACGTCGGTGATGCTGCCGAGCGCGCCGCCCGCGAGCACCTTGCCGGCGACGAGCTCGTCGACGGTGTCGTTGGCGGCGCTGTTGGCGCCGGCGCCGGCGTAGACCCAGACGTCGGTGGCGGCGTCGAGGCGGGTGGTGACGGCGCGGTCGACGCGGAAGCCGCCGAGCTGCCAGCGCGCGGTGCCGAAGTTGCCGAGGCCGATCCACGCCGGTGCGGTCTGCGCCCCAGCGGTGCCGATCGTGACGACCAAGCGCTCGGCGGTGGCGGTGGCGGCCGAGCCGGTGTGCCCGTGCAGGCGGTAGAGGTGCCAGATCGAGGCGGAGGCCGGATCGGGCGCCGCCACCAGACCGGAGCCGTAGCACGCGGTCGACAGCGCCGGGCCTGCCTGCCAGGTGCCGAGGTCGCCGAGCTGCCGGGGCGCGCCGGTGCCGACTGCGTCGCCGTTGTCGGTGAAGCTGGTGCTCGAGGCGGCCACGGTGGTCAGCAGCGCGACCTCGCTGGCCGCCGCGCCGCCCGTGGCGGTCCGGTAAATGCGATACGAGGTCGCGCCCGGCACCGCCGACCAGGTCAGCTTCACGGTCACGCCCACGTCGAGCTTGGGCACCCGCACCGTCAGCGGATCGGAGGGCAACGACTCGCCGCCCGGGTTGATCGGATCGCTGCCGCCCATCACCGCCGCGACCTTCCAGCTCCAGACGCCTTCGGAGAGACCGACGGTCGCGGTGTCGAGCTCGATATCGTCGAACTGCGGCGCCTCGTCCGGCGAGAGCACCGCCGCCCGGAAGGTCGTCGCCGTCGCCGCGCTGCCGTCGTGGCCGCCGACGAGCCAGACGAAACGGCCGATCGTCGCCGCGCCGGCGAAGGTGCGCTTGCCGGGCAGCTCGAGCGGCAGCTTGCGCCAGCCGGCGAGGTCGCCGTACGCGTCGATCGCGCTGACCTCGGCGTCGCTGCGGGCCGAGGCGGTGCTGCCGCCGTCGCCACCGAAGGCGTAGACGAAACGCGCCGCACTCGTCGCCTGCGCCGCCGTCACCGCCGGTGCCCGCCGCGGCGCCAGCATCGCGTCGTCGGCCTCGAAATCGCCGAGGTTCTCCGACGGCTCGGTGACGCCGAGGGCCGAGAAATCGGCGTAGACGCCATCGCTGCGCACCACGCGGACCACGCACGCCGTCCCCGCCGAGAGCGTGCCCGGCGTGGTGATCGTCAGCTTGGTCGCGCTGCTGCTCGAGGGCGTCAGCGAGACGGTGCTGGCGGTGCCGTTGCCGTCCACGCAGCGCAGCTCCACCTTGCCGCCGCTCGTGGGCAGGGCGCTGCCGAGGATATCGACCACTGCGCCGCTGCTCGGCACCGAGCCGGGCGCGATGGTCTCGATGACCGGCGGCGCGCCCGACGTGACGGTGAGTCCGCCGGTGAGCACGCCGACCGAGCCGTCGGGGTTGACCGCGACCAGGTCGTAGGTGCCGGCGACCAGCGTATCGGGCAGCAGCGCCGTCGCGAGCGTCGACTTGACGAAGCCGACCGCGCGAAGGGGCAGGGCGGTGCCGAGCGAAGGGTTGGTCAGGTAGACCGCCACGCCGTTCTGCAGTCCCTTCTTGCCGTTGGGGATCGGATCG
Source organism: Pseudomonadota bacterium (assembly GCA_041163625.1). Taxonomy (GTDB): domain Bacteria; phylum Myxococcota_A; class UBA9042; order UBA9042; family UBA9042; genus JACKFC01. The sequence goes on along the minus strand of JBEARB010000355.1, from coordinate 6,488 downwards.
GTGGCGAGCAGGGTGGTCGGCGTCGGCTTGCCCGCCTCGGCGAAGGGCGGCTCGAGGCGGTCGAGCGCGACGGTGGTCTGCTGCGCGACCGAGAAGGCGTCGGGCAGCACGACGACGCACGAGAGCGTGTCGCTGACGACCAGGTCCCAGCTGCCCGCGGCGAGCCCCTTGGGGATGGTGAAGCGGATGCGCGAGGCGGTCGCCTTGCTCCAGGTGTAGCTCACCGGCGTCGGCGCGTCGTTGCTGCCGCTCGGGCGGATCGCGACCGACTTCACGTCGCCGCTGATTGAGCCGGCGCCGTAGCCCGAGACGTAGGCGACCGCCTCGATGGCGATGCCCGACCAGGTCGCCGCCGGCGCGACGAAGTAGAGCTGCGGGCGCTTGGCGATGGTCACCGCCGCTGGCAACACGTCGCCGCAGCCGGGGCCGTTGCTGACCGCGACGTCGTACACGCCGGGCGTGATGTTCGAGAACGAAGCGAGCAGCTTGGTCGAGCTCTCGAAGGTCGTCGACGACGGCGATTTGCTGCCGAACGTCACGGCGGTGCCCTGCGCGAAGAACTTGCCGGCGAGCGTGAAGGTCGCGCCGCCCTCGCAGATCAGCTGCGGCGAGACGCTGTCGAGCTCGGGCGGCGGCGTCACCGAGAACACGCCGGTCGCGGTGCACGCCTTGCTGGTCGGGTTCTGCACGCTGATGGTGTGGTCGCCGACCGCCGGCGTGAACGGCAGCGAGAGCGTCATCCCGGCGCACGCCTCGGCGCCCGGGACGAAGGGTACGGGCACGCAATCGTCCGCCGTCGCCGTGAGCAGCGTGCCGTCGAAACGCACCGTCGGCTTGTTGCCCTTGTAGACCACGATCCCGGCCCCCGCGACCTTCAGTTGCTTGGGCACTGCGCCCTGGCAGGCGGTCGCTGGCGTCACCGTCTCGACGGCCAACTCGGCGCAGGGATCCCACGCCACGCAGGTCGTCAGGCAGCCGTCGCCGTCGTCGAGGTTCTGGTCGTCGCAAGCCTCCTTGCCCGCCCAGACCACACCGTCGCCGCAGCTCGCCTTCACGCAGCTCGGCAGGCATGCGTCGGTCGCGCTGGCGTTGCCGTCGTCGCACGCCTCCTTGCCGAGCCAGACCTTGCCGTCACCACAGCTCGCGCCGGTGCAATCCGAGAGGCAGGCGTCGCCGTCCCAGCCGTTGCCGTCGTCGCATTGCTCCTTGCCCTTCCACACCACGCCGTCGCCGCAGCTCGCCGGCACGCAGGTCGTCAGGCAGGCGTCGCCGTCGTCGGCGTTGCCGTCGTCGCAGAGCTCGCCGTCGTCGAGTACGCCGTCGCCGCAGCTCGGCAGCGCACAGCCGGCGCTGCAGCCGTCGCCGTCCTGCACGTTGCCGTCGTCGCAGGCTTCCTTGCCGACCCAGAGCACGCCGTCGCCACAGACGTTGGGCTGGCACGCCGCCGTGCAGGCGTCGCCGCCGAAGGTATTGCCGTCGTCGCAGCCCTCGCCGGCGTCGAGCTTGCCGTCGCCGCAGCTCGCGAGCGTGCAGGCGTTGGTGCAGCCGTCGGCGTCGTCCTTGTTGCCGTCGTCGCAGGCTTCCTTGCCGACCCAGAGCTTGCCGTCGCCGCAGACGTTGGGCTGGCAGTTCGGCAGGCAGCCGTCGAAGGGGCTCTGGTTGCCGTCGTCGCAGACCTCGGTCGGGGCGCTGCCGGTCACGCCGGTCGAGAGCTGCACCACGCCGTCGCCGCAGAACGCCTTCGTGCAGTTCGGCAAGCAGCCGTCGGTCGCGTCGGCGTTGCCGTCGTCGCACGCCTCGCCGGCTTGCACGACGCCGTCGCCGCAGGTCGGCAGCTTGCAGTCGCTGGTGCAGCCGTCGCCGTCGTCGGTGTTGCCGTCGTCGCACGCCTCGACGCCGATCCACAGCTTGCCGTCGCCGCAGACGTTCGGTTTGCAGCTCGAGAGGCAGCCGTCCGCGTCGCTCTGGTTGCCGTCGTCGCAGAGCTCGGGCGCGCTCGCGCCGGTCACGCCGCTCGCGAGCTGCACGACGCCGTCGCCGCAGGTCGCCTTGACGCAGGTCGGCAAGCAGGCGTCCTGCGCGCTCGCGTTGCCGTCGTCGCACGCCTCGCCCTTCTGCACCACGCCGTCGCCGCAGGTCGTCAGCTTGCACGCGCTCGAGCAGCCGTCGCTCTCGTCCTTGTTGCCGTCGTCGCAGCCCTCGACCCCGACGTGCAGCACGCCGTCGCCGCAGACGTTCGGCGTGCAATCGGGCTTGCAGGCGTCGAAGGGGCTCTGGTTGCCGTCGTCGCAGGTCTCCTTGCCGATCCACAGCTTGCCGTCGCCGCAGTTGGCCGCGACGCAGGTCGAGAGGCAGCCGTCGGTGTCGTCGCTGTTGCCGTCGTCGCAGGCCTCGCCCTGCTGCACCACGCCGTCGCCGCAGCTCGGCAGCGCACAGGCGCTGGTGCAGCCGTCGGTGTCGTCGCTGTTGCCGTCGTCGCAGGCCTCGACGCCGGCCCAGACCACACCGTCGCCGCAGACGTTCGGCTTGCAATCGGGCTTGCAGGCGTCGGTCGCGACGAGGTTGCCGTCGTCACAGGCCTCGCCGTTGTTGACCACGCCGTCGCCGCAGACGGGCAGGGTGCAGGTGTTGGTGCAGCCGTCGAGCGGGTTGAGGTTGCCGTCGTCGCAGGCCTCGCCCTTCTGCACCACGCCGTCGCCGCAGCCGGCGAGCACGCAGGCGCTGGTGCAGCCGTCGGTGTCGTCGGTGTTGCCGTCGTCGCACGCTTCGGTGCCGAGCAGCAGCTTGCCGTCGCCGCAGACGTTGGGCTTGCAGGCGTTGGTGCAGGCGTCGGTGTCGTCCGCGTTGCCGTCGTCGCAGGTCTCCACGCCAGCCTGGACCTTGCCGTCGCCGCAGCGCGCCGGCAGGCAGGTCGTCAGGCAGGCGTCGGCGTCGTCGGTGTTGCCGTCGTCGCAGGCCTCGCCCTTCTGCACGATGCCGTCGCCGCAGGAGGGCAGCCGGCACAAGCCGGTGCAGCCGTCGGTGTCGTCGGTATTGCCGTCGTCGCAGGCCTCGACGCCCTTGTGCACCACGCCGTCGCCGCAGGTGGCGAAGACGCAGGCGTTGCAGGCGTCGAAGGGGTCTTGGTTGCCGTCGTCGCAGTCTTCCTTGCCGACGTGGACCTTGCCGTCGCCGCAGCTCGCGAGCAGGCAGGTCGAGAGGCAAGCGTCGCCGTCGTTGCCGTTGCCGTCGTCGCAGGCCTCGCCCTTCTGCACCACGCCGTCGCCGCAGGTCGGCAGCTTGCAGGCGCTGGTGCAGCCGTCGGTGTCGTCGGTGTTGCCGTCGTCACAGGCTTCGAGGCCGGCGCGCACCACGCCGTCGCCGCAGACCGCGACGGTGCAAGCATTGGTGCAGACGTCGCCGTCGTCGGTGTTGCCGTCGTCGCAGCCCTCGACGCCCGCCTGCACGATGCCGTCGCCGCAGGCCGCGACGGTGCACGCGTTGGTGCATTCGTCGCCGTCTTCGTCGTTGCCGTCGTCGCAGGCTTCGCCCAGATCGACCTTGCCGTCGCCGCAGCGCGGCCCCGCCACCGCCGGCGGGTCACTGCACGCCGCGAGCCACACGAGCGCCCACAGCGCCGCGCCCGGCCCTCGCAGGTCCTGCCATCGCGTCTGCCGCATGCCGCACCTCCCGCGCGCGTCGCGCCGTCTGCTCGCCGCTAGTACGCGTGCTCGCAGACGTAGGCGTTCGGGGTGCTGCACTGCTGGTCACGCCAGCCCGCGCTCTCGATGGTCACGCAATCGCCCTTGCCGGCCGGATTGTCGTCCGGCTCGCCGCTGACCCAATCGGTGAACGTGAGCTGCAGCAGCTGGCCCGGGCCTTCGTACCAGACGAAGGTGCCCTCGCCGAGCTGGTCGGTCGCGCCGATCCACGCCGCCGCGCCCGCGAGCATCGACTTCACCGCGTCGTTGGCGGTCTTGTCGGCGATGCTGGCGAGGTGCGCGTCGATCGCCTGGCAGGCCGCGTTCGCGGCGTCCCAGCTGAGCTGCGCCGGGAAGCGCACGTAGCACGAACCGCCGACCAGCTTCTCGTTGGCGGTGCCGCCGCACTCGGCCTTGCAGCTGCCGTCGCACCAATCGCCGCCGGTGGTGTTGCCGTCGTCGCATTCCTCGACGCCGGCCTGCACCACGCCGTCGCCGCAGCTGGCCTTCTTGCAGCTCGGCAGGCAGGCGTCGGTGGTCACGGCGTTGCCGTCGTCGCATTCCTCGACGCCGGCCTGCACCTTGCCGTCGCCACAGCTCGCCTTGACGCAGGTGGTCAGGCAGGCGTCGCCGTCGTCCTTGTTGCCGTCGTCGCAATCCTCGACGCCCTTGTGGACCTTGCCGTCGCCGCAGGTCGCGACCTCGCAGGTCGAGAGGCAGGCGTCGGCGTCGGATTTGTTGCCGTCGTCGCAGGCTTCCTTCCCGGCCTGCACGAAGCCGTCACCACAGCTGGCGACCGAGCAATCCGAGAGGCAGGCGTCGCTGTTGCTCTGGTTGCCGTCGTCGCACGCCTCGACGTCCTTCTGCACCTTGCCGTCGCCGCAGGTCGCGACCTTGCAGGTGGAGAGGCAGGCGTCGGTGTCGTCGCTGTTGCCGTCGTCGCATTGCTCGACGCCGGCCTGGACCTTGCCGTCGCCGCAGGTGGCGACCACGCAGGTGGAGAGGCAGGCGTCGGTGTCGGATTTGTTGCCGTCGTCGCAGGCTTCTTTGCCGGCCTGGACCTTGCCGTCGCCGCAGCTCGCCTTGACGCAGGTGCTGAGGCAGTCGTCGGTGTCGTCCTGGTTGCCGTCGTCGCAGGCCTCGCCGGCCTGGAGCTTGCCGTCGCCGCAGGTCGGCAGCTTGCAGGCGCTGGTGCAGCCGTCGGTCTCGACGTCGTTGCCGTCGTCGCAGGCCTCGACGCCGGCCCAGACCTTGCCGTCGCCGCAGACGTTGGGCTTGCAGCTGGCGAGGCAGCCGTCGCCGTCGTCCTGGTTGCCGTCGTCGCAGGCCTCGACGCCGAGCTGGACCACGCCGTCGCCGCAGACGGCCTTGGTGCAGTCGGACTTGCAGGCGTCCTGGTCGTCGCCGTTGCCGTCGTCGCAGGCCTCGCCGGGCTGCACGAAGCCGTCACCGCAGGTGGCCGGCTCGCAGGCGTTGGTGCAGCCGTCGTCGTTCTTGTCGTTGCCGTCGTCGCAGAGCTCCACGCCCTTGTGCAGCTTGCCGTCGCCGCAGGTCGCGATGGCGCAGCTCGGCAGGCAGGCGTCGGTCGCGTCCTGGTTGCCGTCGTCACAGGCTTCCTTGCCGGCCTGGACCTTGCCGTCGCCGCAGCTCGCTTTGACGCAGGTGCTGAGGCAATCGTCGGTGTCGTCCTGGTTGCCGTCGTCGCAGGCCTCGCCCTTCTGCACGATGCCGTCGCCGCAGGTCGGCAGCTTGCAGGCGCTGGTGCAGCCGTCGGTGTCGTCCTTGTTGCCGTCGTCGCAGGCCTCGACGCCGGCCCAGACCACGCCGTCGCCGCAGACGTTGGCCTCGCAGCTGCTCAGGCAGGCGTCGGTGTCGACCTTGTTGCCGTCGTCGCAGGTCTCGCTGACGCCACCGGAGAGCTGCAGGATGCCGTCGCCGCAGCTCGCCTTGACGCAGGTGGAGAGGCAGCCGTCGTGGTCGTCCTTGTTGCCGTCGTCACAGGCCTCGCCCTTCTGCACGATGCCGTCGCCGCAGGTCGGCAGCTTGCAGGCGCTGGTGCAGCCGTCGGTGTCGTCGGTGTTGCCGTCGTCGCAGGCCTCGACGCCGAGCTGCAGCAGGCCGTCGCCGCAGGTCGCGAGCTTGCAGGTGTTGCTGCAGCTGTCGTTGGGGTTCTTGTTGCCGTCGTCACATTGCTCGACGCCCTCTTGCGCGTAGCCGTCGCCGCAACTCGCCGCGACGCAGGTCGGCAGGCAGCCGTCGAAGGGGTCGTTGTTGCCGTCGTCGCAGGCCTCGCCCTTCTGCACGAAGCCGTCGCCGCAGGTCGGCAGCGCGCACGCCTGGGTGCAGCCGTCCGCATCGTCGGTGTTGCCGTCGTCGCAGGCTTCCACGCCGACGTGCAGCGAGCCGTCGCCGCATTTGGCGACCTTGCAGCTGTTGGTGCAGGCGTCGCCGTCGTCCTTGTTGGCGTCGTCGCACTCCTCGATGCCCTTCTGCACGATGCCGTCGCCGCAGCTCGGCAGCAGGCAGGTCGTCAGGCAGCCGTCGGCGTCGTTGAGGTTGCCGTCGTCGCATTCCTCGCCGGGCTGCTTGAAGCCGTCGCCGCAGCTCGCGAGCGTGCAGGTCTGCGTGCAGCCGTCCTCGTCGCTCTCGTTGCCGTCGTCGCAGAGCTCGACGCCGACGCGCAGCTTGCCGTCACCGCAGATGGCGAGCTTGCAATCCGAGATGCAGAGGTCGGTGTCGTCCTTGTTGGCGTCGTCGCATTCCTCGACGCCCTTCTGCACGAAGCCGTCGCCGCAGGTCGGCAGCGCG